>CAISWS010000277.1 GCA_903889265.1 uncultured Bacteroidota bacterium
CCATGAATGTTATCGTTGGCGGCAAAATATACCACATCACTATCGGCAAAAAGGTAGACCGGGTTTCCTTGCTGTGGCCCGGCAAATATGTCTTTTACCATTACCGTGCCGGTATCAGTTCCATCGGTTTTCCATAATTCAGTACCATGTTTGCCATCGGTAGCAGCAAAATAAAGGTAATTGCCTGCACGCACCAGGTTAAGGTCGGTTGATGAACTTATCTGGCCGGGCATAATATCTTTTACAATGTGGGTGCCTAAGTCGGTTCCATCGCTGCACCAAAGCTCAAATCCATGGGTTTCATCGTTGGCAAAAAAGTAAACTTTATTGCTTAACACCTGCAAAGTTGTTGGCTTTAACGAAAGGTGGCCATGGTAATAACAGGCATCAGCCGGGCCCGGGTCTATATCTTTAACCATGGTGGTGCCGGCTTCTGTTCCATCGGTTATCCAAAGCTCGTAACCATGTATGCCGTCGTTGGCAATAAAGCAGGTTAAGTGGCCCAAAATAACAAAGCTGGAGGGGTTTGAACCTCCCAAACCAATACATATATCCTTAACTAAGGATTGCGTATATGCGGTAAGTGCAAATAAAGTAAGCAGACATATGTATAAGGCCCTTTTCACGCTGTAAGCATTTTTTTTAGCAGTGGCGAATATATCAAGATAAAAATGCAGTGTGAATATTGGTTTAAGGTTTAACCAATATTGAGCGGTAATTACTGTTTTTATAAACCCTTTAGTCATCAGGTACCGGCTTTTGGGCTGTTCTCTGAAATTATATCTATACTTACGTTAAATGAAAAAGGCGGGCTTCGTTTTGGTGATTATGGTATTCAGCTTTTTATTACTGGAGGCCGGTTTGCGTGCGTTGCTTTGTTTAACTACCGGTGCTGCCTTTTTTCATCCTTCAACGGTTATATACAGGTATTATCCTGAGTTGATTCCTATTCAGCAGGCAGATATTTCAAATACCGATTCAACATTGGATATTCTGATACTATCCTGCTCGGTGCTGCATAGGGATTGGGTGGATATTGTAAGTGAAATGAATAAGTGCATGCAGGTGCCTGCCGGTTACAACCGGGTAAAAATATACAATGCTTCGGGTGTGGGGCATGGCTCACGCGATAACCTGATTAAATACGGGTTACTGAAGGATAAGAAATTTGATGTTGTGATTTATTATGATGCAATAAATGATTCGCGTTTAAACAATTGCCCTGAGGATGTTTTTAAGAGCGATTACTCGCACTGTATGTGGTACGATGAAATAAATCATATCATGAGACATCCGGAAATAGATATTACCGTGCTTCCGTTTTTTTATGACTGGATGAAAATTCGGTTTAAATCACTTTTTGAAAAGGATGCTTATATACCCAAGCATTATTCTCTGCGTCCGCAGTGGCTTGTTTACGGTAGTAATATGAAGAGCCTGCCTTGCTATGAAAGCAATTTGAAGCAAATAATGGATATGGCTCAGAACCGGGGGGCTAAATTTCTTTACCTCACCTTTGCCTATTATGTGCCTTCCGGTTATTCGGGCCTTAAATTCCGGAATAAATCATTGGATTATAGTTTCTGCGACCACTCGCGCGAAACTGAAATATGGGGCAGCCCGCAAAACGTAAGCAGGTTTATTGAAAGCATAAATGCCGATAGTAAAATATGGGTAAAGCCTTATAAAAATGCCCATTGGGCCGACCTGGGTGCCCAATTCCCTAAAAGCGGTGAATACTTTGCTGACATATGCCACTTTAGCCCAAAAGGGATACAAAAGTTTGCAGCCATTGCCTGCACCGGGTTGGATAGTATTGGCACCAGTTCAACCTCTCCCTCTAAGGCGAAATGACCTTACCGTGTTAATAAATTTAACCGGTACAACAGGGCCATTAAACTTTCGTTTATCTTTTGCATCTCACCACTACAGCTAAGAAGATATGAACCAGATAGAATATCAGCATTTAATGAACCGGGCCTGTTTCGGGGCTACGCCGGAGGGGATAAAGGATTGCTCAAAAAAGAAAAGGGATGATGTGGTGAATGAACTGTTCTCCAGGTCTTCCAAACCGGAAGCGCTTACTACTATTAAGCGCGAGGAAGTGGAAAGTATAATGGCGGATATGAAATCGGGCGATGCGGATGCCAAAAAGGCGTACCGAAAAATGCTGCTTGAAAAAGGAGTGGACCTGAACGTTGCCTGGCTTAAAAAAATGATGACAGACCAGGCGCAGTTAGCCGAGAAGATGACCTTTTTCTGGCACGGGCATTTTGCCTGCCGCGATGATAACCCGGTTTTGTTGCAGTCGCTCAATAATGTTATGCGAAATAATGCGCTGGGTAGTTTTAAAAATATGCTGCTGGCAGTAGCGCAATCGCCGGCTATGCTGAAATTTTTAAATAACCAGCAGAATAAAAAAGACGCCCCCAACGAAAACTTTGCCCGTGAGGTTATGGAGTTATTTACCCTTGGCCGGGGCAATTATACCGAGCATGATATTAAAGAAGCTGCCCGCGCTTTTACCGGTTGGAGTTTTGATAAAGACACGCTGGATTTTCATTTCAGGGATAAGCAGCATGATTTTGGCAGCAAAGAGTTTTTTGGCAAAACCGGCAATTTTGATGGCAAGGATATTACTGACTTGATACTTGCCAAAGAAGAATGCGCGCGGTTTATTGCCGGTAAAATATACCAGTTTTTTGTAAACGATGTGCGGGATGAAAAAGTGATTGCCGACCTGGGCCATAAGTTTTATATGAGCGACTATGATATTGGCGAGCTGATGAAGGAGATATTTCTGGCAGATTGGTTTTACGACCCGAAGAATATGGGCGCAAGGATTAAATCGCCGGTGGAGTTGATTGTAAATACCAGCCGCTGGCTGAAGGCAGAATACGGTGGAGATGATGCACTGATATTTGTTCAGCGCATATTGGGGCAGGTATTGTTTTTACCGCCGAACGTTGCGGGATGGCCCAATGGCAAACGCTGGATTGATAGCTCGAGCCTGATATTCAGAATGGATTTTGGGCGCAAACTGCTGGAGGTGAGCGAGTTTACCCAGCGCCTGAAAGTGGATGATGATACTGACCCAAACATGGCGATGCTAAAAGAAAAAAGCCTGAAGAAGAAGGGAAAGTTTTTTGAGCTGAATGCCAATATAAACTGGGACATACTGGGTTTGAATTTTACAGCTACCGGTGATGCGGACCTGTTTAACCAGATCAGCCAGGCTTTACTGGTGGCGGGTGGGGTAAGCTATGACAGTGCAGGTTACAGGTTTAAGGAAACAGAAAAGAATGCGAAGCTGAAGGGTGCGGTGGTTTATTTAATGAGCAGGCCGGAGTTTCAATTGTGTTAAGGCCCCTCCAAACCTCCCCCAAAGGGAGGCTTAATAAGAATGACAGTATAGATAAAAGCAAATAATATGAAAAGAAAGGATTTTATACAGCTTTCGGCTTTGGCTACTACGGCTATGATGGTGCCTAATTTTTTAAGGGCAACTGATTCGCTGGTTTCTGTGAATGGTAAAAAGCTGGTAATTGTTCAGCTTTCTGGTGGTAATGATGGGTTGAATACTATCATTCCTTACAGAAACGATATTTATTATAAAAGCAGGCCTACCCTTGCTATTAAAGAGGATAAGCTTATTAAGCTGAATGATGAACTGGGTATGAATGAGGCTATGGCGGGCATGAAAGACCTTTTTGATGAGGGCTTGTTAACCATCATTAATAACGTGGGTTATCCTAATCCTGACCGGTCGCACTTCCGGTCTATGGATATATGGCATACGGCTTCTGATAGTTCGGATTATGTAAACACCGGCTGGATTGGAAGATATCTGGATGCGGCTTGTTTGGGTTGCGCAAAACCGTATTCGGCTATTGAAATAGATGACTCGCTAAGCCTGGCTTTAAAAGGGCAGCATATGAATGGCCTGGCGCTGCATGATGTAAACCTGTTTTATAAGTTGGTAAAAGATGCTGAGCCGTTTAATAAACCGGGATTTAATGCGGCGAATGACAATTTGAATTATTTATATAAAACGCTGGCAGAAACATCTTCAAGCGCTGATTATTTATATCAGAAATCGAATATTTATCACTCCAGGGCGGCTTATGCCAATAACGGATTTGCCAAGGACCTGAAAACCATTTCGGAACTGATTATTTCGGATGTTGATGCTTCTGTTTTTTATACTTCGCTGAGTGGTTTTGATACGCACGTAAACCAGCAAAGCGCACAGTCTACCCATTTAAAAGAGCTTTCGGAGGGGTTGAATGTTTTTGTAAACGATTTAAAGACCAACGGCCGGTTTAACGATGTTACCATTTTTGTTTTCTCGGAGTTTGGCCGCAGGGTAAACCAGAATGCCAGCGGGGGAACAGACCACGGCACCGCCAATAATGTGTTTGTAATAAGCCCCAACCTTAAAAAGACCGGCATTTTTAATGAAACACCAGACCTTGCGAGGTTAGACCAGGGTGATTTGATTCACAAAATTGATTTCAGGCAGGTGTATGCCACCTTGTTAAGCCAGCAGCTTGGGGTGGATGATGAAAAGATATTGGGGCGGAAGTTTGAGCAGTTGGGGTTTGTGTAGAGGCCTTCCAAACACAATTTATGCATGAATAGGCATATCAAAACAGCCGGTTAACGCAAAGAGCACAAAGTAACGACGCAAAGAACCGCAAAGATGTTTGTAATTCTTTGTGTGAATAGGCTGTTCTTAATTATCAGACCTCGTATCCCGGGGCGCTTCCTTCACTCTAAAGAGTCAATCTGTGCATCGATTTTTACAACCTCTCAAACCTCGCCGTAAAGTGCCTTAAAAATGGCGGCTCGTAGGTTATTTTAAGGCCGGTGGCCTTGTGCTTATCGGTGATAATATCGTCAAAAACATCAATTACATATTCAATGTGGCTTTGGGTGTATACGCGACGTGGGATGGCGAGCCGTACCAGTTCGGTTTTGGCGGCCAGGAGGT
Organism: uncultured Bacteroidota bacterium; assembly: GCA_903889265.1. Classification (GTDB taxonomy): domain Bacteria; phylum Bacteroidota; class Bacteroidia; order Chitinophagales; family LD1; genus Bog-950. Next base: position 4,994 of record CAISWS010000277.1, read on the forward strand.
GGCCGTCGTCATCGTATTTGCCGAACATAACGGAGCCTACTTCCACACATCTTATTCCGCCTTTGGTGTATAAATCGCAGACCAGGGCCTGGCCGGGATATTGATTGGAGGGGATGTGTGGGTAAAGTTTACCGGCATCAACATAAATGGCATGCCCGCCAAAAGGCTTAATTACCGGAATACCTTTTTCATCCAGGTGCCGACCCAGGTACTCTGTGCTTTTAATGCGGTAGTGCAGGTAATCGGGATCGAAAACTTCATCAAGGCCAATGGCAATGGCCTCCATATCGCGGCCGGTTAAGCCACCATAAGTGGCAAAGCCTTCGGAGATGATGAGCAGGTTGGTGCATTTTGCTGCCATATCCTTATCCTTCATTACCAATAAGCCGCCAATGTTGGCGAGTCCATCTTTTTTGGCGCTCATGATAAATGCATCCGCCAGGTAAATCATTTCATGGGCAATTTCGCGGTAGGTGTTTTCCTCGTAGCCGGCTTCGCGGTGGCGTATAAAATAGCTGTTCTCGGCTACCCGGCAGCCGTCCAACACAAAGGTTAAACCAAACTCATTGCATAACTGGCGCACTTCTTTGGCGTTTTGCATGCTTACGGGTTGCCCACCGGCTGAATTGTTGGTAACGGTTAGTATTAAAGCGCCAATGTTATGTTTGCCATAAATCTTAATCAGGTCGCGCGCCTTTTGTATATCCATGTTGCCTTTAAAAGGCATGTGTGTTGCTGTATCAAGGGCATTTTCGTGCAGGCAGTCGAAGGCTTCAGCGCCGGTATATTCGATGTTGGCGCGGGTGGTATCAAAGTGGGTGTTACTGATAAAAACTTTCCCCTTGCCGCCTAAAATGCCATATAAAATACGCTCGGCAGCACGGCCCTGGTGAGTGGGTAAAACGTATGGCATGCCTGAAAGGTCTTTTACCACCTTTTCAAGATGTTCCCAGCTATGGGCCCCGGCATAAGATTCGTCGCCCAGCATAATGCCTGCCCATTGGTGGTCGCTCATGGCTGAGGTGCCGCTATCGGTTAACAAGTCGATATAAACATCATCGCTTCTAATCAAAAAAGGGTTGTACCCTGCTTTTTTCAATATGTCAACACGATATTCCTTGGTGCTTAAGCGGATGGGTTCAACCATTTTAATTTTAAATGGCTCGGCGAGTGTGCGGGTTTTGCTCATAGTTTAGTTATTGGTGCCAATATGAAAGCCCGAATTTATAGAGCGCAGCCCTGCCATTTAATGAGAAGAATCAGTTAAGGAGTTGAGTAAAAAGCATAGCCTGCGGGAAAGAATTTACCCTGAGTAGGGTTTAGTGAATTTTTATAATTGTAATTTATTGTTAACGTTGGCCAAGCGACTGAAATAAATTTATTTTCGCGCTTTAAACCTTACAAGGCATGCATTGTCTTATGGGTAATTATGTCACTTAACCTTATGTTATGAAGAAGCAAATACTATTTGCATTTAGCTTTATTTTAATCTGTTTTGTTACCCGGGCGCAGGGGCCGTACACCTCGGCTGAATATGGTGTAGCGGGGGATTCGCTTTTTTACACATCGGTAAATGTTGATACCAGTACCCTCAACTTTGCCCAGGCCGGAGCCAATGCTGTTTGGAACTTTTCAACCCTTACTCCAACAACACAGTATTACAACGATTTCCTTTACCCGGCTACCGCTGGTTACAAGGCAACGTTTATAAACGAATGTGTAGCCGCCGGAGGAACTATCGGTAACTGTAATGCATCGTTTAACGCGTTAACTAACCTGGCATTTAAAAACCAGAACAATACCAACATTCAGGGAACCGTGCTTACTGATGTGGTTAATAACGACCTTAAAACTGCTAATTTACTTGAAACTAACATTTTGGGTTACACTACCCAAATCAGCGGCATTGGGATTAGATTTACCAGTAAGTATATTACACCGGATGTACTACTTAAATTTCCGGTTAACTATGGTAATCGCGATACATCCCTAAGTGCATATAATATTGACCTTACTGCACACGGAGTGAATTTTATTTATCATGCCCATAACCGCCGGATTAATTATGCCGATGCTTATGGAACGCTTACCTCGCCTTATGCCACCTACGGCTCAACAGTGAGGGTAAGAAGTTATGTGCTGCATACCGATACGCTGGATTACAACGGAGCGGTTATTCCTATTGCACCATACACTTCCTTTGAATATAAATGGTTTGATGCCTCTTATCCGGGCGCGGTGTTTACTGCCAGCGGTACGTTTGCCGGAGCTCAGCAAAAATTTACTACGGTAACTTACCTGGATACCATTCATTGTCTTACCCCGGTTGCAAGAGAGCACCATGTGCCTGAGCCGCCGGTTATTGACCCATCGGTAGGTTATGCCGCTACAAACTTTACAAACAGCAGTACCAACGCCAATACCTACCAGTGGAATTTCGGTGACCCATCGAGCGGGGCATTGAATACTTCCACAGCTATCAACCCTACACACAACTATGATTCTGCAGCACTTTACCATGTAGAACTGATTGCCTGCAACACGGCTTGTTCCCCTGAAAGGTGCGATACTGACTTTTTTACCGTGAACGTTGTTGATTCCGGAAGATTGACCGCCTCGTTTATTGTAAACCCTGCGGTGGGTTGTATTCAGGATACCATTAAGTTTAAAAACACTTCAGGCAACGCAACTACTTATTTCTGGAATTTTGGCGACCAGAATACCAGCACACTTAAAAACCCTTTTCATATTTATACCCTGCCGGGCACTTATACTGTTACCCTTATTACCGGTAACGGAACCATCAGCGATACCACCACCCGTACTGTAACTGTTAATGCTCCGCCTTTGGCCAGTATTACAGCTACAGGGCCTACCACTTTCTGCAATGGTGATTCTGTAACGCTGGTTGCCAGCGGAGGAACAATTTACCATTGGAGTAACGGGCACGTTGGTGCAACGCTTAAAGTTAAGGTAAGCGGTACCTTTTCAGTAACTGCTACCAATAGCTGCGGAAGTTCAACATCAAACCCAATTACTGTAACGGTTAATACTCCTGTTGATACAATTACTGCAAACGGAAGCACCTCTATTTGCCGCGGCGACAGTGTTGAGCTTAGTGCCAACGTTGTTTCAGGCGCTACTTACCAATGGAGGCTGAATGGAAATATAATTGTGGGTGCAACACATAGTACCTACTGGGCAAAAACAGCAGGCAATTATAAATCGAATGTAATTGTAAACCAGTGCGAAGGAGTTTCGAATATAATTACGGTAACGGTTAGCACTCCGCCTAACGCCGCCATTTTTACCCAGGGCAGTACTACCCTTTGCACCGGGGATAGTTTGAAACTGATTGCCACCACCGGTGCCGGATATGCTTATCAATGGCAAAATAACGGAGTTAATATAACCGGGGCAACTGCTTCAACCTATTATGCGCATGCCAGTGGTGCTTATACGGATGTTGTTACTCATAACGGATGTTCAGCTACTTCAAACAGTATTATTGTAAACAGCGTAACAACCCCAACACCGGTTATTACCGCCCATGGGGGCACAGCTACCTGTGCTGGCGACAGTATCTATCTTACCACCCCGGTAGTAAGCGGTTATACTTACCAATGGTTGCAGGGCGGCACGGCTATTAATGGTGCTACCAATCAATTTTACTATGCTTCGGGTGTGGGCAGCTTTACCGTGCAGGCAACTTTTGATGCCTGTGCCGGAACTTCGGCACCGGTGGTAACCAGTGTTAACCCAAGCCCATCGGCCCATGCCGGAACGCCACAGAGTATTTCAGGTTGCAGCGCTTCCAATATCACTATTGGAGCAACTCCTGCTGCAACTGGTGGAACCAGCCCTTATACCTATAGCTGGTCACCCTCTGCAGGGTTGAGCGACAGCGTTATTGCAAACCCAACAGTAAACCAGTTAGGAACAACCACTAATTATATACTTAAAGTTGCTGACAGCAACGGTTGTTCTGATACCAACAGCGTGCTTATTACAGTAACCGGTTCAAGCCTTACTGCTGGTATTACCATTTCGGGCGATACTGCCTGGTGTTTTGGCAGCAACAACTCGGTTACCCTTACAGCGGTACCAAACGGGGGCACGGGGCCATATATTTATAGCTGGTCGCCTATAACAGGGCTTAACTCGGCTAATACAGCAGCTACTACGGCAAGTCCTACGGTGGTTGGCGTTTACAACTACTCGGTGCTTGTTATTGACCACAGCGGTTGCCAGGCAAGTGCCAGTGTACCGGTAACGGTTTATGCTTTGCCAACTGCTGCTATTACGGCTTTAGATACAACCAGCCCTTGCGCTGGCGATACAGTTAATTTTGTGGCTACGCCGGGTTCAGGCTATAGCTACCAATGGTTAAGCGGCGGTAGTGCTGTAAACGGGGCTACAGGTATTAACTATTCGGTTACTGCCAATGGCAGCTATGCTGTAAGTGTAACTGCAGGAATTTGCAGCGCTACTTCAGGTGCCGTAACAGTAACCACCAGGGCTTACCCAACTGCCCTTGTTATTGCCCACGGTGGTAACACCATTTGCGCCGGCAACAGCGATTTGTTAGCGGCTGCTACCGGAACAGGATACAGTTACCAGTGGTACCAGGATAGTTTTGGAATTGCAGGTGCCACTTCGTCTACCTATGCTGCGCAGGATTCGGGTTTATACTATGTAGATGTTACGTTAAACGGATGCAGTTTGCTTTCGAATTCTGTTTACCTGAATGAGATACCTTACCCTTCAGATTCTATAAGCATTTTTGGGCAAACTACTTTATGCACGGGCGACAGTGTTACTTTAGGTGTTTCAACCGGTGCAGGTTATAACTATCAATGGCAGTTTAACGGAAATGACATCTCCGGGGCAATAGATTCTACCCTGGTAATTTACAATTCAGGCACCTACGATGCGGTTGTTAGTTCTTCAGGTTGCTCTTCTACATCAGGTGGCGTGCAGGTTACGGTTTACTTATATCCATCGGCTGTTTTAACCAATATGGGTAACCTTACCTTCTGCGGTGGTGACAGCGTAACATTATCTGCTACAGACAGTACCCAATATAACTACCAGTGGATTGTAAGCGTTGGCGGTAATGTAGACACTTTACCAAGCGTTTCGCCTTCTATTACAGTAGGCGATTCAGGGTTGTATAATGTTATTATATCGCAAAATATCTGCAGCACGCTTTCGAACGGTTTATACGCCAATGAAATTGCTTTACCCGTTGCAGGTGCGTTCTTGACCGGAGATGGCTTTGTTTGTCCGGGCACTACGGATACAATTTCGGCCAATGTTGTTCCCGGCTATTCTTACCAGTGGCAGTTAGATGGTAACAACATTACCGGGGCAATAGGCGCTACTTATGCCGCAACTGATTCAGGTACCTATACGGTTATTGAAACAGGTTTCAATAACTGTTCGGCGGTTTCCAACTACGCTGTTGTAAGCTACGATTCATGCACGGTAGGTATACCAACTATTGTTGACAACGAAAGTATTTCGGTTTATCCTAACCCGGCGCATAACACCGCCCTGATTTCATTAAACTGCAACCAGGCAGGCAATATTTCCATTAAGCTGATGGATATTACCGGCAGGCAGGTATTGGTAGTTTTTGAAGGTAAAACGGTTGCGGGAAGCAATATTTACACCATTCCAATGACAGGCTTAGCGGAAGGTATGTATTTGGTAAGGCTTTATGATGGTGCATCATTAGTTACCCGTAAGTTAGTGAAGGAATAACAAGCTTTTTTTGACAATATCTCCGTGGGCCCCGCTTTTGACAGAGCGGGGCCTTTTTTTTGTGTGGGGGGTAGAAGCAGGGGCGGTGCTGGGAATCTTTGCACCATAAACCCACTTCTGTAGGCGAGAACCTAACTGAAAAGGCGCTTGCACAGGTATGCTGCTAGTGTTGAATACCTGGAACGGCGTTTTTTGCCTTGGTTTTTGTATATTGGTGTAAAGATTTTAGAAATGAAAGCTTTAGAAACAACGGGGAGGATTAAAAAATGGGGGGCGTTAAAACTGGATAAGCCACTGGCTATATCAGGTAAGCGAAAAGTGAAGGTGATAATATTGTATTCTGAAGATGAGGATATTGACGAAAGTGACTGGCTGACTTCTATTAATGACAATCCTTCATTAGCTTTCCTGAACGATAAAAAGGAGGATATTTATACACTTGCCGATGGCAAACCTTTTAAGCTATGAAGCATAGCGTTGTTTTGGTGCCATTCCCTTTTGATGATTTTTCGGAGTTTAAAGTAATGCCTGCTGTTTGTCTCACAGAGAAAATAGGGAAGCATAATCATATTGTCATCGCCTTTATTACTAGATAAACACCCAAAGACAAGACCAACAGCGATATTGAGGTTGAATCTTCTGACGAATCGGGATTGAAGGTAAAATCCACTATCCGGCTTCATCGCATGGTAACTATACCCGCTGAGTTGATTCAAAGAAAACTTGGGCAATTGCCGCTTGCCAAGGAGAAAGAATTAAAGGAAAAATTACGCGCGCTTTTTGCCGTTTAAGAAGGTAATTGAAAAGTATTTTGTCTATTGGCAATCAGATACTTTTTAAAAACTGCTCGGTTTGATGGTTAATTGTCCGGCTTTTCCTGAGGTCATTAATAATTTCATCAGCAAAAAGTATGGAGTCACAGGCACCGAAACTTTTGTGAAAATGTTTCTTTTTATCTGTACGGCAGCATTTACAGAAAGAGAGAGTTTTGAAATAAGATCGAGTTTGTTATTCGTACTTAGATTATTAGGAAGTTGCAGATAACCTTCAATCAGCGTATTATTAATGTCAACTGGTTTCATTTGGACCGGTTTTATTTTCTATGCTAGTTTAATGTAATTGAAGAGAGAAGCAAAATTGCCCTTATCATGCTTCCCGAATCTTTGGAAGGCAGGCACAACTGAAAAGGCACCCGCGTATGTCTGCCCATATTTTTTACTTTTGAAGCAATCACTAAACCCCACATCCATGCTACCGCAAAGATTTGTTTATCCATCGCCCGGTTTTTCAGAATACTGGAAAGATGGCGCTGGTAAAAAGATGCTGGAAAAGTTAGACAGCCTGCCGGGTAAAGAGGAAATTGAACAAAGCGGTAGACTTTTTTTAGAGTATGATTTAGTTGGGGACAGGGTGATTAAGGAGGTGTTTGATGTAATGGGTTTTCATAAAGCCCACGCGTTAATTGAGCAGGCGCTTAAAAACGGGATTAGCTCTGTTCCTGAACCACCGGAATCTTTGGTGCAGTTGTTTGCCGAGGCAGATTACATGCCGGATTGGCTGAACCCCGATTTACTTAAAACCGGTTCGGAATATTGCCGCAGGGCTGGTTCGTTTGCATTGGTGGTGTTGCGCAATTATTGTTTGATGGGAGGGTATGAATCGTCTGCAATTAACAAGCCGTTGATTTATACCGAAGCATTAAAAAAAGGTGCGGCTAAAAGAATGGCTGAAACGGTTGAGTTTTGGGTGCATGTTACCGGTGCCGGTGCCATGCAGCGTAATGCTATTGGGTTTAAGAGTGCTATTCAGGTTCGGTTAATGCATGCTTATGCCAGGGCAGCTATTCAGAGAACACCGGGCTGGAGCAACGATTTATGGGGCGCACCCATTAACCAGGGCGATATGGTGGCCACTAACCTGGGCTTCTCGCTGGTGTTTATGGAGGGTTTGAAAAGGGTGGGCCTTAGCCCAACTGAAAAGGAAATAAGAGGCGTTCTTCATTTATGGAAATATATAGGATATTTATTAGGCATTCCTGCTGATTTGCTACCCGATACAGAAACTGAGGCTATTACCGCTCTGTATAAATGGACCATGACTCAATCGGCGGCTGATGATGATACCAAGGCACTGGCACATGCCTTGATGCTGGAGCCTATGACGGCTTCGTTCCCTAAATA
>CAISWS010000278.1 GCA_903889265.1 uncultured Bacteroidota bacterium
GAAAATCATTAAATGGTCAAAATCATTTTGTATTACTCATCTGTTCACTATGTATTTGCTGCCAATGATAAGCATTGCAGATAGTTGGTTTTAAATACAGGTTCACGCAAAGGAATACAATGCAAAGGACTGCGAAGAATTAGCCTTCTTCGATAAATGCCAACCCTGAATTTGTATTCGCATTTCCGCTCTATTTTTTTCAAAGAGAGGGGATGTCCGCAGGACAGGGGTGAGTAGGCTGCCAGCTATTTTCCGTAGAACTGCATGATACAAATCTTTGCTGGCCTTTGTGTCCTTTGCGTTTACGGTTGTTATCATCTTCAAAACATTTTCAGGCCGGTACTGATTAATTGCTCCGTGCTATACCTGTCTTTTGGGCATCTTCCAAAGAAATCTCATTAGGCGCAGAAAAAAGGGAACCAAAAACCCCGTTCCACCACTTCATTTTAAGTGTTAGAGCGGGGTCTTTAATAATTATAAAACCGGATGCGATAATTATCTTATCAGGGTAACACTACCCTTGCGTAAAATATCTCCGGGGGCAGTATCCAGATGTATCACACACTCGTAAACATATACATTCGGAGGACAAGGCTTTCCCTTGTAGGTTCCATCCCAATGTTCAAGTCCGTCAAATACCTTTTCGCCCGAGCGGTCAAATACCTTCATTGAACGCAACGTTGCGCCTTCCTGAAGCTGAACAAAAAATTCATCATTCCGTCCGTCACCATTAGGGGTAAAGGCATTAGGGATAAAGAAATCATTAGGAGGTAAAACCGTAATTGGCTGCTGGGTTGAATCTACGCACATGTAAGCATTGTAAGCATACAGCATAACGTTATAAAGGCCGTATTGCGTAAAATTATAAATAGGATTAACATCCGTTGAACTGCCCACAATGGCATTTTCTATCCCTACTGAACTGTAATTCCACAAATAGGTAACTGAATTTAAACTCTCGTTTGTAAAATCAATTTCAGTGGCGGGTTGTAAAATAACTGTGGCACTTGGCGTAAACGCCGCAACCGGAAGAGGTATCACTTTTATTACCGTATCCAGGGTAACAGAGTCAACGCATCCCTGAGATGAAGTTATTTTAAAGTATACGGTGTAAAGTTGTGCGGTATCATGAACGCCCGGGCCTACGTAAGTATGACAAGGGGCTGAATCGCCGGCAGTAGAACCATCACCAAAACTCCAGTAGTAAACCGATGGATTAACGCTTACCGAGGTATTTAAAAAGCATACTTCAAGATTTGGGCAACCATGGGTTGTATCCGGCGCAACAAGGGCCTGCGGTATAGGATAAACAGTTAATGAATCGGTGAAAGTTGCAGTGCAATTGGTGAAAGTCTGTGTAATAGTTAATGAAATTGCACTGGTGGTAGCAGCGGTATAGGTTACAATCTGGCTATCTAATGTTGAAGTTGCAGGCGCAGCGAAATTGCCAAAATTCCACAAGAACGTTGCTGAATCAGGCATTGGCAGGTAAACGCCGCCTACTTTAAAGTTAAAGGTGTTACCCAGGCAGGCCGGAGCCGGCGGGGTAAATATAGGTACGGGTACCGGATTTACGGTTACTACCACGCTATCAGTACTACTGCAGCCCAAGCTGGTGGTTGTAACCACATATTTTTGAGCAAGTATGCTATTAGCGGTGTTGGTTAAGTTTACCGTAGGATTACTGATAGCAGGATTAGTTAATCCGGCAGGTGGGAACCATGAATAAGCGTATCCTATTGAGTCACCGCCACCAATTGTAACTGAACTGCCTGAGCAGTAAGCCATAGGCAATCCGGCATAGGAAGGAGGAATAGGATTAACCGTTACCGGCAAAGTATCAGGAATAGCAGGACAACCACTGTCTGTAAGGTTTAATATAACACTATAAATGCCTGCTGTGCTCCAGCTAACTTCCAGCGGCCCCCTGCTGGTAGTACTAGGCAAAGTGGTATTAGGTCCACTGATGGTCCAGTTATAGTTGCCTGCAATTGAACCGGTGCCTGTGTAATTAATAGTATCCTGGAAACCGGCACACACCGGTGATGTTAAAGTAAATGTTGCAGTAGGATTAGGATGCACTATTACCGTTTGGAAAGTAGGAGGCGAAACGCATCCGCTGGCGCTTACAACTAATACAATAGTTTTAGGCCCCGGTGTGGTAAATGTAACCAGGAAGGCATCAGGGCCATCGGTTACAAAGGTTCCTCCTGCAAAATTCCAATCGTAAACATTGGTAGGCTGTCCGTTACCGGTGTATGTTACTACGGTAGTACTATCATTACAAATAGGTGTGGTTACGGTAAATAAAGAATTCGGTGCAAATAAAACGGTAATGGCCTGGGTATCCGGCGGCCCGGTGCAACCATTCTCGCTAACCTGTAAGGAAACGTTATAAACAGCAGCAGAATCCCAGCTTACATACTGCGGGCCCCTTACAGTGCCTCCCGGTGAAACATAAGTTGCACCCGGATAGCTCCAGTTATAAGTGGCAGCACTGGTGGCTGTGCCGGTATAAGTAAGCGTTGCGGTGTCAAAACCGCACATAAATAACGGGAAAGCGTTAAATGTTGAAGTTGGTATTGGATAAACAACAACAGTATTTGTGCTAACCGGCGAGGTACAGCCATTTTGAGAAACAGACAAAGATAAATTCTCGACTCCCGCAATATTCCATTTGCATAAAATGGTATCACTGCCGGCCGTTGTTGTTATCTGCCCGCCGGCAAAATTCCAGGTGTAATTAGCGGTTGGGCTTGCATTGCCCGTATATACTATATATGAGTTGCTATCAGTACACACAGGTGATGTAACAGTAAAGGTACTGGTAGGATATGGATTAACAATTACTGAACCGGGTGTTTGAGGTGATGAGCAACCGCTTTGACTTACCGTTAAAGTAATGGCCTGCGGACCGGATGTGTTCCAGTTAACTTCAAGGGGGCCTTGCCCGCTACCGCTTGCTACCGTGCCTCCGTTAAAATTCCAGATGTAGTTAGCTGTCTGACCCGCATTACCAGTATAAGTAATTGTTGAATTTTGCCCCTCGCAAACCGGTGATGTAGTGGTAAAAGTTGAAGTGGGTATAGGGTTTACAGCAACTTTTACATAGGCAGTACCATTGCAACTTGCACTACTGCCTGTTACCGTATAGGTAGTAGTTGTTGCAGGTGTGGCTATAACACTTGCCGTATTGGTTGCACTTAAACCTGTGGGTGGGGCCCAGGTATAAGTATTGGCACCGCTGGCAACAAGTGTAACACTGCCACCGGTACAAACAGAAGTATCGGGCGGTGCAATAAGGCCAGGGAAAGGATTAACCACAACCGTGTTCTGAGTTGGGGGTGAACTACAGGTGCCTGCTGATACCACCAGGGTAACGACCTGATTTCCCCCGGTGCTCCAGTTAACCTGGTAGGGGCCCTGGCCTGAGCCTGAGGCAACCGTACCACCCGAAAAATTCCAGGTATATGTATCGGTGGCAGGTGCACCGCCGGTATAAACTATACTTGAATTAGTTCCCTCGCATACCGGCGAGGTAACCGTAAATGCTGAACTGGGGGCCGGGGTAACAACAACGTTAATGGTTGTATCTGCCGTACATGGAGGCCAGCTTACGGTTAGCTTAACCGGATATGTGCCTGGTGCCGGAAATGTATAGGTAGGGTTTTGGGTATTAGCTGTATGCCCGCCTCCAAAATCCCAGGCCCATGTTGTTATAGAACCTGCGGGTGTAGAAAGATCGGTAAATTGTGTAGTAGCGCCAACGCAGGCATTGGTAGCTGAAAAATTAGCGGCAGGGTTGTGGGGATTTGCAGGGGCAATGGTATCAAGTGAAAAAGTGCAAGGGGTATTGCCAAAAGTGGTCATATTAACTACATAGTGCCCTGGTTGATTAATTGTAACTACCTGTGTATTTCCGCCACTTACAATACCGGGACCACTCCAGCTATAAGTTGCTGCACCGGCCGGTGCAGTAAGTGTAATATCTGTACCACCACAAACTGTAGGAGAAGAAGCTACCAAAGTTAAAGGTGCACACTCAGCAGCCAGGTAAGCATAAGCAAAGTGTGAGCCAGCACATCCGGATGGCAGACAGCCCCGGGTGGTAAAAGTTATTTTTACTGTTTGCCCTACAAAGTTATTTAGGGGAATAAATACAGATGTCCACGGCTTAACATATATACTGCCGGAAAGTGGTGTAAAACCTCCGATTGTTTGGGCGGTAGTAGCATCCACTTCATAATTGGCACAGGCAATAGAGTTTCCGCTGCCATCTACCATTGCGATATTAAAGAATGGCTGCTGGCCGGTTGGGTGTCCGCCATCATATAAAACCACGGCGTAGTGATAAGTAAAGTTACAGTTGGCCGGGGTTACCAGAAAGCTGTAAGACACAGTTTCGCCATCGCCGTAACCATTGCTTCCCACATCCTGCCACATATTACCTATCCGCGCAGAGTAAGCGTTTCCGGGCCAAACCGTTGGCAGGGTAAAGCCCAGGGTGCTTAAATAAGCGTCATTTCCTGTTGAACAGATTACATGGTTGTACTCCGCGCTTGTAACATTGGGTGCGGTATTATTTGGCCCCTGGTTAAAGCCGGCTGTAGCAGTTGGATTGGTTGCACTGCAAAGGCATGAACCGAAAAATGATGAAGTACATTTGTCGAAATAAGTGCCGGTCCATCCCGTAAAGTTGCCGTCTGAAAAATCGGCGTTAACGCATTGGGCACTTAAATTATTCTGTAGAAAAGCAAGGCACAAGCCAATTGAAAAAATCAGCGAAAGCCGGGAAGTGTAAAGTTTTTTCATTATATTTTTTAAAACAGGTCAGGTGCTTAAAAAAGTGTACGAATAAAAATATCAATTCAATTCGCATTTTAACGATTTCCTGCTGTTAAATTTAACGCCTCAATAACAATCACTTAATAAGATGGCGCAAATACAGCAGCGAAATTTCTGCCAGCGAAAGACAACCCTGGAGGAACCCTCTTTCCGTACAGCAGATGCAAGAAGGCATTAACCCTGAAACAGTTGCATTACCCCTGTTAATTACCGGAGTTTTGCCGGAATTGACAATGATGGTGTTTTAGATAAGATAGCTGATTTCAACGTAAGAACCTGGATAAAATTAAATCCTGAGTCAATTTGGCATTTCGAGTAGGAAAGAAAATGCCGGAAATGTCTAACAAATTATCGTTCAGGATGCCCAAAACCCGCAAAGGGTGTGGGAAACCCTCTCCAGGTGAGGGACATATTATTTCTTCCCTTCCCTGCTTGCCAGCGCATCACTTTCAAATTTACCCGTTTTTTTCAGGTGCCTTTTGGCCTGGTGGTTAGCCATATCAATGCCAAGGGCTAGTATGATGCTTTCGCCTGCACTTACCCGCTCCGGATGTTTTTTACCCTTGCGTATGTTATCAAAAAACGATTTGGAATACAAAATGGCAAAAGGCGCACAAGGGTTATGCGAAAGGTGTTTTCCAAATAACCGCTTATGAACCGAGGCCGTACGGGCATGCATATAATCGTAAGCTTTTTCGGTATTACGGTATGTTACTTCGTTATCGCCATAGCAGGCGCACATTTGCATAGGGGCTTTAGGCACCCAGTTGTATAATCCGTTTTCTTTAAGTTTTAGGGTAAAGGCCAGCGTGCTATCGCTTTTAAAAATGCTTACCAGGCTGTCTTTTACCATATCGCCTGGTACCTTGGGCAGTATCGAATCTATATAGGCATAGTCAAGCTTCCGGGGTTGGGCAAACACCTCCTTAATTTCTCTGTCGTAAGGTGGTTTAAATATGGTATAAATATCCCCGGGCCAAAGGTGATAAGCGTATTGATACGACAACAGCAGATACGGCAAATAATGTGGATGGTCGTAATGCTCAAACATGGTTTTGCTCTGTACCCCAACCATATCATAAGCGCCCGACATAGGAGAAGAAGCCGTTATCTGAATTTCAGGAAACGCACCACTCTCTAACATTTTGTGCGTGGCCATAGAGGCATGCCCACCCTGCGAGTAACCGGTTACAAATAACTGGCCGGTAGTACTGGCCCCTATCTTACCATAAATCTCGCGGCAGGCTTTAAGCATATATATAGATGCCATGGCCTCGGTTTTACTATCCTGGTAAACGTGTTCTTTTTCTCCTCCGCCAAGTCCGTAATAATATGGAAAAATACTAATATAACCATCTACTGAAAACATCATACAAATTACCTGTTCCAGGTCCTGTATACCGGCAGATTGGGCCACTGAAATACGGGTGCCGTGGTCATAAATCAACTCAGCACTCGGCTTATTGCCATGCGGCACATACATTACACCTTTGGCCATAATAAAACTGCTATCCAGCCACATGCCCTTATAGGTTATCTCATACATATCCACTTCGTTATGGATGGGAACCACCAGCTGAGGTATTTTTTTCATCTTCCAGAAATGCTCCAGTGAATCTTTGGTATAGGTATATTTTAATGTATAGCTTACTATAAAATGATCGGGGACAGTTGTTGCTGCGCTCAGGGAAAAACTAACAGGAAATAAAATTACACAGGCAAGCAGGAAGCGTAATAACGTTTTATTCATCGGGGTTTAAATATTTTAGAGGCGAAACTATTTAAAATTAAGTGCCTGAAACAAGAAAAATAACAATGGGGCAAAGACTTGAAAAAAATTGAGGCACCCTGATTAAATCAGGATTAAGTACAAAATACATTTTTCTTATTTGTTAAAAAATATGCTGCAAGTTGCTTTATAAAAGGCTGTTGCGCAGTTAATTCCATCGGTTTCCCTGTCAAAATTGCCAATAATAACAATCCAGCTCTTTTATCTTATTTTAAAGAATAAATGGTTGACATCTTTTGGAAAGCTTTTATCGTCTTGCATGTTATAAGGTGTTATTCCTTTTTCTATTTTTATACAAGCACTAAAGGGTATTTATTTAGAGCCCCGACCTCTAACTAAAATGAACATGAAAAAACTTTACCTCTCTGTTTTCGCTTTTGCATGCCTTACTTTAACCCCCAACCTGCTGAAAGCACAGTGCACTAATGCAGACTTTAGCGCCGGCACATTTGCAGCGTGGACAGGGACCTGGGGTGAACAGGATTGCGACCCCAACAGCCCTACTGAGAACGCGGGTTTTGTGCAAGGACCCTTAAATGACCCCCCCAGCGACGCCAACACACAATACCACCAGGTTATATGCTCTGCCGCCGGAGGGAACGACCCTAACTTAACCGGCCTCGGCTTTAGCCTTCCCATGGTTTGGCCCGGGGCACAGTTTAGCGGCAGAATTGGAAATATGTGGCAAAAAGTAAACGGTGGCGACGGCAATGGAGAAACTATTACCTACCCCCTTACGGTTACTGCTACTAACAGCGTTTTTATTTATCACTACGCAGTTGTTTTGTACGATGGCGGACATGCTACCGGACAGCAGCCCTTTTTTAATATTAAAGTTACCGATGGCAATGGTAACGATATAGCTTGCGGTGATTATGAAATTGATGCTACAACGGCCCATACTATTGGCGGTTTTACCAACGCGGGTAACAAGGTATATTTTAAACCATGGTCTTCGGTTTTACTTCCATTAATTAACTATATCGGTCAAACGGTTAAAATAACTTTTACCACCCGTGGTTGCCTGCCCAACGGATGCGCAGGTTCGCATTATGCCTATGCTTATATTGATGCTGAATGCGGGCCGCCTACAGTAATAGCATCTTCACCCACGGTTTGCGGCGGTACTAATATTACGTTGACAGCACCTGCGGGTGCGGCTACTTATGCGTGGACTACGGTGCCGGCAGGAGGAACGGGAATTGTGAGTGGCGGCAGTTCGCAGGTAGTAACAGTAAATCAACCGGGCCGCTATCTGGTTACCATGACTACCTTCGGTAACAACCCTTGTACTTACAGCATTGATACCATTATACCAGGTAACCCTAACGGGCCGGTTGCTAACTTTTCAACTACTCCTACCTGCCTGGGTAATCCCACGCAGTTTACTGACTTATCGGTACCACTTATCACCGGTTGGAGCTGGGATTTTACCAATAGCGGCACGGCCCAGGCTACCATTCAAAACCCTACTTACACCTTTGCGGCTGCGGGTACATATCCTGTAAAACTCAGCATTGTTTCCGGAACTTGTGCTGCTGATACCACTTTAAATGTGGTGGTTTTACCAGTTCCCAATTCGCCATTTACCACTACCGGGCCGGTGTGTGCAAATATTAATTCAACTATTACATACATTGGTACTGCGCCGGCAGGATCAACTTACGCCTGGAATTTTAACGGTGGAACGGTGGCCTCGGGTAGCGGCGCGGGGCCTTACCAGGTTAGCTGGCCAACCGGAGGCACTCAAAGCGTAACCCTGGTGGTAACCGAAGGCACCTGTCCCTCGCCTATGACAACTGAAACAGTGTTGGTTAATCCTTATCCCGTACTGGGCATTACTCCTGATACGGGCATCTGTATAGGTTCCAGTATTACTTTAACAGCTACCGGCGCTACCACTTATAGCTGGGCCCCGGCAACCGGACTCAATGATGTTAATACAGCCAGTGTAATTGCTTCGCCTGCAACTACAACAACCTATTCGGTAACCGGTACTTCCAACGGTTGCAGTTTAAATACTTCCACTATTTTGAATGTATATCCAATACCTACTTCTTTATTCAATATTCTTTCGCCGGTTTGCGTATCTCAAAATACTACCGCTACTTACGCAGGCAACTCGCCTTCAACAGCAACTTTTGTCTGGAATTTTAACGGTGGAACAGCCAATCCGGGAGGAACCCTTGAAGGCCCCCAGCTGGTTAACTGGACTAGTGCCGGTTTACAATCAGTATCGCTGCAGGTATCGCAGTTTGGTTGTACATCGCCAATTACAACCCATACCGTGCAGGTTAATCCAAATCCTAACAGCACATTTACGGTAACTTCACCCATTTGTTTGTATAATAGTTCACAAATTGTTTACACCGGCGATGGGGATAATACCGCCGTTTATACCTGGGGTTTTGCCAATGCCCATATTAGCACCACCACGGGCAGCGACACTATTACGTGTACTTGGAATACCGCAGGAACCAAAGAAATAACATTGCAGGTTACTGAAAAAGGGTGCCCTTCGCCGGTCACTGCAATTCCGGTAATAGTGCACCCTACACCAACTGCAAACTTTACGGTTACCACTCCGCTTTGCTCAAACTTCCCTGGCCCTATGACCTACATCGGAACATCGTCTTCCGCCGCAACATTTGCATGGACATTCCCTGGTGGCCAGCCAGCTACTTCAACCAGCAAAGGGCCTGTAAGCGTTAGCTGGGCAGATAACTCGGATCTTCCTATAACAGAACATGTGATGTTAACAGTTACCGACAGCACATGTGTTTCTATACCAGATACTTTACCGGTAACAATTAATCCCATACCTGTTTCAAATGCAGGAAATGATGTAGCTTATTGCTCCGGCAATTCGGCAACGCTTGGCGCAGCAAGCTTACCTGGTTATACGTATTCATGGAACCCAACTACGGGTTTAAACAATGCGAATATTTCAAACCCAACGGTAAGCCTTACCAACGATTCATCCAACATTGTTGTGAAAACACTTTACACCGTTACCACCACCAGCCTAAACTGCACCAGCAGCGATGCAGCGGTTGTAACAGTTAATCCTATTCCCATTGCGCTTTATACGCCACCTAACTCCAGGTGTTTAAAAAACAATGACCTTGCATTTACAGCGCTGGGCAGTTATCTTAACTCAGCTAGTTTTTTATGGAGTTTTGGCCCTGGGGCTGTGCCTGATTCATCTGTATTCCCTGATCAGACTGTTGTTTACAATAGTCCCGGGGCTAAGGGAGTAAGCCTTACCATAAGCCAGACCTCCACACACTGCACCAACACATTTACCGATACGGTAAATATTTACCCTATGCCGTTGGTTAATTTCAATCCGGATACTTTAATAGGTTGCGAAAACTTTGATGTGTGCTTTAATAACTTCTCGGTAAGCCCGGGTTCGTCAACTTATTTATGGGATTTTGGAGATGGGGAAGCATCCAACGATAGTGCGCCCTGTCATATCTACCGCTTCCCTGGTATTTATACGGTTCATTTAAAAGTTACCTCGGATGAGGGCTGCGAGCATGATACCATTCAACCTCAACTGATAACAGTTGTAGCTGACCCGGTTGCCAAATTTGAGGTAAGTTCCTCAATCATCCAGCAGCCACAATCGGAAGTTGATTTTACCAATTTAAGTTATAACGCAATAAAGTATTTGTGGAGTTTTAGTACCGTTGGAGTGTTTAACGACACCATAGGCAGCACTACTGATTTTAATACAAGCTTTAATTTTCTTCAATACGGACTTTATAATGTAGTGCTTACTGCGTATAATTCGTTGGGCTGCCTTGATACCTCACTACAGGCTATTATAGTTACGCCGCCTCAAAATATTTTTATACCTAATGTGTTTACGCCTAACGGCGATGGCAAAAACGATGTGGTTTATCCCCTGATGCAGGAAGGCGTAACTGCGCTTTGGTTTAAAATATTTGACCGCACCGGTGAAAAAGTACATGATGGCCTGTATCCGTGGGACGGAACTTTTAAAGGTAAACCATGCATGCCCGGCGTTTACGTTTATGACGGGGAATTTAAAATGGTTGATAATTCAGAAAATATTTACAAAAAGGGAAGTATTACCCTTGTAAGGTAGGGTTGTATTATTTAACTTTTGAATAAAGGGACATATCTGTTTACAGAAATGTCCCTTTAATTTTTTTAAGATGTTGAACGGCCATTGGCGGTCCTCATCCGTTGTATTTAACAATGCCCGCCTTTTATAAAGCATCTAATTTCGCATAGATGCGTATAGATACAATATGAAAGCAAAAATACACGCACTACAGGTTGAGATTAAAACAATTGAAAAGCTGATGGACAGCCTTAACAGCCAGATGCAGCAATTAGCCATGGAAGAAGTAAAAAACCTGCGCTTTGAGCTGGACCTTCTTAACCGTGCGGAGGAGTTAAAAACCGACCAGGGGCAATTTACTGATCGCAGAGTGGTGAAAGAAGCAAGTGTATACGCATAATCATCTGCTTAAAATACCTCTTTATAGGTAGCATCCTTTTGCCGTTAGATGCCGTATATATAAGCATGAAAGAACGACTACATGAACTGCGTGCAGAGATAAAAACCATTGACGAAATGCTCGATAGCCTGATTGGCCCAATGCATGAACTGGCTCTGGAAGAACAAAAGAACCTTCAATTTGAACTGGAAATGCTTCAGCGCGATGAACAAAGGCACGAAACTTTGAAACATAACTTTGAGCATTTCGCAGCGGAATCCAAAGAATTTATCTAGGCAAAATCCAGTTATCCCTAAATCTTCCGGTCAAACGCACAAACAATCCGTTTGTTGGGTTGAATTAGCTTGTTTACACAGGTAGTGCCAAAAGCAGCTATATTAAGACTACCTTTGCGGCCATGTCTGAAAATCAGGATCAAATACACGCAGGTATACTCAAAAATCTGTCTATTGCAAAGTTAAATCCCATGCAGGTTGAGGTTATTGAAAAGGCAGGGCCTAATCATAACCTGATGCTGCTATCGCCTACCGGTTCGGGTAAAACGCTGGCGTTTTTAATTGCGCTGCTTAATAAGCTCAATAAAAACGAACCCGGCATCCAGGCGCTAGTGATCGCTCCTTCGCGCGAGCTGGCCCTGCAGATTGAAACTGTTTTCAGAAATATGAAAACCGGTTTTAAGGTCAGCTGCCTCTATGGCGGACATTCAGTACAAATTGAAAAAAATAATTTAAGCGAAACGCCTGCCGTAGTTATAGGCACCCCGGGCAGGCTTGCTGACCACATCGGCCGGGGCAGTTTTGATTTAAGCACCGTTAAGGTGATAGTGCTTGATGAGTTTGACAAATCGCTGCAAATGGGTTTCCATAAAGAACTTGAAATTATCTTTAAAGCCTTAAACGGGCATCAGCAACATTTGCTTACCTCAGCCACTGCTATTGATGAACTTCCCGCATTTCTGCCGTTTTCAGGCCATCAAACCATTGATTACCTGCAAACATCTGCACCTTTAAAATTGCAGGTAAAACTTGTAAAAACGGAGAGCACCGAAAAGCCTGAAACATTAATGCGGCTGGTGGCCGGCTTTAACCAGGAAGTTTGCCTGGTTTTTTGCAATCACATTGAAGCAGTGAACCGGTTGAGTGCCCTGCTTAAAAAACATAATTTTGAACATGGCGTTTTCCACGGTGACCTTGAACAGGTTGACCGCGAAAAAAACCTGATACGCTTCAGAGGAGGTGCAACCAACGTTTTAATAGCTACCGACCTAGCCGCCCGCGGGTTAGACATACCTGAAATACGGCATATTGTACATTACCAGTTACCCCACCAACACGATGCTTTTTTGCACCGCAACGGGCGAACTGCACGCATGCATGCATCAGGCCAGGCCTATTTAATACAGGCCAGTGATGAGAAACTACAGCCTTACATGGACCCGGCTGAGATGGAAGAAATGACCGTTAACCCGCAGCTAAAACTGCCACCGGCGCCTGAATATGTTTGCCTGTATATAAGCGCGGGAAAGAAAGAGAAAATAAATAAAGGCGATATAGCAGGGCTACTGACAAAAAAAGGCGGATTAGAAGCTTCTGAAATTGGCCTGATAACCACCCTTGACCATGCAAGTTATGTTTCAGTAAAGCGTAACACCCTTACCAAATTAATGCTGGCCATAAAAGGCGAGAAACTAAAAAAGCAAAAGGTGAAGATTGAGGTAGCCAAATAGTTTAGCGTAATTTGTTTGTAAGGATTTAAACCCCGTTTATTTACACCAATAACCAGGCTTATATAGCGCTGGTTTCATGTTCAAACGGCCGTTTTGGTAATTTGACGTAGGAAAATATTTCCATAATCCAGGACATAACTGATACATTCATCCGGCAAAATAAACTTCAATCTTATGGCTGGATTAAAAACAACAGAAAACGATTTGAGTGTGGAAGAATTTCTGAATGCCATTACAGATGAGCACAAACGCAGGGATAGTTTTACTTTAATAAAGCTGTTTAAGAAAGTAACAAAGTTTGAGCCCAGGATGTGGGGTACCAGCATTGTAGGTTTTGGCAGCTACCATTACAAATACAAAAGCGGCCACGAGGGCGATGCACCGTTAACCGGGTTTTCGCCGCGCAAGCAGACCTTTACTTTATACCTGATGTGCGGCTTTCATGAACAGCCGGAACTATTAAAAAAGCTGGGAAAGCATAAAACCGGGAAAGGCTGTTTGTATATCAATAGCTTTGACGACGTTGATTCCGGGGCCTTATCTGAATTGATTAAAATATCTATGAGTGCAATAAAAACACAGGTAGAAATTATGAAAAAGACGGGTAAATAAAGTTGCACTTAAATCAGGTATTTCCCTATCAGGAGGAAGTGTTTCAACCAGGCTTTTTATTTAGGTAAAGTGACAGTAAAGATGGAGCCTATCCCTAAATCAGATTCAATGGCTATTTCGCCCTTTAGTTTGGTAACAAGCTTTTTAACTGTAGCCAGGCCTATACCGGTACCTTTATTGCCAAACCTGTCTTTATCGGCGCACACTTTAAAAATAGAAAAAATAGCTTCCTGATTTTTTTTATCAATGCCCGGCCCGTTATCACTTACTGAAAATGCGAAATCTTTATCGGTTTCGGAAAACGAAATTTCTATAACCACTTCTTTCTTGTCGTTGTACTTAATGCCGTTGGTAATCAGGTTTATCAATATCTGGGACAAGGCCGTTTTATTGAAAACAATTGTAGAATATACCGGTGTAAGCACAAATCGGCATTCTTTCTGATGGCTAAAAAATTTTACGGTTTCATTGATAAAAGCGCCTATCTCCAGTTCCACGTTGCTTTCAGTAATGCATTTTTCACTGGTGCTGTGTTCAAGAATGCCATCCACAAGTTTTTTCAGTGTTTCAGATGATTCGCCAACGGTTTGCAGTATTTCCCTTACTTCCGGGCTTAATGCGCCTGCGTGTTTTTTGTTCAGGTATTTTGCCAGGCCGGTTATGCTGTTTAGCGGCGACTTAATATCATGAGCCACTACGTATGCAAACTTTTCAAGCTCCTGGTTCTTTTCTTCCAACTCCGCCTTTGCCTTTTCAAGGAGCTTCTTATTTCGCCGCAGTTCTAATAACGAAATTACCTGGTTAGCCAGGCTTTTAAGCGTATCCAGTTGCACCTGGTTGAGTTCCCTGGGTTCTCTATCCAAAACACAAAGCGTGCCTAAGGCAAATCCCTGTGGTGAAACCAGGGGCACCCCTGCATAAAATACAAGCCCGGCTTCGCCAGTTACTGCCGGGATATCCCAAAAGCGCTCGTCCTTACGTAAGTCGGGGACAATAAATATCTCTTCAGGCGTATTGATGGCGTGGGCGCAAACGGCATCTTCGCGGGGGATGTCTCCAGCCTCAATACCATAGTTTGATTTAGTGAATTGCCTCTTTTCATCTGTGATATTTAGTTGCGAAATAGGGGTATTACAGATGTAAGATGCCAGGCGGGTAATCTCATTATATTCCTCCTCAGGCAAACTGTCGAGAATTGAATATTCAGCTAAGTTTTTTAAGCGCTGGGGTTCGTTAGGTAGAATTTCGGGAGAATGCATGTATTTATTTTATATAAATGACCAGTTTAAATTTGTTGCTATGCCAATCTAAACTCCAAACCGATACATAATAGGTTATTCATTTTCAATTACTTAACGAAATTGAAACATAAAAGTTATGACGCCAGCCTGATAGGTGGAGATTGTGCGTGTAAACCATGGCTCTGGTATTTACGCGATCGAAAGCAGTACGGATTACTTTCCTCTTTAAGCGTAACAAAAAAAAAGGACCAGCCTATGAAAAAGCCGGCCCTCTTTGTGTCAGCAAAAAGACTAGAAAGAACGATATCTTATAATTCGTTTTCACGAATTGAACTTATCCTGAAAAGGTGCCTGTTTCAATAAGGCTAACACATATGGCATACCTTATTGCACGATTCAAAAGTCGGAATAGTTTTGGGGTAAAAAAAGAACATTTTAAAGCCTGAATACGGATATTTTTTAGTTAATAGTAGCGAACTGACACTAATTCGCCCATGTGAATAGCACCTTTATGACTTGAAAAACACCTGTAAATACGGGAGATAATTTTATCGGGTGGAATAATAATCGGGTGAGACAGGCTTTTATCCATAATACCGGATTTTGTTTGATGGCGATGAACATTATGATGAAGTATCCATGTCGTTCTTTTATCGCTGAAGAGATGGAAAACAAAGACTCCGGGCAATGCCGTTCGGCCAATTTTTATGCGACTCCTTCGGAGTCGTATGGGTCTTTCTCTGTTGCTGCTATAAATATATGAACTCTCTGAGGTCAGGATTTTCTTAAACTAAAGGCATTGAGCTATTGTGCGCGGGCGAAAGTTTGTTCCCAAACATTCCGTAGAAAGAAAAAGCAGTTTTGCCGGGAAGAATTATTATAAATTCTTCTCGATATAATCTGCGGCCTCTTGCTGCGTTTTTAATGCAAAATCTTTGTAGCGGTGGTGTACATCAATTATTTCTGCCAGGGCATCGCTAACCAACTCTTTATTTTCCCAGGTTTTAAGGTCAGCAATTACCGTTTCAAGGCAACCTTTTTTATATGCTATCTGTCCCAGCACATGTATTAAGGTGTTGCGCACGCGGGCGGTTTTGTCGTGCTGCAGTTCTTTTAGTAAGGGTAAAATATCCTGTGGGTATTTTCTGCCGCGCAACTCAATACCATGGCAAATTTCGCGGCGTATTTCCTTATCAGGATGTTGGAGGAATCGCCTTGCAAAAGCAAGGACCGGCTTAGGGTTCTTCTCCCCCATTTTTTTAATGGAACCTATAACCGCGTTGCGCACTGAGTGATGGGTATCAAAAAGGCCCTGCTCCATCAAATGCTCAACCGGTGTAAAATCAAACATGCCAATTTCACCCGCAGCATTAATAGCCGTTTGCCGCACTTTTTCATTGTCCGACAAAAAGAGTTCATTCAGCAGTTTTATAATGTTTTTCCTTGCATTTGTATCAGCTGCATAAACTTTACCAACCGCCTGATACCCGGTCTTGCGGATGTAAGTATCCTCATCCGAAAAATAGCTGAGTATATTTTTCTGTTTTCCTTTTTCAATATCGGCGGCTACTGCATAGTTGATGCCCTCAACCAGTTTTACCCGTTCATCTTTGTTTAAGTCGTAAAACGCCATTGAAGCTCTTTTAAAGTTAAATCCAAATGCAATTTAACACAAAGAGCACAAGGGAAAATGCCAATATAAAGACCACAAAGAAGGTATTTTTGGTGTCCTTGTGGTCAATTTTGTGTTCCGTGCACTAACGTGTATTTCTGTAATTATAAACCACCACTAAGACGCATTTTCAGCACCGGCAGAGATATAAGGGTAAAGATAAAGTTTCAGACTGTTTACAGATGAGAAGCAACCGGTTAATGAACCAACTACTCCCGGCTGGCCGTAAAATAATTCCTGGTTTCCAGCACAACAACACCGCCTACGGTATCGCCATATTTGGGTGGAATAAAGCCGGTGAATATGGAATATGTTTCAAGTCCGCATAATGGAATGCTGCCTGAGGTGTCCATCACCTTGCCACCATCGATATAATAAACCAGCGAGCCTTCGCGGGCACCTCTCACATAAAAAGCGCCATTTATATCGGTAACCCCGGGCTGCTGTCCGGTAATATCGGCCACTTTGGTAATAGCCATTTTGGTGAACACTTCTCTCGGAATTCTGGCTGTGGTAATTTCGTATGGGTCTATGATTGGGTCGTGATGAACGCGTGTTGTAACAATGGGCACTTCATTAATTGCCAGGCCTACATTTAATTCAACATCCACAACTTTTTGAACATCGCCAACAATCTTAACATCAGTAACAGTAGAGCGGTTGCTCATATAATAAGCGGTAACGGTATAAATACCCGAGGGCAGGTTACTGGCATAATAGTAGCCACTATCGTTAGAGGTAACCATGGTTTGATTGCCCAGGCACTCCAGCACCACCGTTACACCGCTGGCAGGGGCTTTGGTATCTGGGTCAATAACGCGGCCCATGACACTTCCTCCGCCGAAAGAAGCAAAAGAAAACTGAAAACCAAGCAACAGGAACAGCAGGCATGCCAGTTGGAGAAAGAGTTTAGATTTCATAGTGGTTAGTTTTATTTAAAGTTAAACAAATTGCCTGGCAAGTTGCAAATAGTGGCTTATCATATTTGTCACCAAATTGTCATTTTTCAATAATGGAAACAGTTGGGCAAAGGATGTAAATCTTTCGGCCTCTGGCAGGTATGTGGCTTTCGAAATAAACCGGAAACAGTGCTTCGGTATTGCCTTTCTATTAAAATTTTTAATTACATTGGTGAAGCCTGAAAATTACAGTGCTGAGGAGTTATGCACGAGGGCTTCGCTGTTAATTAAAACTGTATCAGCGGTATTTTTTTATTATTCATTCTGAAAAGGTCTATGTAGGCGTTGAGGTCGTCTTGTGCGGCTTTTTCGGTGGTAAAAACAGTTTCCTGGCCGGGGGTAAAGTAATCATCGCGGATAAACACTGAGCAGTAAGTAATAAAAGTGCAGGGCCGGATGGTGGCTACCGCTATTTTTTCAAGCGTATCGCAAATCTTATTTTTCAATTCTTCCTGTTTATCATACCTGCCATCAAAGTCTTTAACAAACCTGGAGATAGGAAAAACGGTGGTGCTTATTTTTTGGTCAGAGGGTTCGGCAGTGGCCATTACGAATGCATACTTTGCCACGGTTTGGCTGGAGCAGATTAGCGAAATACAGTTTACTAC
>CAISWS010000279.1 GCA_903889265.1 uncultured Bacteroidota bacterium
CCCATTATTGAAAACAGCTTTTTGAAAGATGAGGGTGGTTTTAAAAAAAATAAGAATTTGTATATCATTGATTTTCAAACCTAAAGAATTAAGCATTTTTAATGCGTGTTGCCCTGTTTGGGTGAATTTACTCAGCGCACTCCGGGTGAACCTGTATTAATTGAATAAAACCACCAAAAAATACTTTAGACCCGGTTTCCCTGGCCTGGTAAACCGGTTTATTGCAAATACGCTTTTTATTAATTTCATCTTCAATCAATCCAGATAATATGAACTCCGAAACCTACCGTATTCAGCAACTCCTCAAAAATTCATACGATGGCGAAATGTGGTATGGGGCTAACCTGAAGTATGCATTAAAAGATATTGATGCAGAAAAAGCATTCTGTAAGCCCTCAGCAGGCTCGCACAATATCTACGAATTGGTAATGCACATGCATTGCTGGCGTAATTTTGTGTTAGTTCATTTGAATGGCAACGCGGACTTTAAAGTAGAGATAAACTCGATCGCTGATTGGACTGTTGATTATGAAAAAACGGATGCAAACTGGCGGCAGGCGCTAGCCCTTTTAGAAAAAAGTCAGGCTGATTTAGTTGAAGTCCTTGGGAAGTTTGAAGATGCTAACCTGGATGAATCTATGCATGCACGTAAGTTCAATTGGTATAATATGATTCATGGATTGATACACCATGATATTTACCACTCGGCGCAAATTGCAATTCTTAAAAAGTAAATGTTGTACCAGCAGAAGGAGATTTACCCAATCTGGGTGCTAACCACCCACGGAAACTGCTCCAGCCATTTTACGCGGTGCAGGCGTATTTTTTCCTGCTTCCAGGCCGGGAAATCTTTAGCCAGTTGACTGGCTAATTCCAGGGTAAGATTTTCTATGTGGTATAATTTTTTCAAATTACGAACTTCCAATTGCTCGGGATATAACTCTGACAAATAATCGGTAAAAGCGGCATCGGGCATTTCAACGCTCAAAACGAGGGAATACCCGGTTAAATTGCTTTGCTGTAGCCATAGCTGAACATATTCCGGTGTTTTTTCCCGCACCAAAACAGCGTAATATTCCGGCCATTGAGGATGCGTTAAAAAGTGGGCATATTGTTTGCCATCCTGTTCCAGGCCTGCGAGTTGTTCGGTTATATCCTGCATGATGGTTATGATTTATATGCGAATAAAATCAATGTTCAAACAAATAAATTCTCCGTTTCTGCACATATTGACCCTTTTTTGAGTATGTCAAATTTGCTGAACACTTTAAGCTGCATTAAAAGCACCTTAGTGTAGGAAAAGGGCGTTTAGCCTGCGAAAATTGCCTGCAGCGAAATAATTTGCGAATAACAGGTTATTTTAGTTCCTGTTAAACATTCAATATGTCGCACTTATTACCAGATGATATCAGTCTTTACTGGCGGTGGTTATTTAATGTTTTAATGCTGGGGGGGCGCTATCTTATTTTTGCCGGTACAGCTTACCTGCTTTACTACGTTATCAAGCGCAAGGAATGGTTTTATGCCAAGATTCAACAAAAGTTTCCTGAGCGAAAGCAGATATTAACCGAGGTAAAATATTCGGTGCTTAGTTTTTTGGTATTTGCAACCGTGCTGGTATTAATGCGCATGGCAAGTATGTATGGTATTTTAACCAGCCAGGTATATCATAAATTTTCAGACCACAGCGTTGCTTATTTTATAGGCACCACTATATTTATCATCTTTTTTCACGATACTTATTTTTATTGGGCCCACCGCTTAATGCATCATCCTTTGTTGTATGAGCGCGTGCATAAAGTGCATCATCTTTCAAAAGACCCTACCCCTTGGGCTTCTTTTGCGTTTCATCCCCTGGAGGCCGTGCTGGAAATAGGTTTTGTGCCCATCCTGGTTTTTACTGTTCCGTTGCACGTTAGCTCGTTGTTTATATTATCCATGTGGCAGATATCCTTTAATGTGATGGGGCATTTGGGGTATGAGATTTTTCCGCGCAGGATGATGCAAAACCCGGTTTTTAAATGGATGAACACTTCTACCAACCATAATATGCACCACAAGTTTGTAAAGTGTAATTATGGACTGTATTTCAATATCTGGGATATTCTGATGAACACTAACCACGCTAAATATTACGCCACCTTTGATGAGGTAACTGCCAGGCGTGATGCCGGGCGCAAGTTGGTTAATACCAGCCAGGGCCAGGTGGAAGAACTGGAGTTGGAATCCAACCAGGTAAACGCTTAATAATCCGGACTCTCCGAGGACATAAACTCTGCGTCTCAAATTTGTGTTAATAGCGCGAATTACTGCTATAATAGCGCTAAATTGCGCGCTGTTTTTATAGCAGGGCTACCTGCAATTTGTCCCCTTCAATGATTAAACGAAATGAAAAATTTACAACTGGAAAAACTGAAACATGATACCGCCCCGCTAAGGCAGCAACTGGTTGATCATCCTGTTTATAGTTCCGTTAAAAGCCTCAATGATTTGCGTGTGTTTATGGAGCATCATGTTTTTGCGGTATGGGATTTTATGTCCCTGCTTAAAGCTTTACAGATTGAGCTTACCTGCGTTACACTGCCTTGGGTGCCGAAAGGCAATCCGGAAGTACGTTACCTTATAAATGAAATAGTAACAGGGGAAGAAAGCGATGCAGACGATACCGGCAAGCGCTTCAGTCATTTTGAGATATACCTCAACGCCATGAAACAAGCGGGTAGCAATACCAGGGCCATTCAAACTTTTTTATCAGAACTAGGTGCTGGCAATTCGGTAAAGGATGCGCTGGAAACATGTCAGACTTATAAACGGGTGGTTGATTTTGTAACAAATACTTTTGAAGTAATTGAGCAGGGCGAAAGCCATGTGCAGGCTGCTGTATTTACCTTTGGGCGCGAAGACCTGATACCTGGCATGTTTATATCGTTTGTAAAGGAGTTGGATGCAAATACCAATCACGGCGTAAGCACCTTTCAATATTACCTTGAAAGACATATTGAAGTAGACGGCGGCCATCATTCACTTTTAGCGTATCAGATGACAGCTGAGCTTTGCGGTAACGATGAATTAAAATGGCAGCAAGCTACTGATGCCGTAAAGTCGGCATTACATGCCCGCATTCGTTTATGGGATTCTATTGTAGAAGTAATAAGCGCCAACAGCGCGCGCGAAAGTGTTACTACCAGCCCTGTAGGGCATCATGCGCGATAGATGTATTATCATATTGACATGAAGTAATTTGCACACGATAAATTTGGGACACCGTTTCCGCATGGTGCCTTTTTGCCTCACCCTCTGTCCGTTGGACATCTCCCTCTCCTTTTTCGGAGCAAAAAGTAGAGGGAGACCGAACGTTTGAGCGACCCTATTGCCTTAGAGTTTTGTCAAGTTGCAAAATGAAGGGTTTGCTTTTACCGGATTAATTATCAATTTAAGAAGGAATGATAAATGAATGGTTAGTTCTAATAAACAACGGCACTGGCACACGCCATGCCATCCATAGCTGCGCTTACTATACCACCCGCATAACCTGCTCCCTCGCCACAGGGGTATAGGTTACTTAATTGCGGGTGTTGTAATGTTTCTTTATCGCGCGGTATGCGCACAGGGCTGCTGGTGCGGCTTTCAACGCCAACAAGTACAGCTTCGTTCGTTCGGTAGCCGCGCATTTTGTTTCCAAAATCAATCATGCCTTGCCGGAGGCATTCGGTTATAAAGTCCGGTAATATTTGTTGAAGCTCTCCTGGTATTATACCCGGTATGTAGGAACAGTTGGGCAGGTTTTGCGAAGGTTTGTTTTGAATAAAGTCTTCCATACGCTGAGCAGGAGCTTTTATGCTTCCGGTTAAGCGAAATGCTTTTTGCTCTACCTGTTTTTGAAATTCAAGGGCTGCGAGCGGGCCGTGTTGATTGAATTGGGCCCAATCGGGTGGATTAACCGAAACCACCATGCCGCTATTGGCAAAACGGCCATTACGTGTGCTGGGGCTCCAGCCGTTTACCACGGTTTCGCAGGGCGCTGTTGCTGCCGGGGCTATAATACCGCCGGGGCACATACAAAATGAAAACACTCCCCGACCCGATGCCTGCGTTACCAGGCTGTAGCTGCTGGGTGGTAAAAACTCTCCACGTTGCGCGCGCTTGTATTGGATGCTGTCAATCAGTGTTTGGGGGTGTTCAATACGTATGCCCAAGGCAAAAGGCTTGGCTTCAATGAATATGTTTTGCTGGTGCAGCATTTCAAAAATATCGCGGCTGCTATGGCCCGTGGCTAATATTACCTGCTGGCAGGGCGATTCGCTCCCATCGGCAAATAAAAGGCTCTGCACTTTGCCTTGGTATATATTTAGCTGCACCAGTTTTTTATTGAAATGAATTTCGCCCCCGTTTTGTAAAATGTTAGCGCGCATGTTTTCAATAATAGCTGGCAGCTTATTCGTGCCTATGTGCGGGTGGGCCTCGTACCCAATACGTTCATCGGCGCCGTGTTGTATAAATACATCCAGCACTTTTTTAATATCGCCGCGTTTGCTGCTGCGGGTGTATAATTTGCCATCGCTGTAAGTACCGGCCCCGCCTTCGCCAAAGCAGTAGTTGCTTTCGGGGTTTACTATCAGTTGCCGGTTTATAGCTGCAAGGTCGCGGCGGCGGTCTTTTACATTTTTGCCCCGTTCAATAATAATTGGTTTAATGCCTAGCTCAAGCAGTTGTAAAGCAGCGTAAATACCGGCCGGGCCAAAGCCAATAATATGGCAGGTTTTTTTTTCGGATACCGGTTGCGGCTTAAAGATGCGCAATGCATTTTCAACCGGTTCGCCCTGCAGGTAAATTTCAACTTTAAGCAATACAATAATCAGGGGCTTGCGGGCATCGAGGGATTTACGGAGTAACCTGACCCCGGCAATATTTTCAATTCTTACCTGCGCGGCCTGGGCTGCGTGTTGCTTAATTTCTTCAGGCAAAACCGCCTGTTCAGGCGTCATTTTCAGTTCGGCTAATATCGGCATGGTTAGGTTTTTATCCTACAAAGCGGGGCGAAGATAAGATAAACAACTGCCCCCCCACGAAATTATATTATGTGTAAATTTGGCAAAGCACATCACATATTCAACCCTGCACCAATATTATATGGCAACAATTAAAAAAGGAACTGCTGGCGTAATCAAAAGCATCAGCGATTTGAACACCGTTGTAGAGAAGAAGTCAAAATCTGGTACTGTTTACCGGGGCCAGAAATCAGCGCAATACAAACTGGTGCCTAAAATCGGACGCTATGAAAGCCTGAAAACCCTGGCAAATTTAGAAAAGGAGGAGCGCTATATGCTAAACCTTTTTAAGCGTTACTCTGTTCCCTACCTTTCATTTCAACCCAAAAATGATTTTGAATGGCTTGCACTTGCGCAGCATCATGGGTTACCCACAAGACTGCTGGACTGGACAAGAAACCCGCTGGTGGCAGTTTTCTTTGCAATTGAGGAAGATTTCGATGGTGACAGCGCCTTGTTCCTATATACCAACAGCAGCCACATGGTAATCAGCGATCAGAAATCCCCGTTCGCGTTAAATACAGAGGTTGGCAAGTATGTACCGGATAATTTTACCGACCGGATTATTGCCCAAAACGGGTTATTTACCGTACACAAAGACCCCTTAAAGGAGTTTGACGATTCGAAAAACCTGGAGAAATATATTATCCCCTCCGATTACCGCAAAGGCCTGAAAAGATCGCTCTATAAGTTTGGGGTTCACCGGGCCTCTTTATTCCCCGATTTGGATGGCTTATCCAAATACATTGAATATTTGAGAACCGATAATCATTAAAAAATCAACCTCTGCCTTTAAGCGCCTGTGGGTGCCTGTTTTGTTAAAGAAACGGCCAGTCAAAGCACTTTTAGTATTATTAATTTGGTACTTGGGTTAATTTTTTATTAATTTTCAAAACACAAAACCCCAGTGATATGCGAAAACTCTCCATCCCTTTTTTCATTATCTTTTTATTTACTGTTTCTTTAAACCGGGTTAACGCCCAATGTACTGGCGGCCGTTATTACAACTCCATTTTCTCCACCATTAATACCTCTACCGTTATCTACGGTAATGCAGTACTTTACGATGGTGTAGATACTAATTTGCGCGTAGATATTTATCAACCCGCCGGCGATACTTTTGCCGCCCGCCCTTTATTGATATTTGCATTTGGCGGAAGTTTCGTATCGGGTGCCCGCATAAGTCCTGACCTGGTTATCCTATGTAATTATTTTGCAGCACGGGGTTATGTGTGCGCATCTATTGATTACAGGTTGGGCTACTATGGCAGCGGCACGGACACTAATTTGTTTACAGCCATGATACGCGGAGTACAGGATATGAGGGCCGCTGTGCGGTTCTTTTACAAAGACGCTAACACGGCTAACGCTTACCGCATTGATACCAACCAGATATTTATTGGTGGGGTATCTGCCGGAGCGTTCATTGCACTCAATTCTGCCTACTGGGATTTTCTGAACTATTCAAGGGCCCCTCCTGGATTTGTATTGCCGGTAATTGACTCACTGGGCGGCCTTGATGGTAATAGTGGAAACCCTGGCTATTCGTCAAAGATTAAAGGGGTTATTGATTTATGCGGAGGTATTGCTGATACCGTTTGGATTGCAGCAGGCGCACCGCTGCTGGTAGGTATGCACGGCACGGCAGATAAAACCGTTGCTTGCTCATATGACAGCCTTAATGCCATTACCAATACCAAATCAATGCTTTACGGCGGTTGCGATATTGAAGACCGCCTATCGCACATAGTCAGCGAAGACACCTTTTATCTGTGGCAGGGCGCCGACCATTGTCCTTTTATTATCCCATATCCCCCTACATATCTTCAAATGCAGGCTTACATGGATACGACTGAATGGTTTGTCCGCGATTACCTCGTAAAGCACATTACCTGCCCACCATTTGCTGAGGGAATAAATACTCCCGCTAGTAATATGCCGGTAACCATATTCCCTAATCCTTCCGAGGATGTGATGTCAGTAAGCTCGCAGTACCAAAAAGACCTTTCAGTATCGGTTTTAACTATGGATGGCAAAGTCATTCAGCAACACATTTTAGCCCCTAATTCAACGCTTAGCCTCAGAAAAGAAAACCTTAGCGCCGGGGTTTATTTACTTCAGTTTTCAGAAAAAGGCAGCAGTCAAACGCTTAGAACTGAAAAGGTTATTTTTTATTGATATTCATTGCTGTTAGTACGAAAACCGTAAACATCTTAAAAGAGTCAGGATCATCAGCTGTCAAAGCGTATGTTCCTGACTTTTTGTTTTTTGCCGATAGGCGAGATGTCTGATGAATAATTACTTTAGCAGTAAAAGCAAAGATTATGGATATTAATACAATTGAGCCAGGTAATGACTTAAAACTTTTTGCAGTTTTGCTTGGCTGCACACCCCATGGCAAAAACATTGAACAGCATGATATGTTTTTTGGCGTTGCCCGGCAGTTGGAGGACTTAAAAGAAGACATGAAAACATTTTGGCATAAAATGATGCTGAACGATGTAACCGGGGTTCTTAAAAAAATATTGCCCGGCCTGGATAGTACCGCTTTAAACCATGAGCTGCACAAAACTTTTACCCAACGCGATAAAGTGCACATTGATGCCTGGGCCGAATTGCAATATGCCGACGGCTATAAAATAAGTATACAACCAAAACCGGGCTCATCCACCATTGGTGAACAGAAATTATATTTCATTAACCTGGGTGGATACAAAGAGCATGAGTTTGAAGAATTTCACAAAAAAATATTTGTGGTAGCCGGTAAACCAAGTGAGGCTTTGGAAAAAGCAAAAAGTAATGATTTTATGAAAGAATATTCGCCGCAAAGGTTGGGCAAAGCGGCTATAGCCCATTTAGATGATAAACATAAAATCGATTTTGAGGCAGATGATATAATTTGCATATCTGAAAATATTGGAAACAACTATACCCTGGTTCTGGAACCTGTAACATCGCGCCCGGCGCAGGCTTTAACCGTGGGATATATTCCCTTAACTTATACAGCCGGATAATATCGGCAGCTATACCCTAAGCTTACTAAACGTTAAAGGCACCCCATCTTTAGGCCTGAGTGTTATAAACGGTTGTGTTTCTATTACAAAATCATCGGGCAGTTTAAAATCGAAACTATTGCACATTAGTGCAACAACCAATTGCATCTCCATCATGGCAAAGTTGTTGCCTATGCACAACCTCGAGCCACCGCCAAAAGGAAAGTAAGCAAAGCGTGGAATGCTTTTAATATTAACTGTATTAAATCTCTCCGGGTCGAAACTTTCAGGCGCCTCCCAGTATTTTTTACTCCGCTGCATAGCATAGGGAGAAACAACCACCTTATCCAAATGCTTTATCTGGTAGCCTTCAATTACGTCATCTTTGGCCGCTTCTCTTACCGTAACCCAGGCAGGAGGATACAAACGCATAGATTCCTTAATAACCATGGTAGTGTATTCCAGTTTATTTAGCAAGTCGTAAGTTAACTCTGCACCGGTTAGTATCTCAGCTACCTCCTGTTGCACACGCTTTTTTACATGGGGGTGCTTAGCCAGCAGGTAAAAGGTAAATGCCAGGGCATTCGCTGTTGTTTCATGCCCTGCTATGAAAATAGTAAGCACCTCATCGCGCAATTGCTTATCGGTCATCCTTTCAGCCGTATCCGCATCTTCTACTTCCAGCAACATCGAAAGCAAGTCATCAAAATGCCGGGTATCTTTTCTTCTGGTGTTTATAATTTCAGCTATAGTTTCTTCCAGCACCGCGCGGCTACGCGCCAATCTTATTTGCGATGGCAATGGTAACCATGCCGGTAATCGGAATAAACGGCCCCGGTTTTTGTTCACGCTTTCAAGCACGGTAGTCATGGCCTTGTTTACCTTGGCAAAATCACCTTTCAGGTCAGTGCTTAGTAAAGTGCGGCCCACAATATCAAGGGTAAGCTGGTTCATTTCTTTGTAAAAGTCGGGTACGTTCATGCTACGCCCTTCCCAATCTTTCATCATTGAATTTGTAGCATCGGCAATCTTCTGCACAAAGCCCTGCAGGCGCTGCTTATGAAACAAGGGCTGCATCAGCCTGCGCTGCTTTAACCAAAACTCCCCTTCGCTGGTAAGCAAACCATTACCTAACAAATATTTAAGCTGGCTACCCTCGTTCATTTTTACATAAACATCGCGGGTAAGAAACATGTGCTCTACGTATTCCGGCTTAGCCAGAAAAACAAAATTAAAAGGCCCTGCCTTAGCCCGGCTTATGCCGCCGTATTTATTCGCCATCCACTCAATAAAAAAATGCGTTTTATTACGCAAATCAAAGGGCGGGTTAAATACCAGGTTACCCTTAGGGCCGGGAGGAGGTTTTATTGCAGTAGTGGTTTCCATATTTAAGTCAGACGGGGCAGGGTGGTTAATATTGTTTGAACGACTCTCAATCACCAATATACCGCATTTTCCGCTACACTTTGGTAATATACCCGGGTCCTATAAAAACAAAACCCCTGCCAAAGCAAGGGTTTTGTATTTATACCTATTTCAAAACTGAAACTATAACTTTATCAATTTCGCAGTTGCATCTTTGCTTCCTGTATGTATGCGAACCATATAAACACCTGAAGCCAACCCGCTAAGGTTGAATTCTTCCTTGTACTGATTGCCTGATTTAGGCGATGCAATTCTGCTTTCAATCATCTGGCCTGGTTCATTCATTAACGATAAGTCGGCATTTGATTGCTCTGAAATAAACTCAACAACTGCAACGTTATTTGCCGGAACCGGCCAAACCGAAAGGCCTTTAATATTGGCAACAGATAACATGCCTGTTGGATATATCATTACTGTATCAGTAATGGTATCGTTATTGCAAGGGCCAAAAGCAATCAGGGTAACCTCATAAGAACCTACCCCAGGGTATGAACTCATAGGACTTGATAAACTACTGGTATCGCCGTTACCCAATCCCCACCAATAAGAGGTAGCACCGGTTGAGGTATTAGAGAAAGTTACGGTAGTATCGTTTGTGCTGTAAGCAAAAGATGCCGCCGCTTTTGGGGTAACATGAACAATCACCGAGTCAGCAGTACTGCAACCACCAGCCGTTACCGTAGCGTAGTAAGTGGTAGTAGATGCCGGCGCAACAGTAATACCGGCCGTGGTTTGCCCCCCCGGGCTCCAGGTAAAAGTAACGTTACCGAAAGAAGTTAAAGTATCAGTAAGGGTAGTTGAATCGCCGGGACAAAAGTTGTTAGCAGTGACCGTAATTGCGGCTGCCGGCGAACGGCGCGCGGTTACGTTAACGCTTGCGCTGCCATAGCAACCCAGCGAATCAA
This sequence comes from uncultured Bacteroidota bacterium, assembly GCA_903889265.1. GTDB lineage: Bacteria > Bacteroidota > Bacteroidia > Chitinophagales > LD1 > Bog-950. The sequence continues at coordinate 10,372 of CAISWS010000279.1, forward strand.
TACCGGTAACCGTATACCTGGTAGTTGTAGTTGGCGAAGCCAGAACGCTGTCGCTGATATTGTTATTTAAACCTGTGGTGGGTGTCCAGGTAAATAACTGGGCCCCCGAAGCTACCAGTAAAACCGGCGCCGCACCTGAACAATATGTAACCCCGGTATTAGGGGTTAAAGTAATAACAGGAACTGGATTGGTAGTTACCAACACGGAATCGATAGTAGAATCAGCCTCAGCAGAAAAACTACATCCAACCACTATTTTATAATAAGTGGTTGCGGTTATGGTGCCAGTGTTAATAGCCGTAACGGCAGTGTCAATCACCGTCCACGGACCAGCTTGAGATGAAGCCGACTCCCATACATAGCTCACCCCCGCAAAGCCTGTGGTTTCACCATTCAAAGTAATTGCAGTTGACCCGGTTCCTCCGCAAATCTTCGGGGTATTGGCAGACATAGCGCCCGAAGCAGGTATACCGGTACATAACGCAGGATACGAAATCCACTGCACATCATCTATAAATATGTTATCACCTAACTGGCTGGTGCCGGTAAGTAAAATATAGTTGGTATTGGTATTAAAACCTGCAGGAATATTAAATGAATACAGATACCAACCCGGAGTTGCCACTGTATTTGGCAAAGCAATGGCAGCACTGCGGGCAATAACCCCTAATTCAGTAGCGCCTGTTAGGCTTGCACTGGTATTTACGAACAGCGAAAGGCTGTCACCTATAGCCGCCTTCGCAGTATCGCGGAATAACCATAAACTGAAAGTTGCAGTGTTTCCGCCAATATTACTGTAGTCAATAACAGGTGTAACAATGGTTTGGGCAGTACCGGCAACCGCAACGTGGCTGTCATAACGCACCATACCCGCGCCGCTGTGTGGGGTAACTGTTGGGGTTGTTCCCGTAGTTCTGCGGCTCCAGTAGTTGGTAGTTCCAATGCCGGTCCATCCTGTTGGTAAAAAAGTTAGGCCATCAAAGCTCTGGGTATTTGTTACCTGGGCCGTTAATTGGTTAAACCCTGCCAGGGTAAATAACACAGTTAATGTTATCGCGCACTTTTGCAAATCTATTTTCATGTTGTTGAATATTACATTTGTTTTTATAATGAAGTGTGCAAATATAACAAAGCCCACATCAGTACAAAACGATTATAAACTGGTGCTAATAAGAAGGCTGATTCAAATGATAGAAGGATTCATTGCAGGCAAAAACTGCAAAACCAGCGGTTTTTGTTTTATACCAGCAGCCCTTTCAGCAACCACCTTCAACTTCATAACTCCAAAGCCCAGCATTGCAAGGCTTTTGGAGTTTATGAAGTTGCCGCAGATGAACAGTCGAAGTGGTGATAATTTTCCTATCGCTGTGTATAGCGCTGTTTATAAAACTGGGCAGGAGCACAGGCAACGATAGGTGCTTTAAAGGCAACCAGGCCCGCGCCAATAGCACGCCTAAGCGGAAGTTGAAGATTTCCATATATGGACTATTTGTTACCACCAATATAGCTCCGCATCTTTGGAATTCATCATAGGGTTTCGAACAGTAGTAGTTTGCAACGAGAATTCCTCGGCACAGGCATTTGGAATGCCTGTAATTAAATCACCTATTGCCTGCTTACGGGCGGTATAATGCTGAAAATAATAATGCACGCATTGTAAATGCGAATGCATTTATATTCACCTGGGCAAACAAGGACCAGTGAGAAAAATTAAAAGTACTTGCAAACGAGAGATGACGCTTTTGCGAAGAAGCAATCCCGTATTCGAAACTTGATGCGTCAACAATACAAAATCGCTTCGCACAGCCTTGCAAAAACGGATAATGGATAAGAGCCAAACTAAAACCATTTATACCCGGCCCTTACACTAATTAGCTATTAGCTTCTAACTTATTTATTGCCAGCAATAATACGCCGATAACAACGAACTCAACCACTACTGCGGGTATAGCTGCATTAGTCCAACCATCGGTAATAAAGCTAATCACTCTGCCTACCAATAAAGTGGCCATTACCAAAATGGTAGCCATAAACCAGGTAGGATTCTTTTTCCATAAGCCTATATACATCATAACAGCACTGGAGGTTAACATCCCTCCCAAATCCGCGCGAATTGTGTTTAAACCAAAAACACCTTGTGGATTTAAATTAAACATTTCGAACATACTGACTGGCGCAAACATAGCCTTTAAACCCAGCACCAGTAATGGCAAGCTGGCCAAAACAACCAAACCCTTAATTAAGTTTTTCATGGCAGAGAAGTTAAGTTTAATAAAATTCAAACTTCAGTAAACCCCGGCTATAAAACTTGTATCAAATCACTTTTTTTGCGGAACGCCATGGGTGGCACACCAATCATTTGGTGCATGTATTTGGTAAAGTTGGGGGAGTCATAAAAGCCGGTTTCGGCAGCAATTTCGCTTAGGGTTCTGTCTTCAGTCAATAATAAAAATATCGCTTGCCGCAATCTCGTCCAAAGTATAAATTTAGAAAGGCTGCTGCCGGTTTCTTCTTTAAAAAGAGCCGACAGGCGCGATTGTGAAAGATGAACAGATGCTGCCAGTAAAGCGGGGTTTGCCCCCCGGGCAGATTGTTTCCTTATAATATCAATTACCTGTTGCACCCTGGTGCTGAGTTTAGCGGTATTTTGTGCAGACCGTAAATAAGCCAAAGCCGTGTAAACAGCTTCCGGCCCTTTGCCAGGTATACCCAGCAGGGCACAAATATCTTCATCTTTATAAAATACATGTAAGGCATTTCCGGCCAGGGCCTTGTATAAAATCCTGCCGGCTATCGAATCGGGCTCAATATTAATAATGGCAAATTTGCCCGATACGCCCGAGCAGGCGTGCGCCAGTTGCGGTTTAATAACAAACCCGCATATGCCGCTATACCTGTTGCCCTCAACCTGTGTATTAAACGGCGTTTCGAAAGCATATACTATTTGAAATCCGGCATGCTGGTGTATTTGTACATCCATCCCTGGCATTTCAAAAGCCAATATTTCAGCATCCATCTTATTTAATTAAATCAGTTAAAAAAAACCACCATAAACTTAATATGTTCCTGGTAATTTCCAAGTTTCGCCCGCCAAAGCATTGCATTCCTGCAAACGGTATAATGCTGAAAATAATATTACACGCATTATAAAGGCCGGGACCTTTATTGTACTCATTAAAAACCATTGCTGTTCGAAACATGCAGTCCTGATAAATCCAATCAGATACCCCAACTACATCAGCCAGCTTGAAGCGGTGGTGAAGCCCGAGCACCTCTCCGCCATCGAAAAGTTGAGGGCACTGGACCCCCACAACATGGTGAGGCCGGAGCACTACTTCAATAGCGAGGCCGAGGCGGTAGGTGTGGTGTTCAGGTTGTTTTAGCTTACAGTTTTTTTACATTAAATTTGCTACATGCAAACAAAACTTGAAAAACAGATTCTTGATGAAACCAAGGGCTTGCCCGAAAATGCCCTGGATGAAGTGTTGCATTTTATTCAATTTGTAAAACTGAAATGGCAGCAGAAAAAGACATTAAATTTTTCGGATAACCTTACTGCCGGATTAGGTACTTTGGAAAGCGAAGAATGGCTGCACCTGGAAAGCGAAATGAAAGATTACAAAAAGATATTCCCACATGCAAAATAGGTACGCTGCCGATACAATGGCGCTTATCCTTTATTTGGAAAAGCGAAAATTATCAAAAGCAGTAACCAACATATTTTCAGAGGTCGAAAACGGAAATATTGAGCTTATTATCCCTTCAATGGCCATTGCCGAATTGGGTTGTCTTGCTGAAAGAAACCGTATTGATACAAATTTAACTGAGGTAAGAAAATTGCTTACGCACTTTAAGAATGTGAAAATTGAACCGCTAAAACTTGAAATCGTTGAAGCGGCATTTCGAATAAAAACTATCCCCGAATTGCATGATAGATTGATTGCTGCTACCTCCGTAATTTGCAATGCAAGCTTAATAACCAACGACCCTGTCATTCAAGCCTCCGGCTCGGTAAAAGTTATCTGGTAATCCCATTTATGCTTCTTGTTTTTTAGGGGCTGCAGGCTGATGCCCTACGCTACCATGCGCCCATAAACTTTATACTATATGTTACCTGCGTTTTGTTATCAGCAGTATAGCAGGGAAGAGCGGGACGGGGCTTGTTTACCGGAAGATTATTTTTTTAGAGTTCGCGCCCAATGTTCGCGCCGATTTGCCCGTAAACGACGAGAGCCTTGCTACCACCATAATGCGGTGAGCAAGGCTCTCTGATGTTCGCTGTTGGCCCAGCTGGACAGTCGAAACCAAAGGAAATTTCCTATCGCTGTGTATAGCGCTGTATAAAAAGAAGCACCGGAGCGTTGGTTGTCAGCCCTTCTGCACAATTTCGGCCTACAAAATATGCAGGAAGGCTGGTAACACTTGGTTAAACCTCGATAAACAACTACATGTAAAAGGTACATGTAGTTATCTATTGCTACTCGGCTGTAAGAGGTTATTTCTGCTCTACTATGGTAAGGGACATGCGATCATTGAGAAGCGGGGGAAGATTAAAATGCGCACCATGCGCAGCCGCAGACAAATATATCTAAAATCAAAAGCAATCCGGGAATAGACTTAATTTTATCCTGTTCAGCGAAACAGAAGTCGGCTCTGCGGGAGCGCATCTGACAAGGGATAGCTGAACCAACGGAAATGAAAAGCGGGTCTGAGTTAATCAGAACCGCTTACCCAAAATCCTATCATTTTTGTTGCTTATGCCTTTTGAAACTCAATTTATTAACTTTGAAAAACACCACATTAAATTTGAACCGATTTAGTCCACTTTAGTTTGAAGACGTACATAGCAATTCATCTACAGCTATTCTTTAGCGAAGCCGGCTTGCTTTTGCTATACGCAGCTATTTGCCCTCTAACTTTTCAATGCGGCTCAATAATTCATTCATCTTCTCGTTTTGGGTATCTATGATGTGCTGCTGGTCCTGTATCCCCTTTACCAGTACAGGTATGATTTCGCTGTAATTCATACCATAGGGGTCTCTTAATTCCGGCACCGGTTTGCCGGCTTTTTGGGCCTGCTGAATTTGTGCATCGGTTATCTGGCTGTGAATTACCGCCTGGGGAATTATTTTTTCAACCTGCTGCGCAATGAACCCTATTTTCTGGCCCTCGCCGTCTTTAGCGTTTTTCCATTCATAAGATATGGGGTTCAACTGCATAATAGCCGACAAGCCCATGTTTAACCCTGTAATATTTTTTTTCAACCGCTCATCCGATGTTTGGATGACCCCATTGCCGGCATAAACTACAGACCAGCGGGTATTGGA
>CAISWS010000280.1 GCA_903889265.1 uncultured Bacteroidota bacterium
ATGTTGCAGGTACCACTTTAGCACCAAGCATCTTCATGCGGGCTACGTTGGGCGCTTGCCGTGCTATATCCTTTTCGCCCATGTAAACAATACATTCCAAACCCTTTAACGCGCAAACGGTTGCAGTTGCTACGCCGTGTTGCCCGGCACCGGTTTCGGCTATAATACGCTTCTTCCCCAATTTTTCCGCCAGTAAAACCTGCCCTATGGTGTTGTTTATTTTATGCGCACCGGTGTGATTTAAGTCCTCGCGTTTTAAATAAATCCGGCAGCCATACCTGGCCGATAAATTTTTTGCTAAAAACAATGGCGACGGCCGCCCGACATAATCTTTCAAAAGCGAATCAAATTCTTTTTTGAAAACCGGCCCGTTCACAATTTCCTTATAACGTAGCCTCAGTTCTTCAACGTTGTTATAGAGCAGTTCGGGAACATATGCGCCACCAAATTCTCCGTAATAACCATTTTCATCTGCGCTGAATTTCATATTATGCTATTTGTTGTTGAAATAAATGAAGTGATTTTACATCCTTAACACCCGGTGAAACTTCAAATTTGCTATTAACGTCTATGCCAATCATATCCGGATGGCTGAAATTAAGCAGGGCAGGTATAGTCTCCGGCCCAATCCCACCGCTTAACAAAAATGGTTTCCCGAAACGCCGATTTTTTAATAACTCCCAATTGAAAGTTATCCCATTGCCTCCTTTCAGCGGGCCTTGCGCATCAAAAAGAAATAAGGTTATATACGGCGCATATTTTTCAACCTCACTAAAATTAAACGAGTCATCAATTCTGAATGCCTTTATAATTTTAATGCCGTTTTCATTCAATTGCCTGCATTCATCAACGCTTTCGTCACCATGGAGTTGAATTAAATCAAGCGCAAATTCCTGATGAAAATGCAATATCACATCTGTATCCTCATTAACAAACACTCCTACTTTTTTAATATCCCCGTCTATTTCAAAAACGGATGCGCGTTGTTGCGCATGCAGAAAATACCTGGATGATGAAGGTTCAAAAATAAAACCAATCCATTGCGGCTGAATTGCAAGCACTTCTTCAACGTTGTTACGCTCGCGAAGACCACATACTTTAAGCAACATGTTGAACTGAATTTAGTTGCCGGATAAATTTTTTGCAGGCCAAACCAGGCAGGCTCTCTCTCATAAACTGCTCCCCTATTAAAAAGCCTTTAAAACCCTGTTGTTTTAACTGTGCTACCTGTGCTGGTTTACTGATGCCGCTCTCCGCTATTTTTGTTACATCCAAAGGCAGCTTTCCGGCAAGGCGCAAAGCATTTTCAAAATCCACTTCAAACGTTTGCAGGTTGCGGTTGTTAATGCCGGCAAGGGTTATTTCGGGACATAATTTATCAATTTCCGTTTCATCGTGTATTTCGAAAAGCACCTCCATACCTAATGAAGCAGCAAGCCGGGCCAGCTCACTTACCTGTTCTTTCCTCAGCATTGCACCAATTAATAAAATAGAATCGGCTCCTATTGACTTAGCTTCAATAACCTGGTATTCGTCAATAATAAAATCTTTGCGTAAAACAGGACAGTAGTTATAATTTCGGGCCTCGGTGAGGTCAGTATTTTTACCGCCAAAAAACTCCTTATCTGTAAGCACAGATAAGGCCGAGGCGCCCGCCTGCATGTAGGCCAAAGTAGTTGCGCCAACCGGTGCATACAAATTAATGTTTCCTTTAGACGGAGACTTCCGTTTAAACTCAGCTATAATGCCCGACTTGTCTTTATCCAATAAATAAGTGCTCAGTGAAACCGGTTTTGTTTCGAAGTAAACAGTGCGCTCCAGCAACTTTACGGGGTACAAGGATTTATTTTCCTCTACTTCTTTTCGCTTAAAGGCTGCTATTTTATCCAGTATGTTCATGCTATCAATTTTTTAAAAGTTTTTAATGCCTTGCCTGATAAAAGAATTTCGGCTGCCAATGCCATTTGTCCGCTTATCGCAGCTTCAGGTGCCATGCAATGCAACGCCGCCGCTGCGTTTGCAGATACAACTGTGTTCTGCGCTTCGGTACCCTTTCCTTCCAAAACTGTAATGAAAATATTTGCGGCTTCTTTGACGGAATTGCCGCCAAATAATAGTTCCTGTTTCATTTGAGGTAATCCCCAGTCAGTGGCGGTAAAAATAAATTCCTCACTGCTGCTATACCATTTGCATGGAGAGGTAAGCGAAATTTCATCATATCCGTCAAGGCTATGCACTATTACATAGTTATCGCCCTGTTCCTGGAAAAGATAGTGATAAAGCCGGGCAAGCTGCAGGTTATAAGTGCCCGTAAAATGGAAAGTAGGATTTGCAGGATTTACCAAGGGGCCCAACATGTTAAAGAATGTTTTTACCCCCAGTTGTTTGCGCACATGCGCCACTTTTTTAAGGGCAGGATGAAAAAGCGGTGCATGCAAAAAACATATTCCACAACTATCCAGTTGCTTTTGTAATTCATCATTCTTGTTGGTAAAGGAGTAACCCAGGTATTCCATAACATCAGAAGACCCGCTAACTGAAGACACCCCATAATTACCATGCTTAACTACCCTTCCTCCGGCAGCTGCAACAACAAATGATGCCAGAGTTGAAATGTTGAAGGTATTCTTTCCATCACCACCTGTACCACATAAATCAATTATCTCCCCTTCTGTTTTAAACGGCACTGCCAGGTCCATCAATGCATTTCTGAACCCTTTCAACTCAGATAACCCGATATCACGCATAATAAATGTTGCCAGCAAGGCCGCAGTGTGAGCATCGTTTACATCCGAAGTTACCAATGTGGTCATCAGGTTGTATGCCTCTGGTTCACTGAGGCTGTGGTGTTCAAATAATTCGTTTAGCGTTGCTTTCATGTTTAATGATTAACCCAGTTTGCAATAATCATTTCACCATATTCCGTCATAATAGACTCCGGATGAAATTGAACTCCATTAATATCTTTTGTTTTATGCTTTAGCGCCATAATGATTCCGTTATCGTCAACAGCAGTTACCTGTAGCTGGCTTGGTACCGAACCGGGGTGTACCGCCCATGAATGATATCGCCCGGCTGAAAAAACTTCAGGTATTCCATTAAAAATATACGAGCTATCAGGCAAAAGATTAACGGGTTTGGAAAGACCATGATAAACGGTGCTCAGGTTTAGCAACTCAGCCCCAAATACCTCAGCTATTGCCTGATGGCCGAGGCAAATGCCCAGCATTGGTTTAATATCAGCAAAGTGACCGATTAACTCATTCATTCTTCCTGCCCCGGACGGAATACCGGGTCCTGGAGAGAATAAAATTTTATCAAATGCCGCAGCTTTCGTTCTATCTGCTTCATCATTTTTCATTACGGTTACTTCAGCATACCTGCGTAATAAGTACACCAGGTTGTAGGTGAATGAATCGTAATTATCTACTACCAATATCTTTATCATACTACAACGTGTTTGCTTTTTCAATAGCGCTTCTCAGTGCTCTAAGTTTATTGTTTACTTCCTCAAGTTCCGATTCCGGCACTGATGCAGCTACTATACCTGCCCCAGCCTGGTAGTGAAGTGTATTGTTTTGGCTCATAAAACTGCGGATAGTTATGGCAGTATTTATATCGCCGTTAAAACCAATAAAGCCAATGCAGCCGCCATAAAAACCCCGCTCGTGCTTTTCGTATTGCTGTATTAATTGTATTGCCCGGTGCTTGGGTGCACCCGATAAAGTACCCGCGGGAAAGCTATTGGCTATTAATTTAAGTGGATTGAACTGACCCGGTATTTTGCCCAATACTTCCGAAACCAAATGAATAACATGGGAGTAAAAATGTACCTGTTTGTACTGGCTTACATTTACCTCTGCAGCATCTTTACTCAGGTCGTTACGGGCAAGGTCAACCAGCATAATATGCTCGGCATTTTCCTTTTCATCAGCACTCAGTTTAGCTGCTAAAAGTTCGTCGGCCTGGTCATTACCTGTTCGGCGAAAGGTACCTGCAATGGGGTTTATTTTGGCAATCCCTTTTTTCACCACCAATTGCGCTTCGGGCGAAGAACCAAATATTCTGAAGTTGCCGTAATCAAAATAGAAAAGGTACGGCGAAGGATTAATGGAGCGCAGGCTCCGGTAAAGGTTCATATCATCACCGGTATACGAGCGGGCAAACCTGCGCGAAAGCACAACCTGGAACACATCTCCACGATAGCAGTGGGCGATTCCTTTTTTAACCATCTCTAAATATTCACTATCGGTAGCCGTTGAGTTTTCCTCTTCAGACGCATGAAAAGGAAAAGCAGGTACATTCTTATTTTTAATGGCTGACAACAATTTTGCAATCTGTGAAGTTTCTCCTTCCGGAACGTTTTCATGCAGTATCAGTTCATCCCGAAAATGGTCGAAGGCGACCACAAAGCGATAAAATGCAAATTGCATGGCAGGTATTTCTGCATCACCGGTTTCAACGGATTTAGTCTGC
>CAISWS010000281.1 GCA_903889265.1 uncultured Bacteroidota bacterium
ACGCTTCTCTGCCATAGCGCACAACCTTGTAAGTAAGAGCGAACAACCAATAATGATTATTCTCATGGTTTTTGGCGTGCCACTTGCTTTTCTTTGATGGACATTAAATTAGTACCAATGGCCAAAAACTTTAAACGCTCATGGGCGGAGCCTTATAAAATGAAAATGGTAGAGTTGTTGAAGATGACCACAAGGCCGCAACGACTTAAAGCAATAAAAGAGGCCGGTTACAATACTTTTTTACTCAAATCAGAAGATGTTTACATCGACCTCCTGACAGATAGTGGTACCTCAGCTATGAGTGACCGGCAGTGGGCTGGTATGATGATGGGTGATGAGGCTTATGCGGGTAGCCGCAATTTTTATCATTTGGAGAAAGTGATACAAAATTCGTATGGCTATAAATATATTATCCCAACTCATCAGGGAAGAGGGGCGGAAAATATTTTGTCGAAGGCCATTATAAAAAAAGGCGATATCATTCCTGGCAATATGTATTTTACCACTACCCGGTTGCACCAGGAATTGGCCGGTGCAAAATTTATTGGTCTCAAACGTTGGTTAAAACCATGCAATTTCATTGCAAGTCTTTCAGAAAGCGAAAAGAGTTAGTTTCGCTATATGGGTGAAGAATATAGGCACGGCAGCCATACGGTATCAAGGTTAACGGCTCATGTGGTATGGGTGACAAAGTATAGATATGCAGTGTTGCAAGGAGATGTTCAGTAGCGTTGTCGGAATTTGTTAAGACAAATCTGTGAGGCAGAAGATGTGAAGATATTGAAAGGTGTTGTGAGTAAGGATCATGTTCACATGCATATTGAGTATCCTCCTAAAAATAGTGTAAGTGATATGGTCAAGGCAATGAAAGGTAGAACCTCAAGATTGATACAAGAGGAGTTTCCTGAGTTGAAGAAACGCTATTGGGGAAGACATTTTTGGGCAACAGGATATGGCGTTTGGAGCACGGGTAATATAACTGATGAGATGATCCAGCAATATCTGGCGCATCATGAAAATCGGCCTGACAATGAAGACCAAACATTTATACTTGAGTAAGAAATTTCATTTCGTAACCCAAACCCATGCAATTCCATTGCATGGTATTTTAGTGACGTTATTATAGATGAAGCACACGACCCGGTTAACGAACACCCTTTTAAAGGCAATGTAGATCTCGGTAAACTGGATAAGGTTTTGAAACAATTTGGAGAGTAAAAAATCCCCTACGTATTCATAGCTACCAGCGTAAATATGGCCGGTGGACAACCGATTAGCATGAAAAACCTGAAAGAGGTAAGGGCCTACACTTCCAAATTTGGCATTCGCATTATACATGATATGACCCGTGTGGCCGAAAATGCTTTTTTCATCCAGCAACGCGAAAAGGGATATAATAAAAAATCATTACGGGAAATTGTTAAAGAAATCTGCTCGTATACTGATGGCGCCACAATGAGCGCTAAAAAAGACGCGCTCGTTAATATTGGCGGCTTTATGGCTACGAATGAGTGGTCGGTTTTTGAAGAGGCGCGGAACCTCGTAGTGATTTATGAAGGATTGCATACTTATGGCGGCCTGGCCGGACGGGATATGGAAGCAATGGCAATTGGCATTGAGGAGAGTTTAAGTGATAGTCACATCAGTGCGAGAATTGGCCAGGTAGAATACCTCGGGAATAAGATGATAGAATTCGGCATTCCGATAGTAAAGCCAATTGGCGGTCATGGAATTTTTGTAGATGCAAAAGCGTTTCTTCCCCATCTTACACAAGACCAGTTTCCGGCACAAACATTGGCAGCTGAAGTTTACCTTGATTCGGGTGTGCGAACGATGGAAAGGGGAGTGGTATCTGCCGGTAGAAAAGCAGATGGCAAGAATTATTATCCTAAACTTGAACTGGTAAGGTTTACCATACCGCGTAGGGTTTATACCCAGGCTCACATGGATGTAATTGCCGAATCAATCTATTCGGTTTATCTGAAGAGAAATAAAATAAAAGGCGTGAAAATGATTTACGAGCCTAAATACCTGCGCTTCTTCCAGGCAAGGTTTGAGCAGTTGAAATAGAAACATGCCCTCGCAGTATGAAATACTTAAAACCAATACCTGCCATATTATTGTTCGGTGTAAGCTGCGTTTTGATTTACAGTTGTAATTCATCCCGAGATAGTGCCAAGGTTAATTTGGATGTTAATACAAAACCCGCTGAAAAAATTTCGGACTATGGTTTCTTTAAAAAGGTGAGC
>CAISWS010000282.1 GCA_903889265.1 uncultured Bacteroidota bacterium
CAGGTGCAGCATTTTTGCCGGGTTAAGCGTGCATAGCTTCCATGCCTCTACTTCGCTTAATCCACCATATTTAATGCATTTGGCAGCCTCCTGGTTTAAGCGGCGGCCCATTTCAGCATCATCAGAGTTTACAGCAGTAGTTACGCCCACTTTGGTAAGTATGGCGGCATTGTAAGGTATGGCATCAATAACCTCGTATTTATAAGCCCACCAATCAGCAAAGGTGGAGGCGTAAATGCCGTGTGCCTTCATTTTATCGGCCACTTTGTAACCTTCCAGTATGTGGGTGAAAGTATTTATTTTAAACCCGAAAGTGTCAGACACATGCATGAGCATATTAATTTCGCTTTGCACATAACTGTGGCAGGTAATAAAGCGTTTGCCTTTTAAAATTTCAAGTAACGCGTCCAGTTCAAGGTCGCGACGCACAGGTGTTTTGGCCGCCAGCGCCTTACCATATTCGCGGGCTTTGGTAAAGTAGTTGTAGTAGGTTTGCTGAACGCCCATCCGGGTTTGCGGGTAACGCACCACAGCCCGGTCGCCCCAGTTAGATTGTTTTACGTTTTCGCCCAATGCAAATTTGATGAAGCCATCAGCCCCTTCAATTTTCATTTTTTCGGGTGCAAAGCCCCAGCGCAGTTTTACCAGTCCGCTTTGCCCACCAATGGGGTTGGCAGAACCATGCAACAATTGCGAGGCAACTACCCCGCCGCTTAGTTGCCGGTAAATATCAATATCAGTTGCGTTTACCACATCACCTATGCGCACCTCGGCGCTGCTGGCTTCGCTACCTTCGTTAACGCCGTAACTGATGGCAATGTGCGAATGCTCGTCAATAATGCCACAGGTAACATACTTACCGCTTGCATCAAGCACCTTACAATCGGCGCATGAAAGGTTTTTGCCGGCCAGTGTAATTTTGCCACTGCGGATAACCAGGTCCTCAACAACATTGCCGGCATCTTCATTCGTCCAAACCGTACCGTTTTTAATCAGCAGGTTTTCAGGTTTGGGTGTTTCTTCATAGCCATATGCGTTAAAGGGATAAACTACCTTACCCAGCTTGCTGAGGTTAACGACAGTAGAATCCTTTTTAGGTTTTGAAGTGTCAGCATCGGGGCCTTTGGTTTGAGTGGCTGTCCAGTTTATCCAGTCGCCGTTAGCAAGCTGGCCTTTACCTTGCCAGTTTTTAAAGGTTGAATCAATGGTTCCGGTAAGGAAAATCTTGTTCAATTCTTTTTTCTTTTCGGGGTTGAACGAAAGAGTGATGTCGTTGCCTTTGTAAGTAAGTTTTACCTCTGGTTTAACTGAATCAGTAATAATAATGGCGGCTTTGGGAGTTGCAGCTTCACCAGTCAACTTCAAAGTGTATGCTGTGCTGTTACTAAAAGTAAGCGAATAGGTGCCGCGGATATCTTTAGGGTCGAAGGCTTTTATTTCGTACCGTTTTCCCTGAATCCAGTTTTCGTTAATGTCACATTTATCATCGAATAGTGATTTAGATGTAATGATGAAATTGGCCAGTTTGCCAGGTTCAAGCGAGCCAACCTTATCGGTAATATTTAAAAACTCAGCGGGGTTTTGGGTAATTGACTTTAGCGCTGTAGTTGAATCCAAACCATACTTTACTGCCTTGCGCAAGTTGGCTAAAAAGTCGTCTTTCTTTTCAAGGTCCGCAGGGGTTAATGCAAACTCAATATTTGCTTTAGCCAGGGCGGCTGGATTAGTTGGCGCCAACTCCCAATGTTTCATTTCTTCCATCGATACCCAAATGGCCTTATAAGGGTCTTCAACATCATAGGCCTTGGGGAAATTGAGCGAGGTAATAATGCGGGCTTTGGTATTTTTTATTTCGTCAATGCGCTGATATTCTGTTCCATCGCCTTTAATAATATACTGCACACCAAACTCGCGGCCAATTTTATCAGCCCGCAGGATATTTTGCCAGTCGTGTGTGGCATCAAATATCTGGGGCAGAGATTGGGTGTTGTTCCAGGCCTCAAGCGAAAGGTTATATTCTTTTTTTTCTTTTAAGTTTTTATACCAGTCGGCGTCGTAATAGGTTTGGCGCAGCAGGGCAATAATGCCCATCAGCGATTCGGGGTAATCCTGAGTACTGGTCCCTTTATTGAAAGAATAATGGGCGCTGGCTTCAGCTCTTATCACCAGGTTATTTTCTTTGTCGTTCGCCAGCGTTACTACTGCACCGGTGCCACGGGCTATGCCATCTTTGTTATGCGTAAGCACGGTACCAAAGCCAAGTTTGCGCAGTTCATCAGCCTTTTTATCATCGGCCATAAAACTTTTAACAGCACTGTAATCGGCGTGTATGGCCTGGTTCCATCCGTAAGCGCCTTTGATGTTTGTTTCCATTTGCGGGCCACCGTTGCCACCCTGCTTTTTAGGGTCAGGTAGTCCGTAGCTGCTGTAGATATCAATAAATGAGGGATAAATAAATTTGCCCTTCATATCATGCACTATTGCACCTTTGGGGATGGCAACATTGGCACCAGCTTCAACCACTTTTCCATCCCGGATTAGCAAGGTGGCATCTTCAATTTTGCTGTTGTAGGTTTTGAAGATTGTGGCGTGCATAAAGGCATGAACACCCTCGCGGTAATCATCGGGGCCGTTGCGGTGAAAAGTGGTTTCCTGGCTAAACAAGGGGAATTGAACCAGGAGTATTATAGCCATTACCAGAGGCCTGAAAAAATGCAGCATGAGAAAAATTTTATGAAGCGTGAAATTAGAATAATTTTATACCATCGGAAGTCAAGTTTTTGATTAGCGATTTTACTGCACCCAAGGTACATACCGCGTAGGTTCAAAAACACAACAGCTTGCGGAATTAGCATGGATAAATGGATAACATTTAAGGGTGGCCGTTGCTTTTACAAGGCAGAGGGAAAAGGCAAAGTAGTTATGCTGGTACATGGTTTTATTGAGGAAGGTGGTATGTGGGACGGCATGTTAGCAGGGCTTAAAAAAAATTATAAAGTTATAGTGCCTGACCTGCCGGGGTTTGGCAAATCCGGGTTAACTGATGTTGATTTGTCGATGGAGTTATATGCCGAATACCTCTATGAGATTTTACAAGCTGAAAAAGTAACCGGGCTGATATTATTGGGCCATTCGATGGGTGGATATGTGGTGCTGAATTTTGCAGAGCGATACGGCGATATGATTGCGGGTTTCGGGTTGGTGAACTCGCATTGTTTTGAGGATACTGAGCAGAAAAAAACGAACCGGTTAAAGGGGATTGAATTTATACAGCGCAATGGCACTCAGTTTTTTATCCGCGAATTATACAACAGCATATTTAATGAAGCCTTTAAAAAGAAAAACAGAAAACTGATTGATGCTTTAATTGAGAAAGCGCTTAAATATACGCCCGCGGCCTCTATGCAGGCAAGTGCGGCTATGATGAACAGGAAAGACAAATGCGAGGTGTTGAAAAATGCAAAAGTGCCTGTGTTATTTATTAACGGTGAGGAAGATGAGAGCGCCCCTATGGCTTATACCCTAAGGCAGGCTTCGTACCCGCCCATTGCTGATTTTAATTTGTTTGCAAAATGCAAACACATGAGCGTATTTGAACGGAAACCCGAAACCCTGAAAATTATTGAGGCATTTTGTAACAGGGTGTTGAATTAAGACCGTTTTTGTTTTTTTTGCTTAAACGATGCCCGGTTTAATATAAGTTTCATGTATTTAAATAATGCGGTTCCCCACCTTGCTACGCAACCAATAAAGATTAAATATGCTCTAACTTTAAAGCAGATAATTATTGCCGGGGTGAAATAACAGGACTGAAAACCTCCGGTTGTGTTTTTTGTCAATTGCCGGTAACAGATCATTTATTTTAACGTGAGTTATGGATTAGCTGTTCTCTAAAGTACACAATATCAAAGAGATAAGTAGAAAAGTGGATGACACTTTGCAAAGAAACCACTGAATTTGGGGTTACCACACACCAAAATCAGGTTATGCAGTATGTCATCCACACCTCAAAATTAGTAGAGATTTTTTGTTCTTGTGATGATTTTTGTTCGCTGATCAAGCAAAGTCACCATAGCGCTTTACCGCCTTCAAAAAAGCCAACCCGTAGCCCCGCTTTAGCGGAGAGTGAAATAATGACAATTGCAATTTTCTACCACTTATCAGGCTTTAAGTGTTTTGAATACTATTATCGCCAATTGGTCTTAGGGCCGATGAAACCTTACTTTCCGAACGCAGTTTCATACGAGCGCTTTGTTGCGTTAATGCCTCGTATTGTTCCGGTGATGTGCTTATACTTATGGTTTGAGAGATGCGGAGAGCCAACCGGCATTTATTATGGGGATTCAAAAAAACTTCCGGTATGCGATAACAGGCGTATTCATCAACACAGAGTATTTGATGGTTACGCCAACAGAGGCAAATCATCTACGGGCTGGTTCTTTGGTTTCAAGGTATTTTTAATCATTAACCAATATGGACAGATCATGCGCTGCCAGGTCAGCCAGGCCTCGAAAGCCGATAATAATTATGATTGGATGCTGAAGTTCTTTGCAGGATTAAAAGGAATGATGTTTACTGACAAAGGCTTTTTGTCAGCCAAGGCCTTTGAAGCATTATACGCCAATGGGTTAAAACTCATCACTGGCATACGTTCAAATATGAAAAACAAGCTGATGAGTAATATGGAAAAACTACTACACAAAAAAAGAGGAGTTATAGAATCTGTCAATGACATTCTGATGACCGTATGCGATATAGATCATACCCGCCATAGAAGCCCGCTGAATTTTTTAGTAAATTTATTTGCAGGAGTTACAGCCTATACCTTTTTAGATAAGTTACCCAGCATCTTTAA
>CAISWS010000283.1 GCA_903889265.1 uncultured Bacteroidota bacterium
CTGAGTTAGATCCTTTTTTTTGCAAGAGGTAAAGCCTGTTATGAACAGTATGCCTACGATAACAAGTGTTTTCATAATGGGGGTTTAATTCTCTAATTTTACTTTGCCTCAAGTTGCTTTAACCGCTTCTCTAAATTAATAGTATAAAGCGTAAGTTCCTCTACTTTTTGCATCAGCATTTTATTCATATCCCCTAAACTTATACCGGTACACACTACCTCATCGGCAGCAGGCACATCGGGCAGGTGGTGGTTTCGCTGTATATAGCTTTCAACATCTGCTAATGGTTTAAGCTGGTAATTGTTACTAAATACCGTATCCTCCCAACCGGTAGTAGTTACCACAATTTCCTTGGCTACAATTTGCCCATCAACTGAAAGGCTGTAGTTAGAAAATGTCCCGCTGCCAATGCCCGTTGGCCCTATCGCCCCTCCTATACTTACTGCCGTACCGGAACCGGTACCAAGCACATTAAAAAAATTATGCCCCGCTCCGTCATCAATAGTAAACTGAGGGATACCAAAGGTTGTTCCTAGTCCATAAACATCACTTACTTCAAGCAATGCATTACCCGGATTTTGTTTTCCAACACCCACATACCCGCCATTAGTGATTGTAAAAAAATCTAATGCTGCAGCTCCTTCCCCATAGGTACCTACGTGGAATAGGTTGTCGACAACGCTGTTATTCAGCATTACATCCAACTGAGCAACAGCGCCTATACCCCTGTCTATACCCGTACTTACAACCCCATCGCTGGTAACCATAAACATTGGGTTAAGGTAATGTGCCTGGTCAAGGACCGCAATGGCCGGATTAGATGCCCCCGCAGAATTGGAATGAACAAACATATACCCGCACGAATTGGCTGAGGTGCCTACATTTTGAACGCAAAACAAGGTAAGCCCGTTATCATCGTCCACTACTATAGCTCCAAGCGGATTATCAACTGTAGGCCATGCATGTGTACGGATTCGTAAGTCTATGCTGGGATAATTAACGTCCCCTATTCCTGTTTGCCCGGTACTACCAATCATAAAGTCAGTTTGCGGGGCGCTGTATACAAATCCTGAACCCGGAGGGAAGGCAGCGCCCTTACTAACCCGGCTTGCTACAAAATAATTTGGTGAACCAGATGGTACATTATACCCCACTGGCCCTACGTATGTGTACTCGGGATTAATAACAGTAGGGATGCTGCCAGACCCAAGGTTAACCAACCCGGTAACATCCAACACCGCCCCCGGGGTTGAATTGCCTATACCAATATTGTTATTGGCATCCTGGTAAATAGCAGAGTTTGTAGTTCCGAAAAGCGAGGAACTACCAGGTGTAAGGGTTGATTGTAGAATGTAATTTTGAGCCGTAATGGCCAAAGCACAAGGAAAGATAAAGGCAATAAGCAAAAGTCTTTTCATAATCCGGTGTTTTAAAGGTGTGAGCAACGCAACTAAACTAAAAGTAGATATTTATTTTGATTAAAATCCTATTTTAACAAAACATGTTTAATTTAAAAAGAATTAATATTTTTCATACAATTTAAACACTATTTTAATTATCTTATTGTTTATCACTCATTTATGCCCATTTTTGACCTGCGGAAAATCGGTAGTTATAATGTAAAAATATATTATGTTAAATATTTAAGTGTAGTTTACTTCAATAAAAAATTCATTTTTTATTGAAAAATATTTGGATAAAACGAAATCAGTACGCAACTTTATCATAAACTTGAACTATTATGAAAAAATTACTCCTTATCCAAACCCTGTTGTTTTCGCTGTTTGTTACTACTGTTGGCGCACAGGGAACTGCTGCAAATTCTTCTAAAAATGCACTTCTGGCAAATCAAAACCACCCTGCGCAGTCCTCACCTGCGGCAAAACTTCCGGTTGCCAAAAAGGAACCCAGGCGGGCCAAAACATCCTCACCAGAAATAGAAATAAAGCCAACAAAAAAGTAGATGTTCAGTTGTTTTGTTCAGGCCTATTACCGAAGGCCTCAATTCACCTTCTCAATAGTATAATACAAAAACACCCTGTCTTTTAAAGGGTATTTGCTGCCGGGGCAGGGGTCATCGTTAACGCCGCTTTGGGGTGAGCTTACTATGCGGTCAATTTTGCCCAGGTTGTTGTAGTTGTGCAGCTTGCTGGTTTCGCCGTAGTTATCATCCAGACAGCCTTGCAGCCACATGTGCCAGAACGAAAAAATGTTGTTCTTAAAAAACCGTTTTGTTTTGCGGTTACACCCGGCTGCAGGGTCTAATAGCGTGCCCATCAGCCCGTCTATGCCGTCTACCTCCCACCCATTCATATACACCCTGAAGCTTTTTCCACGGGGCACATAAATGGTAAATTCATTATTCAGCGTCCATTTGTGCTTGTAAGTTCGCCCAAGTCCGGTAGTTAATATTTTATCTTTTTTCCCAAAAAATTCGTTCAGAAAAATCCAGTCGTTACCAACGTTTACAAACATGCGTATTTCGGCTTTGGTAAGTATTTCATCCAGGTATTTAAACTTCAGGTTGGTAAGCTTTATTTTATAAATATCTACCGGCAGGTCGGCGGCTATGCCTTTGCCTTCATCCCAGTAAACCAGCAGTGAGCGGGCATAAAGTTCAAGGTCGTTGGCATTTTTGGTTTTCCAAGGTATGGTTATATGCACGGTGCCCGAGTCTTCATTCAGCTCAATCAGTTCATAAGCCGAAAAATTATCTCCTTTATGGGTGCTTAACTGGTAACGCAGGTGCGCATTGGCTGAGGGCCGTGGTATATCCAGCTTAACAGTAAAATCGTAATCCTTGCTGGTCATATTCACCCGCCTTACAAATTTGGGCGAGTTGTACCGGTTGTTCTGCAAAGCACTGCCATCGCCGCTTGCAAACATGTCAATACGCGTGGCAAATTTTACGGAGCTATCACCAATAATAAGCCGCTCAGGCAGCGCCCGTTTAATAGCTACAAACCGGGGCGGGTGTATTTCTACCTGGGCAGGCGGATGGCCGCGGTCCCATATCAGGCTGCCTTCAACATGTACCCAATCACCGGTAACCGGCCAGTTCCATATAATATCCCCCAGCTCATGTCCGCCACTAAAAAAACCACCACTGCGGCCCTCCTGGTTATCTGCACTTAACGGGTTCTTTTTATTGCCCATTGCCAAACCAGTTTCCCATTCTATCCCTACTGAGTTTTTTAAAATAGTATCGTTTCCATTGGGCTTGGGGTAAATCAGAAAAGGCAAATAGTTGGTGTACCGGTTATCGGGGTTTTTATCCGGTATTACCTCAAAATCCATATCGTGCGAATAATGATAAAAAGGAAGGTCCTCTTCGCTTACATGCGGGCCATCGGTACCGTCTAAACCATTGTAGGCTACCCTTCCTTCTAATGTGGCTACATAGTTTTTATCGACCACGGTAAGCCATGAAGGAAGAATTACCCCGATATCGTAGGCAGCTTTTCTTTTAAAAATAGTAAAGGTGTCTTTACAAGGGGAAAAACCTTCCTCGCTTTGCGTGGAATAAGGGTGCGATTTAAGGGGGTATTGCGCCGCCGAAAACTGATAAAGCAACACCAGTAAAACGCTAAAAATTTTTTTCATCAGGGGCTCGGTGCGCAAATATAATGGCAACAAGTTTACAGAACATTTATTTTTCAAATTTTAATAGTCGAAGTTATGGCCCTGAGAAGGTTTCAGCTACTTCCGGGTTAAATTGCAATTTGTATTGAACCTGTAACCTTAACCGCATTTATTGCGTAAACCATTTTACCAAAACCAGCAGGTATGATACAGATTGAACCCATTGAGCCCCATTGGCCGGTTGAAGTAAAACCCAAAAACCAATAACGAAGCTTTTCAGGTAGAGCAGGCTTAATTGCCCTGCCATAGCCTGAAAAGCTTTTTTCTTTTAATGCCCCTTTGCTACACAACACCAGGTTGTTGCATCAGCTTTTTGTATTGCCCAATCAGTATAAGCGCACCGGAGCAGCAAATTGCGGCCATTATACCCAACGAATAAATGATGTTAGTACCGCTATGAAAAACCGGTAAAGTAAGCGCAGCGATAAGGCACATGCGGCAAAACACATTGATAACAAAAAATATGCTGTTAGCCCTGCCAATAATATGGTTGGGTATATGATGAAACAGGTAAGTAATGCGCTGAATACGGATGGCCGCGTTACATGAGCCTATAATAAAATTAGCTGCAAAAAACAGGACAACAAAAGTATTCAGCGCCATAAAAAGGTACATAGTGCCAGCAATAAGGCTAAGGACAATAATGCCAGCCACGGCGCTCTTTTCGCCAAAAATACGGGTGGTTAAAAAGCCTGCCAGCAAAGCGCCTAAAGAGAACGACATATCACCCACTGCATACGTACCACCACCATGGTGCAAAAACGAATCAACATATACGGGCTGAACATAGGTGCCGAAAATGATAATGGTTAAAAACACAAACAACGATGCATTACCGAAAATAAAAAGCAGCCTGTGCTTATTTAAAAAAGCAAGCCCTGTTTTTACTCTTTGTCGCAATCCGCTGGTATCCGTATTTTTCGCATCCACGGGCAGCGACCCGATGCGGTAAATAATAATAAATGCAACCAGGTAAGTACAGGCATCGATAGCAAATATCTCGTATATTTTCCACGCCCTGATGCTGAAGGGCAGATTAAAGCTGAAGTTTAAAAAATGAATATGGCTGTTTAATCCCTTTAGTAAAACAGCCGCCAACCCACCGGCAATGGTAAAAGTCAGTTGCCCTTGAATTTCCAAAAGGGAAGTGATACGCGAATATTTTTCGCGCGGTGTAATTTCCTGTGCATATGCATACAGGTTGGGGAAATGGATATTGTAAATAAACATAGTATTGCCAAAGGCAATTGCTACCAGGTACCAGGGCAGGTAGCCCACACTGAAACCAAAAATGGTAATGGACGAAAGAATCAACAGCCCGACGGCGTTTATTACCAGAAATATTCTTTTACGGTCGTAGCGGTCAACCAGGGTGCCTGCGTAAAGCCCCCAGATGAGCGAAATGGATGTAACGGTAAAATACACCTGGCCAAACAACGTTTCGCGGTGTATCAGGGCAGTAAAATACCAGGGTATAGCCAGCATGGATATACCCTGTGCCACACCAGATATAGAATTGGCCAGCAGTAAAAGAAATATGGCCCGGCTGTTTTTCAATGCTTATTTTCGGTTGAGGCAACGAAACTAAAATTATTTACCATCTGCTATGTACGATTCAGCCATATACGAAAAGCTTACCAACTTCTGCGCCTACCAGGAAAGGTGTAAAGCAGACTTGTTTGAAAAGCTTTACAAGCTAAAAGTGCCCAAAGATGATTTTGACAGTTACATAGTGAAACTACAGGAGCAGAATTTTTTAAATGAGGACCGTTACGTAAAGGCTTTTGTATCGGCGCACTCCAAAAAGAAGTGGGGTAAAACGAAAATAAAATCGGCCCTTTCAGGCAAAAGGATTGATGGTGATGTGATAAAAAAATACCTGGAGCTGATTGAGGAAGGAGATTATGACGAGCAGATAAAGGACTTGTTGCAAAAGAAGTGGAAGAGTATGAGAACCGGCACGCCTAAGGATAAAAAAAATAAGCTGATAAGGTTTTTACTGAGCAAAGGGTTTGAAATGGGGAAGGTGATGGCTGCGGTGAAGGGGATGGAGGTTTAGTGCCTTTTTCTATTTGGTAGCTCCGTTTAAAATCCTGTAAACACGGTCCTCCCCGGCATCAATCTCCACCGTTTTAAACGAATTCGACTCCCCCTTCAATAAACTGAGGCTTGATTTGGGTAGGCCCAGCACTTTGGCCAGGTACTCCAGCAGGTATTTATTGGCTTTGCCCTCAATGGGCTGAGCACGGATTTTTACTTTTAGTGAACCGTCCGCCTCACGGATAATTTCATCTGTTTTTGAGTTGGGCTTTACTTTAATGCGCAGCAGCATAGGTTAATTTTATACCGAAAATAGCCAGGTTTTGAGTGCCTTCTGTATATACCATCGGAAGACATTTCCTGACTATTCGCAAATCTGTTTGCCGATGGTATAAAACAATTGGGTTTTACCGATGTTATTACATGGCAAAGCGATACCTTTGCACCCGCTAAATAACAACTATGGCAGCTACAGGCATAATAGAGATATACACCGAAATGACCCCGAACCCGGAGAGTGTAAAGTTTATAACCAACCAACACATCCTCCCTAACTTTCAGTTGGATTTTAAAACCCGCGAACTGGCATCGGGCTCTTCCCTGGCAAAGGCATTGTTCGATATCCCCTTTGTAAACGGCGTTTTTATTGCCAATAACTTTGTAACCATTACCAAAAAGGCAGAGTACGATTGGTTTGAAATAACCCCGGAGTTAAAAGAAGCAGTTAAAAAGTTTATTGCCAGCGGAGTTAAGCCCGTAGATGATGCCCTGTTGCCTAATGACTTACTTGCCGAAGGAAGCCAGCCTGTAACACCTACCGATATTGAAAGCAAAATTAAGGACCTGCTTGAAAAATATGTAAAGCCCGCCATACAAATGGATGGAGGCCATATAGAGTTCCGGTCGTTTGAAGATGGGGTGGTTAAACTTGCCCTGCAGGGCTCATGTAGCGGATGTCCGTCATCAACACTTACCCTTAAATCAGGTATTGAAGGCCTTTTAAAAAGAATGGTGCCGGAAGTTGAATCTGTTGAATCAATAGCCGAGTAATACATTTTCACCGCAAAGAGGCAAAGAGCGCAAAGAAACAGCCGAAGAGGACTAAAATATAAATTGCATTTATTGTTTATGTTTTTGGCAATAACGAATAATTTTAAGGCAAATCCCGCCAATCGTATTCAAACTTTGCGCTCTTTGCGGTAAAATGCATTGCGGGTAAAACAAAAAAATGGGTCGCCCCTTGAAGCGACCCTTTGGTTTGAGCTTAAATAATGTGTTTCTGGTTTGTGAAGAGTTTTTAACGCGCCGGAATCTTTGTAAAGGATTACGCATGCACACTTTCTTTTACGCCAGGTGCTTTTGCACTGTTCCAAAATTTTAAATGCATTTGACTACATGGCATTTGTATTGAACAAGATTGAGCTTACGGGTATAACAACTGCAGACGAGGAAGATATTGTAATCTACATGCAGGATAAAGAAATTTCGGAAGGCACCTCCCGCATACCATACCCTTATACCATTGAACACGCCAGGCAATGGGTAGAAGACAACCAGATTTATGAAGAAGAGCAAGGTTTTAACTGCAACTACGCTATAAGAAATGAAGCTGGAAAAATGATTGGCTGCATTGGCCTGCATTTTAATTATGGAATTGATGCCGATAAAACTGAATTTGGTTACTGGCTGGGCAAGCCATACCGAAACCAGGGCGTAATGACTGAAGCCATTAAAAAAATGGCGGTATTGGCGCGCGAAAAACACCAGATTAAAATACTGGAGGC
The DNA here is from genome assembly GCA_903889265.1 of uncultured Bacteroidota bacterium. GTDB lineage: Bacteria > Bacteroidota > Bacteroidia > Chitinophagales > LD1 > Bog-950. The sequence continues at coordinate 7,467 of CAISWS010000283.1, forward strand.
CCACGCCTTCGATTTTAATATAGCTTCGCAAAAGGTTTTGATAAAGGCCGGCTTTACCCCAACAGAGCGTGTAGCCGGACTTTATGAAAAGGAAGGAAAGAAGGTTGACGGAATAAAATTTGTGCTAGCGCAGTAACGGCAATCACCAAATACAAACAACCTTTCCAATACTTTTTCGCGATTCAAGAAATTTGTGGGCTTCAGCAATTTCTGATGCTTTGAAAATTTTGCCGCCTTGTGGTTTAAAGATGCCTTCTTCAACCAGGCGAACAACATTTTGCAGGCAGCGTTTCATAACCAAAGGTTTTCCATCAGCAATTTTAAGCATGTTAACCCCAAGCAGGCTTTTTGAGCTCATCATAAATATGGCGGGGTGATAAATGCCAAACTGAATGGCCTTACTTAACTGAGAGAATACATTACCGGCATCAGTCATTTGAGCGGCACCATAACACACTATTCTGCCCCCCGGGGCCAGAATCTTTATTCCGCGACGTATAAAATCTGCGCCAACGGCATCAAATATTACATCGGCACCTTCGCCTTTAGAAGCATCCATGATATAGTCATCAAACTTAACTTTTGATGTGTCTATTACGTGGTCTGCCCCCATTTGCTTTAGCAACTCAACTTTTGAAGTGCTGCCGGTAGTTGCAAATGTTTCGCAGCCTTTGTGTTTGGCATATTGCAGTAACCCGGCACCAACTCCACCGGCCGCGGAGTGGATTAATACGCGGTCACCGGCAAATAAATTCACCATTTCCGCAGCGCAAAAATAGGCAGTGCAATATTGGGTTGTAAGCGCGGTGGCTTCAGGCACCGTAATGTTTTCCGGAATTTTTGCAGCAGCACGTGCATCGGTTACGGCATATTCCGCATAGCCTCCAAAACGGGTCATAGCTGTTACCCGGTCACCCACCTTTAAGTCCGTCACCTCGCTGCCCAGGCTTTCAACCTTGCCACAAACGTCATATCCCAGTAAACTCGGCATGGGGGGTGCATCTTTATACATCCCTTTACGCGCCATTACATCGGCAAAGTTTAAACCAAATCCTTCTACTTTAACCAGCACTTCCCCCGGCTTTGGTTCCGGCTTCGCTATTTCGCGGACTTCAAAGGCTTTGTCGGCACTGCCGTGTTTTACATTGTATATGGCTTTCATCGGGTTAAAGTTTGTACCGGCAATATAGAAATATATCGGCGGCAAAATAAAACAGCAACGGCCATAAATACAAAAGGTGTTGGGTTGAGTTTCCAAACCTCCGGTCATTATGTTTTTCCGTGACTGCGCTTTTGCCTATCTTGTTGTGCTAAATGCGTTGATTATATGAGTAGAATAAAACTGAAAAACATAAGCACCCGCGCCCCTGAAAAACTTAATAAAGAGCAAATAAAAAAGGAAACACAGAAGTTAAAGTTCAGGTTAGAAGAACTGCAGAACCTGATGTTTGCCGAAAGCAAACATGCTATGCTGATAATATTACAGGGCATGGATGCCGCTGGTAAAGATGGCGCAATAAAAAATGTTTTTGAAGTAGTGGACCCTATGGGCTGCCGGGTATATTCATTTAAAGAGCCCAGCGAACTTGAAAAGAAGCACGATTTTTTATGGCGGGTTCATAAGCAAACACCGGAAAAGGGGGTGATACAAATATTTAACCGTTCGCATTATGAGGATGTACTTATACAGCGTGTACATCAATGGGTGACTGAAGCAACCGTGAAACAGCGCTTTGACCATATTAATAATTTCGAAAAACTTTTAACAGAGTCGGGGGTGGTGGTTCTGAAATTTTACCTGCACATTTCAAAGGAGGAGCAGCTGATACGGTTGAAGGAAAGAATGAGCGACAAAGCCAAAATGTGGAAGTATAACGAAGATGACCTGAAAGAGCGCGAATTCTGGAATGATTACATGAAGGCTTATGAAGATGCTTTTGCCCAGTGCTCTGCAATACCCTGGGAGGTTATTCCTTCCGATCAGAACTGGTATAAGGAATATCTGATTGCAAAAAAAGTGGTTGAACTGTTGGAAGGCCTGAACATGAAATTTCCGGGTTTAAAACGGCAAAGCAAATAGCATTGAGTAGTTAGTGTTTAGGCTGAGGCTGGCAATGACAAGGTGATAGCGGCAGGAAATAATAAATTAAAATAAACCATGGAGCTAAAAACGACTGACCTGTGCGACGCACATGCGGATAAAGTACACATTACTGAACCCATCGGATTTAAAGACTACGGGGGAAGCAAATATTTTTCGGGAAAAATACACACTGTAAAGTGCTTTGAAGATAACTCGCTGGTACGAAAAGCCCTTGAATTAAACGGCAGCGGCAAAGTATTGGTGGTAGATGGAGGTGGCTCTATGCGTTGTGCTCTCCTGGGCGATATGCTGGCAGCACTGGCAATTAAAAATAGCTGGGCCGGTATTATTATTTATGGCTGCATAAGAGATTCAGAGGCAATTTCAAAACTTCCCTTAGGCGTTAAGGCATTAAACACCATTCCGCTTAAAAGCAATAAGCGCAATGAGGGGCAGGAAAATATTATGGTGCGCTTTGCAGGTTCAGATTTTGTACCCGGTGAATTTGTTTACTGCGATAGCGACGGAATTATTGTAGCCGCCGAAATGCTTTCTATCTAAGTAAAGTAACGGTTCCTTTTCTGCTTTCCTGGCTGTTATCCAGGTAGGTAATTGTTACCATGTAAGTGTATACCCCCGGCAATTGCATTTGCCCCTTGTAAGAACCATCCCATCCGGCCATTGAATTGGTGGTTGAATAAACCAGCTCTCCCCAGCGGTTAAATACTTTCATGTCAAGGGTTTTAATATCCTCTCCGTATATTTCAAACACATCATTGTTGCCATCGCCGTTTGGCGAGAACGCATTAGGGGCAAATGCCCGGGTATGTGAAAGCACATTTACAGTAAGGTTGGCTGAGCCGGTACAGGTGGCGGTGCCATTTACCATACTTATCGTTACCACATAGTTACCCGGTGCGTATGCATTAACCACCGGATTTGGGCAATCACCACAACTAAGCCCAACGGAAGGGGTCCAGAAATAACTCGGATTTCTGGTATTTATAGGGGTAACTACAACCTGCTGGCTTCCACCTAAAGGGATGGTTACTGAATCGGGGGTAACAACAGCTTCAATGGGCAGGGGCTGAGGCACAACAACCGGTATGGTTGTTGTGCAGCCGTTATGGCTAACAGCAGTAACCACATGTGGCCCGGCGGATAAATTACCGAAGTATCCGGTGTCCTGTAAAACGCTGCCATCAATACTGTATTGGTAAGGCCCGTTTTGCGGGGTCGAATCCAAAACAAATACTCCTCCATCGTTGTAATTCGGCCCATAACATAATGTCGAGTCCGTAAACGGATTATAAAAAGCATCGGGTACGGCATTAGGTACAAAACCCGAAAACTCTACGGAGCAGCCAACGCTGTCAAAAATCTGAATCACATAAACACCGGTATCAAGTCCGCTTATTGTATCGCCATTACTCGTAGATGAAAAATTTACTCCATCCTGTGAGGCATTATAAAAATAGGGAGGGTAACCGCCCGTTGCCTGAACAACAAGTTTGCCGGTGCTTTGCCCAACACATAAAACTGCAATGCCTGCATCTTCAATAGTATCAATCTGCGCTGGCTGGTTTACAGAAGCAGTATCAACAAACTGGCAACCATTGGCATCTGTAATGGTAAAGTTATATAGCCCTTTAACCAGGTTATCAGCCACCTGGGTGGTTTGGCCGGTATTCCAGATAAACGAATAGCCCGGTGTACCGCCCGATGGATTAGCGTCAACCGATCCGGTGCCTGCGTAGCATAATGCATTTGTAACTATGGGGTTAGCCACTACCGGTGTTGGCTGGGTAATAATGTAATAGGTTGTATCGGCGCATGCGTTATTATCTACCACTATCAGCGTGTATGGCCCGGCGGTAAGGCCCGGGTCATTTACACCTATAACCTGGTTGCTCCAGTAAAAAGTATAAGTTGGTGTGCCGCCGGTAGCGCTAGCATTAAGTTGGCCCGTATTTCCGCCGTTGCAGGCAACATTTATTTGCGGAACGGTAAGGCTTACAACAAGTGGGGTTGGCTGGCTAAGCACAATGGTTGTATCTGCACTGCAATTGTTGGCGTCAGTTACGTTTATCAGTAAATTGCCGGCAGTGACATTACCCACGGCCGAATCAGTTCCAAACGGGCCATTATCAAAGCTGTACATAAAAGGTGCTGTTCCGCTGGTAACAGATGCAAGCGCACTACCGTTATTTCCGTTATAACATGAAACCGGTGTGGACGTGGCTGTGAAGGCAAGCAAAGGAATAGCGGTTATAGCATAGTTGTTGGTATCGGCTGTACATCCGTTGGCATCAGTTATAGTAAGCGTATAATTATCAACGGCGAGATTGCTGATGGTTTCACCGGTATAGCCCTGGCTATTTGACAGCTGCGTCCAGGCATATGTATAAGGTGGTGTGCCTTGTGCGCCATTAGCTGTAATAGAACCCGTGTTGCCACCGGCACAGCCAATATTTTGCAATACTGCCGGGGCTATAACCAAAGGTAAAGGCTGCGAAACACTAAAGCTGGCCGAACCGGTGCATCCGTTGGCATCCGTGGCGGTTACAGAATAAGAACCAGCAGCAAGATTGCTGGCAGTGGCACCCGTGCCTGCGGTACTCCAGCTATAAGTAAAGCCGGGTGTGCCACCTGCACCGGCAACTGTAAGTGCCCCATCGCTTAGCCCGTTACACGATACATTTTGGGTGTTTACCAATTGTACGCTAACCGGTTGTGGCTGCGTAATATAAATTAGCCGGTCAACAGTACAGTTATTAGCATCCGTTACGAATATATCCACCGGCCCTTGTGAAAGGTTAGCAATAGTAGTGCCAGCTCCGCCAGGGCTTTGGTCCCAGCTGTACACATATGGCGATGTTCCGCTAACAACAGTTACGCTCGCTGTTCCATTGCTGCCGCCGAAACAACTTACGTTTGTTGAATCTACCGTTATGGCCAGCGGTGTAAATTGGGTAATCTGGTAGGTGGCGGCGGTGCTGCAGTTATTGGCATCAGTAACCGTTAATGTATATGTATCGGCCTGTAGCCCGCTGATGGTAATGCCTGAAAAAGCCTGCGAGTTTGATGCTTCAGTCCAGCTGTAGGTATATACCGGTGTGCCGCCGCTAACCTGTGCGGTAATAGAGCCCTTTCCATTGATGGTACAGCCAATGTTTTGCAAAATGGGGGCGTTAATGGATAGCACATTGGGCTGCGGCACAGTGTAGGTTGCTGTTTGAAAACAACCGGTTGCATCCGTTACTGTTACCGTGTAACTATTGTTGGATAAATTTTGAATAGTTGCGCCGGTTTCGGTATTGCTCCAGTTATAAACCAGTGGGGCATGCCCGCCGGTAGCGCTGGCTGTTATACTTCCAGTACTGTTGCCAAAACAATCTACATTGTGAATGGTTGGATTACCTAAAACTACAGTATTAGCACCAACTGCCGGGCTTATGGTGCCGCTAGCAGTTGCGCTGCAAAGGGCTGAGTCGGTAACGGTTACAGTATAAGTGCCCAGATTAATTAATGAATCGCTTACGCCAGCCTCGCCATTGGTCCATAGGTAGGTATAAGGGCTGGTCCCTCCTGAGGGAATAGCGGTAAGCGTACCGGTGCCATTGCAACCGGTTTGAGTAGCTCCGGGAACCGTTGCCGTTAAAACTGCAGGTTGAGAAATTGTAACGGTGTCTGACCGTACGCAAGCGGATGCATCAACAACCGTAAAAATATATTTGCCAGGTGCAAGATTAGTAAGCGCAAGAGCTGTTGAACCGTTAGACCAGCCATAAGTAACCGGCGGGTTACCGGTTGTAGCGTGGGCGTATATTTTTCCGTTGGCCAATCCATTACAGGTAACATTTTTTACCGAATCTATTCCGGCATTCAGGGTTCCGGGCAAGGTAACGGTTACATTATCAGTAACGGTTACCGGGGTGCCACCAGCACATGGAATGTAAACTGCCTGCGCTGTATAGGTTGTGGTAACTGATGGGCACACTTGTATCACACTATCGGTTCCTATTTGTGTAGCACCATTAAACCAGCTTACGCTTACTATTGAAGGGCCAGCCGGTGTAAACCGCCATGCATCATTGGTAGCGCTCCATTCAGTTGCATTTCTTCCCGGCACACCAATAAAGGTGCTCAGGCTTGAATCCTGTAAGCCCTCAACTGCCCAACCGTTATTCCAGGGCGCACCGGTTAATATCGCATCTATTCCATCATCGCAAGGTTGTGCCTTGTTTTTAATGTACATTTCAATAACATTGGTGGTTTCATACAACACTACCATTTGGGTTTGATGGTCGTCTTCGTTACAATAGCCAGGTGAACTGCTGTTTGAGTCGCCAAACATTGAACAATCATACCAGGTAGCCACAAAATAACGGCAGGGGGCGGTGCCACCTATCTGGTAATAAATAGTGCCCTGGTTTGTGTTGTCCAGGTCCTGGTATGGGCATAAAATTGTATTAAACAAGTCGCTATCCTCGCCTGCAAACGGCGCAGGGCCCGGGATAGAAAAGCTTGCAATGGTGTTTCCCGCAACAGCAGGGTTAAACGATACCGCGCCATTTGATTCAACAACTACCGCATTGTAAGATTTACCAAAATAGCAGAAAGTGAAAGGCAGGTTAATCAGTGGCGACCAATAGTCATCGCCACCCGCAACTGGAATAGGCGTGCCGGTATTAAATGCAAATGGAGGGTTATAAGCAATTTGTGAAACAGCATAAGTGGTGGTAGCCCCTGCCTGAAACGCCCTGGCAGTTAAAGTAGCACAAGTTACCCCGCAAGGAAGGCTGACAGCATTACCGGCATTTACTTCCGGACAGCCAGGAGGCTGCGCTTTTAAAACAAACACAAGCAACAGGTATGTTACTGCTATAAATATTTTTTTCCGGTTAACCCTCATCGTTATAAATCCTGCTTTAAGTAATTAAAAAGGGGAGTCAGTTAGCTGCTATTACCCGATGGTAATAATGAATCCCGAAAATCGTTAACAAAGTGTTGCGGGGGTAAAGCAACGCCTCGTTTATATAAACATCTTTCAATTGCCTGATTAAAAGAGCGGACAGTAGTTTGTATACTGGATTCTGCCAGCTTTTTCTTTTTTGAAAACATACACCACTGATAATTCAAGCGCTCCCTGAGCCTGAGTTGCGGTTCTCAGGTCCGAGTTATTGATATCATAACTCACTCCTACGCGGGTATTATAAAACTCAACACCAGCGGCCAGTATAACCGCATCATTTACCCGGTACCAGGGGCCTCCGAAAACCGCCACATTATCATTTACCCAATAATTAAGGGCCAAACCAAAATTATATTGATAAGCATTAGACTGTAGCATGAACAAAAAGGTTGGGTCAAGGCTTAAAGAATTATCGCCATTCAAAAATATTTCGGCCCCGCCGTGCATGTTATACCGGTAGTCAAGGCGGTTACTGCCGTTGTCTAAAAACGAAAGATGTGGCTTGGCAAGGTGGTCCATGGCAAAGCCAAAGTAATAGTGAAATTTTTCCAAAACCGCATGCGACCACATACCGCCGATATTTACGTCAGGGTAAATAATTGCTTTGCCGGTGTAAGATTCGCCGTTAGAAAGGTTGGTGTTAAACCCGAAATTATCCAGCTGGTTTTCAAATACAAGGTTATTGATATTTACCTGCTCGCTTACAACGCCAGCCTGCATGCCCAATGATATATGCCCTTTGCCAAACCGGTCAACCGATTTGTGGTAGGCCACCGATAGCAAACCCGAAAAAGTAGTGAGTGCACCGTCACCGGCCTTGTCTGTATAAAACGTACCGCCTATGCCAAGCCCATCGTTGCCCAACCTGTTGCGCAGTATGGGCATATCAAAAGATGCCTGATAAGTTTGGTAAGGGGCTATGGTGTTAAGGGTAGGTATATTAAACCATTGGTTACGGTAATCAAAGGAGGCACGGAATACACCATTTACCATACCCGTTAAAGCAGGATTAAGGGTTAAGGGCGAAGCATAATATTGCGAGAAATGAATATCCTGGGCGTACCCCGAAATGGCATACAAAGCAAGCAGCAATACAGTGTAAATCTTTCTCATGCAAAATGCAGTTTAAATAAGGGCTGCTAAAGTTAGCCAAAAAACGGGTTTTACCAAATCCGGAAAGGTTACGCGCAGGTTATAAAACGGACAAATGTTAAAAAATAACGAGGCTTTAAAAACTACAGACACAGTTTTCAGGCAAAACGTTGGCTTAAATTTTTTATTACACTGTACTTGTATGCATAAAATGTTTCTTCCGAGGCCCCGAAACCCTCATAAAAACGCGCAACCCCTGCAATGGATGAGCCTTCAAAATCTAAAATAAGGCCTGAGCCGGCGAATTTTTGAATAATCTGGTCGAAAACATAGTGAGATGCGCCATGCTTTTTCCCTTCGGCCGAGGAAGTATTGATAATAGCCGACAGGCGCTTTTTATGCTCAACAAGTAAAACTGCGGCCTGTAAATTGTGGTTGGCATCGGATACCGTAAAAATGGCACCTGCTCCATTGGAAATAAGTAACTGAGTTAGCTTTTTGAATATTTTTTCGTGCTTTGGTTTAAAATTCTCTTTTGCCCGGTTTACGTTTTCGAGGTAAAATCTTTGAAAGGTTTTTAAGTCGCATTGTTCCGTAAAAACAAGCTGTGCCTTACCGGCCCGGGCAATATTGCGCTTGTGACTAACCGAGTAATTTTTTTGAAGGGAAGCATAGTTGCTATCCAGGGCAAGCAACAGGTTTTTCTTTTTTGTAAGCACAAACTCATCCATCACCGGTGCTGCTGATGGATTAAGATTGATGTTTATGTATGGAAACTGCTTTGCAGCAATAATCAAAAATTCCCGGTACACCTCTGTGCTGACTGGCTGTGGACTAAACACACCCAGTTGCTGACAATAATAAGGCTGATACAGGCACTTAATACCCAGCTTGCGCAGCCAAACCAAAGGCATAACAGCCTGGTAGTTGTTAAGCACCAATGCGCCCCAGTTTTCGGCTACCGAATCTAAATACCATGCAAGTGCATAAGGCAAACTGCCGGCAGCGGTATTTATTAAACCGTTCCATTGTTGCACCTCAATTTCTTCCCGTTTTAAAAAACGAATATTATTCACCCTTATCGGTTAATGCCGCTGCTTCCCTGGCAACTGTTTCAAACACGGTTCCCCAACCCCGCCAAATGCCCGAATCAATAAAGGAGTTGTTATGCCAGATACCTATAAATGGCCCTTCAACTTCTTTTACCCATCTCATCATCAGCAAAATTTTTTCCAAACTTTCCCTCGAGCCAAGTTTGTTGTAACGCGCAAGGGTAGTATCCATAAACGCAAAAGGATGGAGTTTAAGGTTAGTGCGTTCGTTTTTAAGCAGGTTGAAAAAACAGAATGGCGAACAGGTCCCTGCCCTGAACCCGCTGCGGGTGGCATAACCCATAGAATAATCCTGGGTAATGCCAATCCGGTTTAAGCTTATAAACGAAGCAGGCATGGTAAAGCGCAAATAGTTAAACCGGTTAGAGTCTATCTTAACCCCGGTAATAAATTCAAGCCTCTGAATCTCTTCCTCCATAACATCATTGGAGATATGCGACATAAAGGACAAATAAATACCTATTTCGCTACGGCTTGCAACCTCTTGTATCAAATGCCTGAAACCTTCATGGGTATGTGAAATATTCTTATCGAGCCCTGATTTATTACCTACCAGGAAAAAAAACTTTGTTTTAACGGCATACCTTTTGCAGGTAGCCAGAATATATTCAAAAGTGTCGTATGGGTCCTTTTTGTTTCCGAAAATAACACGGTAACGGTTAATCACCTCCCGGAAATTGGAAACCAGCAAAGACCTGCCAAATCCCCTCAAATTTGTTTTCCATCCTCTTCCCCGGTAGGCATAGGCCATGTCAACATCAAAAGTGGCTATGTATTCAAATTTGTTTTGTTTAAACTTTAATTCAGGGAAACGGGCCGCCAGCAGTTTTTTTAGTTTAAGGGCATAATAATTAACCATGGGCTTATTGAGAAAACCCGCCATAAAATTGGTGCTTTGCCCTGCCCGGTAACGGTCATACTTGTCTTTTTTGTGTATCAGGTATTCGTTATACCTTGAAAGCATTGAGAACGAGCTGGCAAACATATCAAACGGCAAATCAGACCGTTTTGAAACGATGTAAAAACCTACCAGGTTCTCATAATTAATAAAATCAATTGGCTGAAGATATATCTCAGTTTCGAAAAGAAGGGTAGCACATTCAAAAAACAGCTCATCACCCAGCGGTTTTGCAGCATAGGAGAACTTAGGGCCGGCGTTGGCCAGAAACAATTCTTTATCGCGTGTAAAAGTATATTCCAAACCAAGCAAATCGCCGAGGATAAAGTCGAACGTGTAGCTAAGCCTTTCCGTTGTTTCAGCGGTATATATCAGTAACCTCACTTCGCTTCTTTTTGACGATAAAATGTTTCGTTCCTCAGGTACTTCGCTTTCAGCAGGGGACAAATTTTATAGCGTTCGTCTTTAGTGTCTTCGTATAAAACAGCCAGCGTTTCAAAAACGGTGGTTATACCTATTTTATCGCACCACTCAAAGGGGCCATACGGATAATTGGTGCCCAGTTTCATCCCCATGTCAATATCTTCAATAGTGGCAGTGCCTTCCTGTAAAGTAAAGCAGGCCTCATTGATTATCATAAAAATAATGCGGGGCTTTACCAGCCCTATGCGGTCTTCAACAGTCAGGTATTCAATACCCAATTGCTTCATCAGTTTATCCAGATCGGGGGTCTGAAATTTCCGGTATAAGCTTACTTCCCACTTACTTTGGCCTATAAATGAAGGTAGGCCGTTAAATCCAAACAGCATGCAGCGGGCCTTCACATTACCTGTGTAAACGGCCTCGTTTAAACTCAGCTTTACTGTATTTACAAAAACCGCCTTATCCCTTAACCCGGCATATATGGTAAGGTTAGAGGGGTCGTCATCAAAATTCAGGTCAAAGATACAATCGTAATCTTTATAGTCTTCATCGCTGTCGCCATCGGTATAGTCAATTTCAACATCCTGTGCCGCAGAAAGCCGGGCCCTTAATTCCTCTGCTCTTTGTTGCTCTCCAACCAAAAGTATCTTCATAAATATATTAGATTCGAAGCGCAAAATAATTTTTCTTCCTGCAAAACTGAAATCATTAGTTACATTATGAAAAAAACCATCATCCAAACCAGCCAGGCCCCAGCTGCTATTGGCCCTTACTCGCAGGCAGTAAGAACCGGAAATTTACTCTTTGTATCGGGTCAGATACCCATAGACCCCGAAACCGGAACCGTTATAATAGGTGGTGTAGAAGCCGGCACGCACAGGGTTATGAAAAACATTGAAAGCATTTTAACTACAGCGGGCTTTACGCTTGATAATGTAGTTAAAACCACTATTTTTTTAAAAAGCATGGATGATTTTGCGAAGATAAATGCCGTGTATGCTTCTTATTTCAGCGGTAATTATCCGGCGCGGGAAACTGTTGAGGTATCGAGATTGCCCAAGGATGTGGAGATTGAAATATCTGTTGTTGCTTCGTTGGATTGACATGCGACAAAACGATATGAGATGTGCGAAGGTTTTGTCGAAAATCGCATATCGCCCTGTCGCAAATGCGTTTACGCCCTAGTTGTAAAATATACGCCTGCCAGAATCAGCAACATGCCCCCTATTTGTATAATACCCAGCAGCTCGCCATCTAAAATACCCCACGATACGGCAACAATGGGCACCAGGTAGGTAACGCTGGTAGCAAACAGCATATCTGTACGTTGCAGCAGGCGGTAAAAAAGTATCCAGGCAATGAAGGTACCGAAAATGGCCAAAGCCGCTATTGCTGCCAACGGAATCCAAACCTGGCCTAATGCTATTTTGGCTGGCGCGTGGGTGCAAAACAAAGCAATAAGCGCTGGTACGCCTGCAAAACTCATTGATATGGCTGTGGTATAAATGGGGTTTTCATTTTGCATTTTTTGCTTGGTAAGATTGGTTCCAAGGCCATAACAAAATGTGGCAATAACCGGCAGAGCAGCATACGCAATGTCTACCTGGAAACTGAAACCCGGAGCGCCCACCACCAATACCACTGCTCCGGCAAAACCTATGGCCACGCCCAGCATTTTTCTGCCAGATATCACTGCTTTAAAGAAGTAATAGCCAATTACCGCTGTCCATAAAGGCGATAGGGCATTGAGTATACCATTAACGGCACTTTCGCCCTTGGTAAGCGCAAAAGCAAACAGAAAGGCCGGAAACAAAATGCTGATAAACCCAATAACCATCAGGGTAAAATACTTATCCCGGGATATACTCTTAAACGCTTTTAAGGCCACAGGTAAAGCACAAACAAAAGAGATGCTTATGCGCAAACATGCCATTTCAATGGCCGTAAAACCCATGAGCCCCTTTTTCATAAGGATATATGACGAACCCCAGATGAGGGTTAGCAGCAATAGCAAAATCCAGTTTTGAAGGTTATGGTTGCGGTTGGGTGGCAAGATGATATAATGAGGGTGCTAAGATGGGAAAATGGAAGAAGAGTTTAACCACTGGTAAAGACTACTTACCTAAAAATTTTTGTAGCCAATTCCGGTTTTTGTTAGCGAAAACATTGTCAGGGGTATTTATTTCGTCTTTTATACCCTCAATGCAGATTTGAGCCCATTCTTTGTTGTCAGTGGTCAGAGCCTTGTCAGGCCTAAAGTACCAATCCAAGAAATCTTTGCTATGCGCAGGCCAGCGCTTATGATCCCATGCTCCATCATCAAACCGGAGTATGCCTCCTGTTAGTTCCGCAACTGCGGCACTTATCATTCCGTAACTTAAAGCGATTGTTGCAGGCTGGCCGGCTGAGCGTCTGAAATACCAGCTTCTGTTCAGGATTTTGCTTTTCTCAAGCTTGGGGTCAATATCTTCAATTTGGGTATTTTGATCTTTGATATAATCCACTTTCCACCATGGGTCCTCCGGATCTATGTCTTTGCTTTCTAAATGTTTGCAATAGGCATCAGTACCTCCCTGAATTCCTTCAACTGTAAACCACACATATTCATTATCCCGCCATTCAAAGTTCTCGTCAGGTCAGATTGGTTTTATATATTTTTCGCCATTTTCATGAAGATTGGCGCTAAGGACAATTGGTTGATTTACGCCTATTGAATTTAAGAAATTGTTTATGTTAATTGTTGCAAGGTCAATCACCTGTCCAAAAGTGATATTGGTGGTACTAACAGGAATAATTTCGATTGTAGTACTCATATTCGCGGATATGCATTGCTATAAGCAGATTTCAATGACCTCACGGATATTGGCAATGGCCTCATCTACAGTTTTACCATATGAATGGCAACCCTGAAAATTAGGGCACGAAACAATATACACCCCATCTTCATCCTGCTCAATTAAAATAGGCAAATGAAGCGTTTTACTATTTTGAACTTCCATTCAGCTAAGATAGGGTTATAAATGGTTTTAGAAAAATGAGGGTTGCCGGTGCTGTTTCGATACCCTATTTCACCTTCACAAACTCCCTTACATTCAAAGTGCCGTTTAGCATTACTTTAAGCAGGTAGGTGCCGGAGGCAAGGCTATTGATGTTTAAAGCAGCGGTGCCTTTGGTGGCGGCTATTTGCTGAGTAGCCAAAGGTAATATCCGTTTACCCTGAACATCGTAAACAGATAATTCCATATTACCCGCCTCAGAAGATTCGTAAGTAAGGCTTAATATGTCTTTAGCCGGGTTAGGAAAAACTGATGTGATTTTTAACGGGCCGTTTATAGAGGTAATATTTTGCAAGCCTACCGATTGGCCAGGAACGGCTTTAATAAATGCCGAGTATAAATTCATTTGGCCGGTGTTGCTGCGGCCATCGCTCCAAACGGGTATTATATAATCGTGGGTGGTTAGTACCGCGTTATATTCGCCAATACCAAATCCGCCGTTTAGTAAGCCAACGGTACTAAAATCGGTGGTCATGCTGGTAACTTTAAAATCGGGCGCAAATGTCTGGCCGCCATCATCCGAGTAGGTCATATAAATGTTCGACTTTACGTTAGCGGAATCGTCTCTTCTATCCCACCATATTATTGCAACCCTGCCTGTAGCGCCAACAGTTATGGCCGGGTAATACTGGTCGGTAGTAAGATTGGTGGTATTATCGTTTAGTACGCGCGGCGTGCTCCAGGTAGTTCCTCCATCGGTTGAGCGCGAATAATAAACATCGTTGCCAGAGTTTAATTTGTGAGTAGTGCCATTGGCAGTCCAAACCATATATAGATTGTTGCTATAGGGCCCGGGAGTATTATCTGCGCAAATATATGGACTGGGGTAAAGGCGCGTTGAATCGATACCTATTATTGAATCTTCTTTTTGTCCGGTGGTATATCGGGCGAGGCTAACATCGCTGATTTTTACCTCCGGTTGAAAAGTTAGCCCCCCATCGTTTGATACCGCAGTGTAGATTGAATAAGTCTGTGTATCCAGACTGGCGAAAAAGGTTGCGTGCACGCCACCCGCCCTGTCAACAGTAATACTGCTGAACTGTATAAACTGGTAATTATTATTGGTGTTTACCTGCGCTGAAACCGTATCAAAAACACCACCCGGTGTTTTGCGGCGAACGCCGATAAATTCGGTATTGGTTACAGAACTGGCCTGCAGAAAAGAGCAGTATAGGTTGCCATAATAAGGCGAAGATGGATTCTTGTCAGTTGCCAGCCATTCTTTGTCAAAAGCCCCGGTGGCCCCGGTTCCGTTTAAGGAATAAGGCGCCGAACCTATAATATCGTTTGTGTTACGTGTCCAGGTATTTCCACCATCTAAACTGCTGGCCCAGTATAAATTAAACAGGGTGTTAAAATTGGTGGGATTTGCCCATAAGTTTATCCAGGTAAAATAGGCTTTGCCTGAATCGGTGAAAACAAAGTTAGGGTCACCGCCTCCTAAAACCACTGCGTTGGACACACCAGGGCCAGTTACAAACGAACTGGTTTGCCAGCTTTGGCCAAAATTTTTGGTGTAATAAATAAAATTTACTGAAGACGCCAGGCCTGTGGTGTTAACGTAGTTTGATGAAACCACGATATTGGTGCTGTCGAGCGGATTAATAGCTGCGTGAACTTCGGATTGAATATCTGCTGTTGCGCTTACCAGGATATTTGAATCGGTTAGGCTTTTCTCATTATTTGTGCCGGAGGAGATATGGCCGTTTTGTTGAATTGCCTTTTGGCGCCACTCGGTTTTTTCCTTATAGATATCCTGTAAGGTTTGCTGTACATTTTGCGACCAGGCCGGGCCAATAATTATTGTAAGAATAACAAAGAGTATAATCTTGTTTTTCATCAAAATGGGTTTAATTACGACGAAAATAAAAAAATGATATCAGATCATTAGTGTCCGGTAAAAATAGAACGCTGATTTATTATGATTTTTATGATCTGCTTATGATATTGATTTTCAGGCTATAAAAAATGAACTTTAAGATTGTAAATTGGATGATTGTAAAAAGGGAAATCAAATCGTCACCAATAATAAAATCATGAAACCCTTGCTAGTTGCGAGGATCAAAGTATAACTGTTGAATTTAACCGGACACTACTGATATCAGATATTTAAGCAACTGGTAAGCAGCAAATTATTTATTCAGCACTCTCGCCAATTGCCCCGTGGCAATTGAAGCAATACAGTACAAAGCCGGAAGCCAGAAAGCCACCCCCATAAACTGGGGCCGGGCATAGTAATACACATTTAAATGAATGAGGGTGATTTCAACAGCTGTGCCACCGGCCGCCACCAATAACGCGGCTAAGATTGCCTGCCAGGTACGGTCGTATAGCCACCAGGTTAATACAGCGCCAAAAATTAAAATGATGAGTATTACACTATTACTTAAAAACATGCAGGCCGATATAAAGTAAAACACACCCAGCAAAGCAGCCGCGCTAAGGGCGTTTGGCCAACCAGGTTGGGGTGCCGTATCGCGCAAAAATTTGTCGAACGCGATAGCCACCATACCTATAATAAGCCCGGCAAAACCAAAAAGGAGGTAGCTCGTCCAGTCCAAAAGAGGGTTTATGTGTTCGGGTGTTACCGGAATAGTTCCGGAGAACGCATGGAAAGAGTTGTATAGGTTGCCCCCTATCGCTCCCAATAAAAACAAGCCAATAATAGTACGCATGGTTAGGGTGTGTTAAATCTTTCAGGCAAATTAACCACTATTTTGAATGCTGATATTACTAAATGGAACCGAAAGAAAGCAGGCTACCAGAAATATACCGGCCGGAAAATTATTTATAGATTTATAGCTTATGAGTATTGAACAAACAAAAGACCTGCTTAAATTTCTCAAACCATTTCCTACTGAAATTCAGGAAACGGCTTTGTGGTTAAGGGCCTTTGTTTGGGAACTTTACCCCAAGGCGAATGAACTTATTTATGATAATTACAATGCCCTTGCCTTCGGTTGGAGCCCAACGGACAAAGTTGGCCACACTTTCTGTTCCATTGCTCTGGGGCGCAGCAGCCACAATGTTCATTTTGGTTTTTATTGGGGTGCGGATTTGAGCGACCCTAAAAAGATTTTGTTGGGCGAGGGCAACCAATACAGGTATGTTCTTGTAAAGGACAAGGCAGACTTCCCTAAAACCTATATCAAAACCCTATTAAAGGAGGCTTACGCTAACTCCCTGGCCAAGGTAAAAGACCATAAACAACTGATGGAAGGGGCAACTATCACCAAGTCTGTTTCGGGTACAAAAAGAAGCCCGGCAAAGAAGAAAAAGAATTGACATTCTTTCGCGGGTGTCTTTTCAGATGTTCAGAATTGGGCCCAAAACCATGATTTTACCCCAAAATTTTAATCATAACACCCGCTTTACTCTAAAATTACGGGGCAAATGATATATTTGCGCTCCAATTTTGACAAGCATCTAAATTAAAATCTAAATACGTAATACTTAATTATGGAGCATTTAATCTACGTTCTGCCGGTTTTCGGAATTATCGCACTGGTATACATGTTTTTCCTTTCTCAATGGGTTGTTAAACAGGATGCCGGCGATGCAAAAATGCAAGGCATAGCTAACCACATTGCCGAAGGCGCAATGGCCTTCTTAAAAGCCGAATACCGTATCCTTATTATCTATGTAATTATCGCGGGTATTGGTTTAGGTTGCCTTTCGCAGGTAGATAAGGTAAAAGACCACAGTAGCCTGTTAATTGTAGCGGCCTTTGTAACTGGTTGTTTCTTCTCAGCGGCGGCTGGTTTTATTGGTATGAAAATAGCTACCAAAGCTAACGTGCGCACTACGCAAGCTGCCCGCACAAGCCTGGCAAAAGCATTGCAGGTATCATTCCGCGGAGGCACTGTAATGGGCTTGGGCGTTGCCGGTTTAGCAGTTTTAGGATTGAGCATGTTGTTCATCCTTTTCTTCCACCAGTTTATGGGTGGTGACTTTAATACTGGTGGCGGCTATGATGGCATGACCAAGGTGCTTGAAGTATTAGCTGGTTTCAGTTTAGGCGCTGAATCAATCGCTCTTTTTGCCCGTGTGGGGGGTGGTATTTACACTAAAGCTGCCGACGTAGGTGCCGACTTAGTGGGTAAAGTAGAAGCTGGTATACCTGAAGATGATCCACGTAACCCTGCAACTATTGCCGATAACGTGGGCGATAACGTAGGTGATGTTGCAGGTATGGGTGCCGATTTGTTCGGTTCTTATGTGGCAACGGTTTTGGCTTCGATGGTTTTAGGTAACTACATGCTTAGAGACATCGTTCTTAACCACGGACCTTTGCCAACTGTATTTGGCGGTATTGGACCGATTTTGTTACCAATGACAATTGCCGGTGTAGGTATAGTTTGCTCTATTATAGGAACCTGGCTAGTGAATGTTAGCGAAAGCGCCGGGTTAAACACGGATGCAGTTCAAAGCGCACTGAACAGAGGTAACTGGGTATCTATGTTACTTGCAACCGCAGCATCTTTCTTCCTTATCAAATTTATGTTGCCTGAAAACATTACCATGAGCGTTTTTCACGCCGGGGTTTTCAGTACCATGGATACTACTTCCATGAATGTTTTCTATTCTGTTTTAATTGGTATGGCGGTAGGTGCTGCTATATCTGCAATTACCGAATACTACACAGGCCTTAGCGGCAAACCAGTACGCGATATCGTTCAGAAATCGGCAACCGGCGCTGCAACCAACATTATTGCAGGTTTAGGAACCGGCATGCTTTCAACGGCTTTCCCGGTTATTCTTTTTGCCGCAGCTATCTGGGGTGCATATTCTTTAGCTGGTTTTTATGGTGTAGGTATTGCAGCTTCGGCTATGATGGCTACAACAGCTATGCAATTGGCTATTGACGCTTTCGGCCCAATTTCGGATAACGCAGGCGGTATTGCCGAAATGAGCGAGTTGCCTAAAGAAGTTCGCGAAAAAACAGATATCCTTGATTCAGTAGGTAACACAACTGCCGCAGTAGGTAAAGGTTTCGCTATCGCTTCGGCAGCTTTAACATCACTCGCCTTGTTTGCCGCTTACGTTACCTTAACCGGGATTAATGGCATCAATATTTTTGATGCAAAAGTATTAGCAGCCTTGTTTGTAGGTGGTATGATTCCGGTTGTATTCTCTGCCTTAGCTATGAACAGCGTAGGTAAGGCTGCCATGGATATGGTGAATGAAGTTCGCCGCCAGTTCCGCGAAATACCAGGTATTTTGGAAGGAACCGGAAAACCTGAATATGGCAAGTGCGTTGAAATTTCAACTAAAGCAGCTTTACGCGAAATGTTATTGCCAGGTGTTATCACCATTGTTACACCGGTATTAGTTGGTGTAGGTATGGGTGCTGAAGCCCTGGGTGCTTATATGGCCGGCGTTACAGTATCGGGTGTGCTTTGGGCTATCTTCCAGAACAATGCCGGTGGTGCATGGGATAACGCTAAAAAATCTTTCGAGAAAGGTGTTGATATTGAAGTGAACGGAAAGGTTGAGAAATTCTACAAAAAATCTGAACCGCATAAAGCAGCCGTGGTAGGTGATACTGTAGGCGATCCGTTCAAAGATACTTCAGGCCCATCAATGAACATCCTTATCAAGTTATCTTCACTGGTAGGTTTAACTATCGCTCCTCTAATTGCAGTTCAACACGCCGCCCCAACAGGACAGGTTGTTCCGGTTGAGAAGAAAATTGAAGTGAAACAAGTAGTTGTAAAACCTACTGCTATGGTTAGTTATACTGACTTTTTGAAGAACGCGTAATTGCTTTTATAAATACTGCCCTTGAAAACCCGGTGAAAAAATCACCGGGTTTTTTATTGGCGATAAGCTAATAATTACCGATAAAACAATTTTAAACATTCTCGCCCGTCTGTTACAAAAAACAATTACTACATGGACGGCAAATTAGTATTAGTTACAGGTGGCTCGGGCTTTATTGCAGAACATTGCATTATACAATTATTAGAAGCGGGCTATACGGTGCGTACTACAGTAAGGTCGCTGAAACGCGAAGTGGAAGTACGTGCAACATTAAAGGCAGCCGGTATTGACGCAGGCAATAAGCTATCATTTTTTGCTGCTGATTTAATGAGCGATGCGGGTTGGGCAGAAGCTGTTGCGGGTTGCGATTATGTGCTGCATGTGGCTTCACCATTTCCGGCAGCAGCGCCTAAAGATGAAAATGAATTGATTGTTCCTGCGCGCGAGGGTGCGCTGCGGGTATTGCGCGCATCAAGAGATGCGGGTGTTAAGCGCGTAGTATTAACTTCATCTTTTGCGGCTATTGGTTACGGGCATCCGAAAGCCGACCGGGTTTTTACCGAAAAAGACTGGAGCAACCTGAACGGCACGGAGATGGGTGCTTACGCTAAGTCAAAAACTATTGCCGAAAAAGCTGCCTGGGATTTTATGGCCCGTGAAGGAGGAAAGCTTGAACTGGCTACCGTAAATCCGGTAGGTGTTTTCGGTCCGGTGTTGAGTGCTGATCATTCTACTTCTACCGAAATTGTGCAAAGATTGCTGAATGGTTTTCCCGGCGTTCCACGCTTATCTTTTGGTGTGGTAGATGTGCGCGATGTGGCAGATTTACATATTCGTGCCATGATAAATCCTGCTGCCCAAGGCGAACGTTTTTTAGCCGTTGCAGGTGAAAGCATGGCATTTATTGATATGGCCCGTTTGCTGAAAGCAAGGCTGGGAGACGCAGCCCAAAAGGTGCCTACCCGGGTTATACCTGACTGGATACTCCGGTTTGGCTCCTTGTTCGATACATCGCTTAAAATGATATTACCTGAACTGGGAAATGTAAAAAGTGCATCGAATGAAAAGGCAAAACGGGTATTGGGCTGGAAGCCCCGGACGAATGAAGAGTCTGTGCTGGCCACGGCTGAAAGTTTAATAAGGTTGGGATTGGTAAAGAAATAAAGAACTGCTTTTTATATCAAGCCCTTCGTGTTTTATTGCGAAATATGCAGCATGAGAAAACCATTGGGCCTGGTATTATTAATAACAGTATTTATTACAAAATCAATAACCGCCCAGCAAACCTATCCTGATAACATCTACGCCGATACCGCTTATGCCCCCTTCTATTACGGCGTGGCCTCTGGTGACCCTTTACAGGACCGGGTTATTATCTGGACCAAACTTGCAGGTAAAGATTCATCATCAGCACCGGTTATTTTAAAATGGCAGGTGGCAAATGACAGCACATTTAAAGATATAGTCAGCAGCGGAGAAACTACGTGTAAAGCCAAACATGATTTTACAGCGCATGTTGATGCTACCGGTTTACAGGCTGAACATCATTATTACTACCGGTTTATTACACCCGAAGGTAAATACTCGCAAATTGGCAGGGCGCAAACTTTACCTGCCGATTCAGCTAAACACTTTAAGCTGGCATTGGTTTCATGCAGTAGTGTATGGTCTGGTTACTTTAATGCTTACAGAAGAATTGCAGAACGCGATGACATTGACTTTGTAGTGCATGTAGGCGATTACATTTATGATTATGTAGACCGCAATGAGCAGGTAAGGGTGCCACTGCCTTTCCCTACAGAGCCCTCGAACTTAACTGAATGGCGGGCAAGACATACCTATTACTTATTAGATCCGGATTTAAGGGCGGCGCGCCAAAACAAAACCTGGATAGCAGAGTGGGATAACCACGATACCCATTACCGGCATGGGCAACCGACCGGTATAGAGGGTGTGCAGGCCTTTTATGAATACCTGCCGGTAAGAATACCTGACACTACACAAATTGACCGGAGTTACCGTAGCTTCCATATTGGTACCTTAGCCGATATAGATGTAATTGATATGTACCTTTTTCGTGACCAGGGCGAAGAATATGCCCCCGGGAAAAAAACAATATTTGGCAATGTGCAGGATGCCTGGTTTAAGCATGAACTTGTAAGCTCGAAAGCCACCTGGCATTTAATAGCTAACCAGGAAATGATGGGTAGCTGGTTAAGCCAGGGGGCACCCCGGTTTTTACACCTGCCAGGCGATGGGAAATATTTTGACCCTAAAGGTTGGGATGGATATAATGAAGACAGAAACCGGCTTTATCATTTTATTGACAGCAACCACATCAATAACTTTGTTGCACTAACGGGCGATATGCACATGTCGTTTGTAAATGACCTTACTACCGACCCGAAAAACAGGAAAGTTTATCATAAGCGTACCGGTAAAGGCGCAGTGGGTGTTGAGGTATTGGGTACCAGCATAAGCCGGGGTGGCATGGCAGAACACCCGGAAATTCCACGGGCTTTTATACCCATTATTGAA
>CAISWS010000284.1 GCA_903889265.1 uncultured Bacteroidota bacterium
ATTCGACATACCACTTTTGTTGTTTCACGGCGCGAATGTAGGTTATACAAATGCGAAATGCAAACCTCCTTCTGTTAGCTATTGGGGTGAGGGAGCCTTGTGTTGGTGTTAACAGCAACAGGTAACATTACTAAACAATAACACCCGGGTAACTTCGTTTGGTTTGAATGCTTTACCTTTGACTTTTCTACAACCCATGGCCGCAGCAATTAAATTTGTTAATAAACAACGAACTGATTTTTATAAAACAGTTACAGCCCGTGTTGATGCCTATTTTGAACAAAAAGGTATTTCACCTGCCGGTGATTACCGCATGGTAATAAAAACCGGGGTGATGTTTGGCTTGTATTTTATTCCTTATTTTTTAATGTTGACCGGTTGGTTTTCGATGGGTTGGATGTGGGCAGGAACCGTTGTTATGGGGCTTGGGCTGGCAGGTATTGGTATGAGCGTTATGCACGATGCCAATCACGGGGCTTACTCGCAAAAGAGATGGGTTAACCGGATGATGAGCTACTCGCTTGATTTGATAGGAGGGAACTCCTTTAACTGGAAACTACAACACAACGTTCAGCACCACACCTTCACCAATATTTACGGGCACGACTTGGATATCCGCGACC
Organism: uncultured Bacteroidota bacterium; assembly: GCA_903889265.1. Classification (GTDB taxonomy): domain Bacteria; phylum Bacteroidota; class Bacteroidia; order Chitinophagales; family LD1; genus Bog-950. The sequence continues at coordinate 624 of CAISWS010000284.1, forward strand.
GGATGAACCTGCGCTTTACACCAGCAGTTAAACGGAATTTTATGCACCGTTTTCAGGTGGTTTATGCTTTTATCCTGTATGGCCTGCAAACCTTTTTCTGGGTAATGGTTAAGGACTTTATACAGGTTTTTGAATTTGCCAAAGACGATGCCGACAAGTTAACGGGCAGAGAGCGCATGTTACGCATGTTGGGCATTATAGGCGCCAAAGTTTTGTATGTAACGTATATATTGGTAATACCTGCTTTAGTATTGCATTTAACCTGGTGGCAGTTGCTGATTGGATTTATGACCATGCACGGCGTTGCGGGTATTGTGCTAACTACTGTTTTTCAGCTGGCGCATATTGTGGAGGATACGCATTTCCCTGAACTGGATAATGCAGGAAATATCAATGAAGAATGGGCTATTCACCAAATGCGGACCACGGCTGATTTTGCGCCTAAAAACAAGCTACTTACTTTTTATGTGGGGGGGTTAAATTACCAGGTAGAGCATCATCTTTTTCAGCGCATTTGCCATGTCCATTACCCCGAAATTGCACCTATCGTGCAGCAAACTGCTGCTGAGTATGGAATACCTTACCTGGTGAACGATAGTTTTAGCCAGGCCCTTGCTTCTCATATACAGTTGTTGAAACAACTGGGGATGTATGAAACGCTTAAAATGGCGGGGGATATTTAGAAATCCGGAATACATTTTTTACCGCAAAGGGGCAAAGGCCGCAAAGAATCATAAATTTAGAAATGAATGTAATATCGCTTCATTAAAACTTCGCGGTTCATTTCGCAAAATGCTTTCTTTCTCTATATTTGGGCTCCTTAAAGCCCGGATGGCGAAACTGGTAGACGCACTACTTTGAGGTGGTAGCGCCCGAAAGGGTGTGAGAGTTCGAATCTCTCTTCGGGCACAAAAACACAAACAGGACCCTTGCAGATAATGCAGGGGTTTTTAGTTTTATCTGTAGCTACTCATGCGCCATCCAAAGCCATAACATGCGCGAAAAGCGGAAGAAGAGCGGGCAAAAAATAAAGAGCAGAATAGCGTTAACAATAACATAGGTAAAGTTCAGCGAATTCATAAACCCGAAAATAAGCGTTGACACGCCAAAGTTAAAAGCACTGAAAGCCACTGTAAGCGCATAAGCTATATAAGTGGCGCCCCAGTAAAAACCAATTTCCGGAATAAAATCAAGGTGGCAGTTGGGGCACTCCTTATGCGTAGTATTCATTTTGTAAAGGTTATAAGGGTTTCTCGATTCAAACACCTTACCAACCCCGCATCGCGGGCATCTGCCGCCAAAAAAAGCCTTCCATTTTTTCATTGCGGGGCGAATTTACCATTTATATAATGGCGGCTTACTGATTAAAGGCATATGTTATCAAACCGGGCCATCGGGCCTTCAATTGCAAAGTATTTTTAACTTTATGAAAAAGTAGTTATGGAGTACGAATTGATTTTGAGGCTGTTTGTGGCATTAATATTTGGGGCTATTATAGGCTTTGAGCGGGAATACCGCAGCAAGGCTGCGGGTTTTCGCACCATTACTATTATAAGTCTTGGGTCGGCTTTATTTACTATCTGCTCATTTAAGTTAGGTGCACCGGGCAACCCCGACAGAATTGCATCCAACATTATAACCGGCATGGGTTTTATTGGTGCCGGTGTGATATTTAAAGACGGGGCTTCAGTTTCCGGCCTTACCACGGCTGCTACTATCTGGATTGCTGCTGCCATGGGCATGGCCCTGGGAATAGGCGAATACAGTATAGCGTCAATAACGCTGGTTTGCGCAATTACGGTGCTGTCTTTGTTCGAAAAGATACAGGATTGGATAGATAGTTTCCACCAGGAAAAGCCCTACAAAATTAGCTATTTTATGGATTATTTCAAAGCCAAACGGGAGGTAGAAGAAAGAATAAATGATTTGAAACTTAGCTACCAGATTAAGCGCTGTTTAAGAACAAACGACGATATTACTTTCTATTATTCCGTATCGGGTAAGCAGGAGCAATTGGCGCAGTTTACCGATTTTCTTTTGGGATTTAGGGAAGTGAAGTCGTTTGATGAATAATTCCTGATATTTTTGTTAGCATTATCCCGTTACCCATGCCCAAAAAAGTCTCTTCAAAAGTAATTGCAATTGTTCTGGTACTTGCAGTGGTGGTAACTATTGATATAATAGTAAAGAAGCCGTTTTTCGCTTCGGCAAAAGACCACCTTTACGAGCTTTTACACAGCAAAGAAAAAGTGCAGGTAAAGGGTGATTCCGAGCGGATAAACAGCCGGGCCTTCCTTTCTAAATACTACGATTTTTTTGGGTATCAGCAGCTATGGACAGACTCGGCCAGC
>CAISWS010000285.1 GCA_903889265.1 uncultured Bacteroidota bacterium
ACAGCCCCTGCAAAAAATAGGCAACTATTTTTCCGAAGCCAGATTTAAACCATTCCTGTGTATTGGGCATGCGTATATTTTGAGTCAATAAGACCGCCCCGGATGACGGCTGGTTTACTGCAAAGTTCGATTTTATTTCGATTTTAAACCAAGGGCGATTTTATTTTTTATCTGCATCCTCAAACGCCCCTGATAATTTAATGAATTGCCAAGGTGCTAACCATTAATATTCTTAATATTGAATAAAGCATAAACCACAGGTTAATTCAAAGAAATATGAGAAGAATAATACCATGGTTCATAACAGTTTCCCTGATGGCATTTTTGCTTTATCTCGACCCGGGAATGGCTGATTTCAGATTAACAAGAGTGGTTGCTGATATTATCATTGTATTCTTATTGGGAAGTATTTTGGCTTTAATATTTGCCTTTATCACCTTTCAGGAAATAAAATATGCTTTGCGCTTCAGAATTCTTCTTCCAATTGCCTGTTCAATTGTGCTAGCAACATTTGTAGTGACCTTTGGGTATAACCTTTATCTGGATAAAGTGAAGGGCGTAAAATTGTTCGCGCCAGATGTCTTTGAAAAATTGAAAATCCCGCCGGGCCTGGATTGCTCCACAATCAAAACCGGCAAGTTTATAGCGGCTGAGGATACATTTGAACGACAAGGAAATCTCCAAATTGAAATAAACGGCCGGACCAGGCAAAAAACTATTTACAAAGTTGAATGGCCAACTGATAATGAATATGACCTGGTTTCAACCACAGATTCAATAAAAAAAATAATGGTTAAGGTAGTTGATGTAACTGAAGAGGGATACACCTGTTACTGCTATTCTAAAGGAGGTAAAACCACTATAAGGTATTTTGTAAAAAGGATGCCATCTATCCTTTAATTTGGTCTATAGACCCCACAATAACCCTGCAAGCCCACCTGATCTCTTCCTCCGTAATAATAAACGGCGGCGCTATCCGCATGCACTGCGGCGCAAACAAAAACCAATCGGTTAATACGCCATTTTCAATGCAGCGGTCAATTATTTGTTTGTTCATTTCAAAGCTTTCAAACTCAAGCGCCATCATTAAACCTATCCGGTGCTTCGATTTTATTTGAGGATGGTTTAAAAGTTCTTCAAACAATTTCCCTTTGGGCTCTACCTGTGGCACAAGTTCTTCCTCTATTAACGCTTCAAAAGCTGCCAGCCCTGCAGCACAGCAAACCGGGTGTCCCCCAAAAGTGGTGATATGGCCCAGCACAGGGTTTTCGGTCAAAGCACCCATCACTTCTTTAGCTGCAATAAAAGCGCCCAAAGGCATTCCGCCGCCCAGCGCTTTTGCCAGCAGCAAAATATCAGGCACTATGCCGTAATGCTCAAACCCAAATAGTTTACCGGTTCGGCCCAGGCCGGTTTGAGCCTCATCCAAAATCAGCAAGGCACCTGTTTTAGTGCAAACCTCCCGCAGTTGCTGCATAAACCTTTTAGATGGCACGGTAATGCCCGATTCTGCCTGCACCGTTTCAATAATTACCGCAGCTGTTTTGCTGGTTATATTGCAAAGTTCTTCTTCATTGCCATAAGTTAACTGTAAGGTATCAGGCAGCAAAGGCCTGAAACTTCTTTTAAAGGTTTCATCACCCATTACACTCAAAGCGCCCTGCGTACTCCCATGGTAACCGTTTTTAAAAGACACCAGCTGTGTGCGGCCCGTTACCCGCTTGGCCAGTTTTAATGCCCCCTCTGTAGCCTCAGTGCCCGAATTGGTAAAATAAACATTGTTCAACCGGGCGGGTAAAAACTCAGCAAGCTTTGAAGCATATTTTACCTGCGGGCTTTCAACAAACTCACCATAAACCATCAGGTGCATATATTTTTCAGCCTGCTGTTGCACGGCGTTTACCACCTTGGGATGGCTATGGCCCAGGTTGCTTACCGAAATACCTGCTATCAGGTCTAAATATCCTTTTCCATCTGCGCTAAACAATTTTACACCCGCAGCACGTTCAATTTCAAGCATTAACGGGGCCGGGCTGGTTTGGGCCACATGGTTTAAAAATAATTGCCTGTTGGTAATCGTCTTCATCTGAAATGCGAAATTAACCGGTTAAGCGAAATCAGTTGGATAATATAAATCAAAAAACATTCTTTTGCAGCCCGAAGAGGGAATTATGAAATACTTCAGTGCGTCGTTTTATTATGTCAACTACAGGGTTTTGGGCAATATCATCCGCCAAACCTATAAACATTTCAGGCTGAGGATTTGGCTTGTTTCGGTGGTGTTCGTTTTTCTGTATTCACTTAACCAATTCATCCATCTCATTTTTCGCCTGATTGATGAAATATTCTACTCCGGCTTCCATAAAAAGGAAATCAAACAACCTGTATTCATTATCTCAAACCCCCGCAGCGGCACTACCTACCTACACCGGTTAATAGCTTTGGATAAAGAGCGCTTCGCTTTCACCAAGTTCTCTCACACTTTTCAAATGACCACCTCGTTTGCCCGGTTTTATAACGTAATCAGGTGGGTTGACCGGAACCTCTTGCGCGGGATAATTACCCGCACAATGGATAAAATGGACGAAAGATTCTGGGGTGGCTGGGACGATATACATGCCCTGGGGTTTAATAAAACCGAAGAGGACGAAATGGTATTTGCCCAAATGATGATGAGCGTCGGCGTTTATATCCCCTTCCCCTATTTCCATTTAACCAACGATACCAAATTTCTGGACCGGGAATCAGACGAGGTAAAGAAAAACGTAATGGACTTTTACGAAAGCTCTATAAAGCGGTTTATGCATGCCAACGACCCCGGCAAAACTTACCTGGCTAAAAATGTAATGAGCACCGGCCGTTTTAAAACCCTGATGCAGCGTTTCCCCGATGCTAAAATCATCTACATAGCCCGCCATCCATATGATGCTGTTCCTTCTTTTGCCAGCATGTTCAGCTCCATGTATAAGCTCTATTCGCCCCCAATGCCAGATACTGACCCCGCCAAAAGAACCTGGGCTCAACTGGGCATAGATTATTTTAAATACTCGCAGGAAATGAAACAAACCCTGCCCGCCTCACAGTTCATAGTGGTTAAGTACGACGACCTGCTTGCGAACCCTCAGGGAACAGTTAAAGCCATTTACAACCACTTTAACTGGACTCCCAGCGAGAAATTTCTGGATAAGCTTTCCAAAGAAGAGGTGCGCAACCGCCAATATAAAAGCCACCACGAATATTCCTTAGAACAATACGGCTATACCAAACAGGAAATTTACGCCGAACTGGGGCCCATAATGGATGAGCTTGGTTTCGATAAAGAGTTTTAATTTGCCGTCCTTAATTTAGCCCTTCGCTAAGATTTAAAACGTTTACTATGGGACACACCGACTGGACAGACAATAAACTTTTTTTGCTCGATGCTTATGCACTGATATTCCGCTCATACTTTGCATTCAGCCGCAATCCGCTAATCAACTCTAAAGGTCAGAATGTATCCGCTATCAGTGGCTTTACCACCACACTTTTAGAGCTGATTCAAAAAGAAAAACCCTCGCACCTATCCGTTGTCTTCGACCTTGGCGGCTCCGCCGACCGCGAAGCTGAATATGCAGAGTACAAGGCCGGCCGCCAGGAAACCCCCGAAGACATCATTTTTGCAGTGCCTTATATCAAAGATATTATCCGCGCCTGGCATATTCCTATTCTGGAATTTGAAGGCTACGAGGCAGATGACATTATTGGCACTATAGCTAAAAAGAAAGCCAGTGAAGGCCATATCGTTTATATGGTTACACCCGATAAGGACTACGCCCAGCTGGTTGAAAAAAACATTTACATCTACAAACCCGCACGAAGCGGCGGCGAAGTAGAAATATTGGGCGTTGAAGAAATAAAAAAGAACTGGGAGGTCGAATCGCCGCTCCAGGTTATTGATATACTTGGTTTAATGGGCGATGCCGTTGATAACATACCGGGCATTCCCAAAGTAGGAGAAGTAACCGCCAAAAAACTGATTAAAGAATTCGGCTCAGTTGAAAACGTAATTGCCAATGCTGACAAGATAAAAGGCAAGGTAGGCGAAAACGTAAAGCAATTTGCCGAACAGGGCTTAATGAGCAAACGACTGGCCACCATTAACCTAAACGTTCCTATTTCGGTTGAAGATGATGACCTGAAGGTTGAAGCACCGGATAAAGAAAAGCTCACCGCCATTTTTGCCGAGCTTGAATTCCGCACCTTAGGCAAACGAATCTTCGGGTTAGATTATACAGCCAATCAGCCCGCTGCCAATGCACATTCACATACACCTGCTACTAATTCTGCCCCCTCTTCCTCAGGCACCCAGCAGGATTTGTTTGCCGGACCAGACTCTCCCGCTCAGGAAGAAAACATTGCCCGCGGACGAAACATTTCGAACACTGCACATAGTTACCATGTAGTTGAAGGTGAGGAGGCCATCACGGCCCTTGTAAAAAAATTAGAGGCACATGAAGAATTTTGTTTCGATACCGAAACTACCGGCCTCGATTATTTCAGCCTCGATATGGTGGGCATGAGTTTCAGCGTAAAGGAAGGAGAAGCATATTATGTGCCCTGTCCGCCCAACCATGAGGAAACGAAAAAGATTGCGCAGCACTTTAAACATTTATTGGAAAGCAAAACGCACTTAAAAATTGCACAGAACTTAAAGTTCGACCTGCTGGTGTTTAAGCGCTACGATATACATGTAAGCATGCCCATTTACGACACCATGCTTGCCCATTACCTGGTTGAGCCGGACCTTAAACACGGCATGGATTATTTGAGCGAAACTTATTTGGGTTATACTCCTGTGTCAATAGAAGAGCTGATTGGCAAAAAAGGAAAAAACCAGGGCACCATGCGCGACGTGCCCATTGAAAAAATTTCGGAATATGCTGCAGAGGATGCAGATATTACCCTGCAGCTAAAACAAAAAATTGCCCCCATGGTAACACACCAGGAGGTTGACAAAGTGTTGAATGATATTGAGCATCCTTTGATTGAGGTGTTGGCCGACATGGAGTATGAAGGCGTTAAAATTGACGAAGGTTTTTTGCACCAGTTTTCCAGCGTGCTTGAAAAAGACATGCTGAAAGTGCGCGATGAAATTTACTCATTGGCAGGAACTGAATTCAATGTCGACTCGCCAAAGCAAATGGCCGATATACTTTATGGTCACCTTAAATTGCCTTTTGAAGGAAAGAAAACATCCACCGGTCAGCTTTCAACTAATGAGGATGCGCTGCAATCTTTAAGCAAACACCATCCTATAGCCGCACAAATTCTCGACTACCGGCAAATTACCAAACTAAAATCTACTTATGTAGATTCACTTCCGCTGCTAATCAATAAAAAAACGGGCCGTGTGCATACCACGTTCCGTCAGGCTGTTGCTGCTACCGGCCGGTTAAGTTCAGATAATCCTAACCTGCAAAACATCCCAATCCGGAGCGAGCGCGGGCAGGAAGTGCGCAAAGCCTTTATAGCCCGTGATGAAGATCATATTCTCGTATCTGCCGATTATTCACAAATTGAGTTGCGCGTTGTTGCCGAATTAAGCGGCGATGAAAACATGCTGGAAGCCTTTGAGAAGAAACTCGACATCCACACCGCCACAGCAGCCAAAGTATATGGGGTAGAAATTGACGCCGTTACCAAAGAGATGCGCTATAAAGCAAAGAGTGTAAACTTCGGAATCATCTATGGCCAGGGCGCATTTGGTTTGGCAGAAAACATCGGTGTATCAAGGGCCGAAGCCAAAACTATTATTGAAAATTACTTCCTGCAGTTTCCAAAAATAAAGCAATACATGAACCACAATATCCAGTTTGCCCAGCAACACGGATATGTGCAAACCATTATGGGCCGCAAGCGCTACTTAAAAGATATCAATTCCAAAAACTTTACCGTGCGTGGTTTTGCTGAGCGAAATGCTATCAACTCACCGGTGCAGGGCAGCGCAGCAGACATGATTAAGCTGGCCATGATTGGCATACACAAAGAGTTTAAACACCATAAGCTTAAATCAAAAATGACCCTTCAGGTGCATGATGAGTTGGTTTTTGACGCCCTTAAAAGCGAAGTTGATATCCTTAAACCCATTGTTTATGAGCAGATGGTAAAAGCCATTAAAACTCGGGTGCCTATTGAGGCAGAAATTGGAGTGGGCGTTAATTGGTTAGAGGCTCATTAATTTGTTTTTTTCGCTCAACCTTTATCCACAAAATTCTGGCTATTAAGTTATAAAATGGAGATATACCCTGCCTTTAAAGCGGTGCAGCAGTTTCAGTACCTGAAGGTGCAGAAATAAAATCAAAAAGCAACGCATAGGAAATCAGCGTTAAAGGGAAAAATAAATAGCTAAAAGGCATGGGTAAAAAATTATAGAAGAAAATAAGGCTCAGTTTAAGGCTGCCAAAACCAATGTAGCGGCCGTTTAGCCTGTAACGCTTCTGAAATTTTTGCGCAAATAATATAAATACGGCAGGTGCAATAAAACTGGTGAGTAGCCCAATGTTTCCCATTAACCTGGCCGTCTCTATTGTGAAAAACTTATACAACCCAACATTAAAAAAGGTGTGGTCCGTTAATCCGTTATACCGCCAAAACGGGTCAACGTTTTTTAACTGAATGCCGGGCAGGCTCAAAAAATAAAAAGGGTCCCATATAAAATAAGGGATTATAAATACAATTAATACAATAACACTCAAAGTAAAAAACAGCTTCCTAAACTCTTTGCGCGGTTGGGTTAAGAATATAAAGGTCAAATAGGTCGGTATCCAGGGTATAAGTGCGTACCTGCTTAAAACGCAAAAACCCATAGCAATGCCAATCAGGTAATAATTTCCTCTTATCAGCGCAAAGGCTAAAAAAACATAAAAGGCCGCCACCACGCCCTCTTCTGTCATAGACCAGAAATCCCTGCCATGCGTAAGAAAATAGTTTAAGGCAAGAAAAAGTGAGATGCCCGCAAAAAGTGTTGGAAAAACAGGCAAATCATATTTTGCCTTAAATACGGGCAGCGCTGCTATAAAGAGTGAAACAAACAATAACGTAACCGTAGTCCAGCGCATATCGTAGCCAAAAATCTGGGCAGGCACATAAGGCAACCACATCATAGGTAAATATGCATTAACAGTTCCTATCCATATTTCGTCTGTAGGGGCGTAAACCGGTTGGCCGGTTAGCAAACGATTACAGGCAAGTTTAATAACCGGAAGCATATCGGCTACCTTTGGGCTTATGGGTATTTGGTGGTAAAGCGGAATAAGTACATGGACGTGAAAAGCAAAAAAAGCCGCTAAAAACCCAAAAAACAAAACCCGTAAAACCCGCCCAAACTGGCTTTTATTACCCGTTGGCAAAACGGCGTCATTATTTCCTAACAAGGGCAATACACAAATCAAAATGCCAGCCAGCACATACAAAACAGAGCTGGAGTAGTAATAGGTTTGCCCTTCCTGCTGAACAAATGTATACGCCATTGATTCGCAAAAAACACAACCACACAAGGATATGGCGATAAACCAGTTACGGTTTGGTTTCCTAAAAATTTTATGGTGCCCGGAAGAAATCAATTTTTCTGTTTTAAATGCTTTCTGATTCCATTATAAATTCAGCCTTTTCGCCAGCGCCAAATATTGCGATTAAAATTACAGGAAAGGAAAATTTCCGTTGCGTTTTCATTAACCAATTCAAAACGAACGATAGGTAAACATTCCATATGATCACGTTTCCGCCCCCCTGCTAATAAAGCAACAGTTAATTCCTTTAGCCGTACAAAGCAGCAGAAATTAATATCTGCCTGGCCGCATTAAAAAATAATTCCCCGGCAAATCTTTAGGAGACCACACGCCCCATTTTGCCAGGGTCAGGGAATCTGAATTTAAATATGGCTGATACCCGGCCAGGTCTTTATCAATAACAATAGATTTTGAATGTTCTGGGCCATCCAGCGATGAAAGGATAAGCGATTCGTAACCCGATGCCCAACTCATTACCAGGGTATCCATAGGAACACTTTTTTCGGTTAGCATCAGCCTTTGTGTATGTGCCCGGTCCATTTCAGCAAACCTTTGTCCGTACCAAAACAACCTGCTGGTATAGGGCGTATGCGTATTAAAAATAAAAGCCAGCCTTATGCTAACAATCGCCAGCACAGTTATCTGTGCCTGCCTTGGGAATTTAAAATACCCGTCCGCCAGAATATGTACAAATGGGAGTAAAACAAAAATACCCAATGGCAGCATCATGTTTTCCAGGTAAAACTTATCGGCCGATGAACCGGCAACACAAATAAGCATCAGATAGCCCATGGTAAACAATACAAGCATTGAAATCTCCCAAAATCTCCTCCTCAGCCCCAAAACAAAAATGGTAAACAAAAAAATCAGCCAGTAAATCAGGTAATCAGACTTTGCAAAGTGCAATTCCTTTGCAACGCTTGGCAGTAAGCCGGAAAGCTGTTTTGCAATAAAATAAAGCAGTAAAATACCTGCTCCGAAAAGAAGTGCCAAAATCGGCCCCAAGGTCCGGCGCTTTCTGGCATACCATAACACTAGTATTGTCACCAAAATTACAACTGTCAGGTAAGGCACATGCGCAATCAACATAAGTTTCCCATTGCTTACAAATCCGGCAATGCTGTCTGCATGTGCTTTTATTACACCTGTTAAATCCAGTTTGGCACTTTCATATTGATCAAAGCGGCTGACCCAGATTCTCAGGCCAAAATCTGTAACTGCAATTGCCACCGGCCATTTGTAAAAACCCAGGTCCAGCTTATAGTGTTTATACACCGAAAATATGAGCACATAAAATATAGGGAAGAAAATTAATGGGTGAAAAGACTGAATAAACATGATCAGCAAAAAGTGCAGCCATGGCCTGCGGGTTATATCGCCCGGGCCCTTCTTTTCAATATAAGCGTAATACAGCATCAGCCAGGCCAGGCCCTGGGGTAGTTCAGATTGTATCCAGTAAAAGGTATCGTTTACAACCAGCAACATGCTTAATAAAAAAACAAGGGCAACGGTACCCTGCCGAAACACAAAAGCAATCACTAAAAAGAACAGGAAATAGAAAACAACATAGCTGGCCGAATAAACCATCAGCATTGAGCTTAAAGGGCAATTCAACCGCTGCAGTATAAGTGGAATAGTTTGGGGGATGGCAGCGCCAACTCTCAGGTTTAATACAAACTTGTGCGTAATCAGCAAAAATATTTCCTGAGACGACATGTCAAAAGTGATGGTGCGCTCTTTGAAAAAGAGCAGGGCAAAAACAAGTAAAACAGCAAAGGTGATAAGCCCCGTTATCCTGATAAAATAATTCATATCACAAGTAAGGGCTTTGTGCCGGATGCAAGCTGCGGGGCACCGGTTAAAACAAATTATATTTAAGTATACACCAAATAGCCCTGAAACCATCCCGCCATCCAATCTTTTTCCCTTCGGCATAAGTTCTTCCGTAATAGCTGATGCCCACTTCATAAATACGCACATTGGGATAGCGGCTCATTTTGGCGGTTACCTCAGGTTCAAACCCAAAGCGCTGCTCCTTCAGGTCAAGCGATTTTACAATCTCGGCCCGGAAAAGCTTATAACAGGTTTCCATATCTGATAAGTTCAGGTTCGTAAACATGTTCGACATAAAGGTAAGCAGGTTATTGCCTATGGTATGCCAAAAGAAAAGTATACGGTGCGGCCTGCCACCGGCAAAACGCGAACCGTAAACAACATCGGCAAAGCCGTCTAAAACTGGCTTTAATAAAATGTTGTACTCATTTGGGTCGTACTCCAGGTCGGCGTCCTGTATTACTATATAATCGCCGGTAGCCTCTTTAATGCCCCGGTGAAGCGCTGCGCCCTTACCCATATTTACTGGTTGGCTGTAAAACTGAATATTCATAGCCGGATTACTCCTGCTATAGCTTTCTACAGCTTCAACGGTATTGTCTTTCGAGCAGTCGTTAACAATAATCACTTCTTTTTCTACTCCGGCTATTAAAACCACATCGCGTACTTTATCCAAAATCCGGTGAATAGTTCTGCCTTCGTTATAGGCGGGTATTACAATAGAAAGTTTTGCGCTCATTGGGCTGCAATATAATAATTACACTTATTTTAGCAGCGATATGAAGTACTCTTCCAAACTTATTGCCGATGCCGTTGCCGAGTTTACAAAACTACCCGGCATAGGCGAAAAAACCGCCCTGCGGCTGGTGCTCCACCTGCTTAAACAGGATACGGAAAAAGTAAAGAATTTTGGTGAGGCAGTAATAAGGATGCGGGCAGAGGTTAAATTTTGCAAAACCTGCCACAACGTGTCAGATAACGACCTCTGTGATATTTGCGCCAACCCCCACCGCGACCATACCACCGTTTGCCTGGTTGAAACAATCCGGGATGTGATTGCCATTGAAAATACAAATATTTACCGGGGTGCCTATCATGTACTGGGCGGCATTATTTCGCCAATTGATGGCATTGGCCCCGAAAAGCTGAATATTTCCTCCCTGATTCAAAGAGCAGAGGCCGGCGAGGTAAAAGAGGTAATTATGGCACTAAGCCCTACCATTGAAGGCGACACCACTATTTTTTACATCAGCAAAAAACTGCGCGACCTCAACGTTCAAATCACATCTATTGCCCGCGGAATCTCTTTTGGCGGCGAGCTGGAATACACCGATGAAATGACCCTTGCCCGTTCTATTGCCACCCGCCTGCCCTACGAAAATTACCTTGTAAAAAGTTCGGGTTAAAGTTTTCATTACTTCGTCTCTTGGCAGGCACAGTCATTTAGCTAAATTTAGCGCGTGAAACTTTCCATTGTTATTGTCAACTACAACGTAAAGCACTTTTTAGGGCAATGCCTTAATTCAGTGAAACGGGGCATTGAGCATCTTGATACAGAGGTGTTTGTGGTTGATAACGCATCATCCGACGGCTCGTGCGATATGGTGCGCGAAATGTTTCCCTGGGTAACCCTGATTGCAAGCCCGGTTAATCTTGGTTTTTCAAAAGGCAATAACCTGGCTATTGAAAAGGCCAGCGGCCAGTACGTGTTGTTATTAAACCCTGATACGGTAGTTGCCGAAGATACCTTTGATAAATGCATCGAATTTATGGATGGCAATCCGGATGCCGGTGCCCTGGGCGTCAGAATGATAGACGGAAAAGGCAATTTTCTTCCTGAATCAAAAAGGGGCCTGCCTACGCCCTCGGTAGCTTTCTGCAAAACATTTGGCCTGTCAAAAATTTTCCCTAAATCAAAAACCTTTAACCGCTATCACCTCGGCTTTTTGCCTGAACATGAAACAAACGAAGTAGAAATATTATCCGGCGCCTTTATGTTAATGCGGAAAGCCGCACTGGATAAAACCGGCCTGCTGGATGAGACCTTCTTTATGTATGGCGAGGATATTGACCTCTCGTACCGCATCATCAAAGCCGGTTACAAAAATTTCTATTTCGCAGGCACCACCATCATCCATTATAAGGGAGAAAGCACCCGCAAGGGTAGCTTAAATTACGTAAAGGTGTTTTATAACGCCATGATCATTTTTGCCCGCAAGCATTTTAGCGGTAATCAATCGGGCCTGTTTTCGCTTTTTATCAATCTCGCCATTTTTTTCAGGGGATTTTTAACGGTGCTGGCCAATCTGTTCTCCTCTTCTTACCTGTTTATTATTGATGCCCTGCTAAGTTTTGGTGGTATCTGCCTTATCACCCGTTATTGGGAGGATATGATTAAGTACACCGATAATTATTATCCCGGGCAATTCATGTTTATTGTAGTGCCTACCTATATTCTTATCTGGATACTATCTACCTTTTTAAACGGAGGGTACGACAAACCCTTCCGCATATCAAACATTTTCAGGGGCATTTTTTTCGGCACCCTTGCTATTGCAGCAGTGTATGCTTTTTTACCTAACGAATGGCGATTCTCGCGCGCCATTATTATCCTGGGTGCTATCTGGACGGCCGCCGAAATGCTGATTACCAGAACCTCCTACCACCTCATCAAATACCAGTCTCTGTCCATCGAAAGCAGTGATGATAAAAAAGCTTTGCTGGTGGGTAAAGAAGAGGAATGCTTACGGGCTGAAAAACTTTTACTTCAGGCTGGTGCCGAAAGCGAAGTGGTAAGTTTTGTCAACGATCAAAACAATCTGCCACAACTGGCAACTGTGTATGATATTAATGAAATAATCTTCTGCTCGCGCGACCTTACTTTCAGCCAAATCATTAACAACATCAGCCTGTGCGGCAATAAAATTGATTACAAAATACTCAACCCCGGCAGTGAGGCTTTTGTAGGCAGTAACTCAAAAAACACTGCGGGCGACCTCTACTCCGTCAACCATAATCTTAACCTTGCAAAGGCTGCCAATCAAAGAAAAAAGCGGCTGTTTGATGTTATCAGCAGCCTGTGTTTTGTAGTATTGCTGCCGGTCAATCTTTTCATTATAAAAAACTTCGGCGGCTTTGTTTCTAACTGGCTGGCCGTTGCCTCGGGTAAAAAAACCTGGGTAGGTTATGCTCAATCCGGCACTGGCAACCTACCCGTTATTAAGACCGGTGTAATCACCACCACAACCAGTTACGACGGCCTGCAACTGGATGCCGGTACCCTTTCAAAAATAGACCTCCTTTATGCCCGCCATTATTCTGTATCTGACGACGTTAAACTGATTTGGAAGAATTACCGTAAATTAGGGGTATGAAAGTTCTGCTTTTCCTTTTCACCCTATGTTATTTCACTACAACCTCCAAAGCCGGAGGGGCCTACAGAAATTATCTGCTCTCTAAAGTATATGTCCTCAGCAAACCTTCGGAATACCATGCTGCGGATGTTAGCACTTCACTAAGTTCTGCAGCATTTATTCCCCGCTTTGAAAGGCCCAAAGGAGCCATATTTTGCCGGATGGAAGACAAGGTTACCAAGGCCACTAAAGTGTGGTTAAAAATAGGGGTGCAATAAGCCGGTTATCTTATTTCAGGTCTTCCCTTTTTATCCGGTATAATTCAGCATTCCCTTTACGGTCTGCCAGTTGATAAGGTTTCGTGTTCCTGGCGTAACCGGGCAGGTCTTCCCATCTTTTTCCGCTCATCATGTTGCTAAACCCATCCAGCAAAAGATAAAGGTTTTTCCCTTCAGGAACCGGCTGGGTTTTAATGTCGTTAAAGCTTTTAAAAGCAATATGGGAGGTGTCAAACCCCAGGTAGTAATTACCAAGGTTCCGCTCCACTTCATTAGTAATTACCCAGGCATTCTCTTTACTGTTTACAAGGTTATCTTTTACCAGCCATTTTTGATACCGGTATCCTTGCTGCCGGGCATATAAAAAGGATTGCACCGGTTGGGCAAATAAAACTGCAAACACCGCCACCGTTCCCGCAACCATAAAATTAAAGCCGGCAAACGAAGCAAGTAAAGCCGTGGTTGTAATTAAAAATACCGGAAAGTACGTAAGCCACGGGTTTTCAAACTGCTGGTTGCGGGCTATTATAAAGGCCATAAAAAATAAAACCGGTAACCAAAAAAATTGTTTGGGGTTTTCGAAAAAAAACAGCACGCCTTTTGATGCAACCACCGCTGCTACAGGAATTAAAAACAGGTAATGCCTCGGGTCATCGCACATGGGCACATAATGCAACGGCGAGGTAGTCATAAAGTTTGCGCAGAGCAGCCCCAGTATCATTACTAAAGGAAAAAAATCATCTGCAGTGGATATTTTAAGCATATCCTTAGCCGGCCTTTTGATAATTACAGCCAGGGAAAAAAAGATAAGTAAAAACAATCCGCTTCGTATAAACACCAGCCACAAGCCCCAGCCTATACGCCTGATAGTTTCTGAAAATGGCAGTAAATCATAGCTACAGGGGTTAAAATAACTTCCATGGGCAATAGCATAAAATCGTTGAAAAAATGAGCCCGTTTCAATTCCTGTAAAAACAAAGTACAGGGCCAGAAGTAAAATAGCCGACAGGATGGCTGCTACCCAAAACCTCACATTTCGCTTCTGTAAAACATCGGCTATAAACAGGTAGCAAAAGATGGGTATAGTAAGCAGTATGGTCTCTTTCGAAAGAAACCCAAGCATAAGCGATAGCGCGAATAAAAATCCGTTCAGCAGGTTTTTATTGCCGGACACCTGTTGTATATAAACAATATAAATCCCTGCAAAAAAGAAAAATGCCACATATACATCGGGCATTATTTTATCGGCATAAAAAAGCGTCCATGAATATAGGCCGAAAAGGAAAACAGCCAGGCAGGCCTGCCATTTATTGGCAACACACCTGGCTACCAGGTAAGCCGTTAACAAGGTAAACAGCACAGGCATAACTGCCGAGGAATGGTCATTAATACCAAACAGCCGGTAAGCAAGGGCGGTTAAAAAAATAGTTACCCAGCGATAATTATAATGGTCGTTTCCCAGCGAAAAGGTATGGGTTAAAACCTGGTGCGATTTGGCCGCATAGTACAAATCATCATATCCATAATGGCCGAAAAACCCAAATAAATGGTTTACCAGAAAAACCGCCATCAAAATCATCAGCGATACGCCGGTCAAGCCGTTATACAAACCGCCGGTAATTTTCCATGAACGCATTAAACAAATATAGGTTTATTTATTCCGGGTAAAACCCAATACTATATTAATCCAGAATTGCCTCCAGTATCTCCGGCGATCTTAATGAGAAATTTTCAAGGTGCAACTGGTAATAGCGCACCAGGTTAGCCAGCATTTGTTTGCGTTCCTGTCTGTTTATTTTTAAGGTAACCGCCGAAAACGGGTTAGCCAGCAACAATTCATTCAGTATCCTGCTTTCTGCCCTGCTCATCACATTAATTTCGCTTTGCTGCGGAATAAACATGCCCTCTGTCATTTCAAAAAAAGCATTCTTTTCCGAAAAATTTCCATGCGGAACAAAGCCCAGGTGGCGCGTAAAATGGACCAGGAATAGCAGGTGAAAATCCGGATTCAGGATCTCAGAGCGGTCTAAAACACAAAGCGATTCGTAAATAAATTCAAACATTTCGCTGTTCTGCTCCTGCTCTTTTATTGATTTCGACATTAATTCAAGTAAAAAAATCGCTATGGTAGATTTAAGCGTATCAAAAGGAATAGAGCGGTAAACATAATCACGCCTGAATTCCCTGATGTATTGAAGCTGTTTATTTTCGCGGTGCATCACTTCCATTTCCAGCAAAGTAAGGGGTTGAAGCAGAGAGGCTTTGGATGCGGATTTTGCCGAGCGGACCCCCTTAATTATATACGACACCAGCCCCAGCTTTTCGGTGTATATTTTAGCAATAACACTCGTTTCCGAATACTTGACAGTATGAAGTACAATTCCTTTGGTTTTGTGATACATACAATTACGCTTCGGGTACTAAAATACCACCGGCAAACCCCTTGTCAATAATAGTCATTTTAGTTGGGCAGCGTTTGCGCAAAAAACGCCTGTTCAATTTAATCTGCTGCTGGCTGGCGTATCAATCCTAGTTGGCAATAAGTATTTTGGCTACCCGCTTTTCCTTACCGGTATCTGTTCCGCTAAATACAAGGTAAACTCCGCTTTTGTCTCTTTGCCCATCGTAACCGTTTCCATTCCATATCATCTGCGTTCCGTTAGCCCTGCCCTGAAATATTAAAATTCCGCTCGCATCTGTAATTTTCACATAGGCATTATCGGTAAGTCCTTTAATGGCAATAGGCCCGGTATAGTCAGGTTTCACCGGGTTAGGATAAACCAAAGCACTGTTACAGTCCGTGCACGATGGCCCGATAGCATCGCCCTGGTAACTTACCAGGCCTCCCAGGGTACCTATAAATACTTCACCGGTAGCATCGTTAATAGAAATATCGGTTATCTGGTTATTAGGTAACGGGCTGTTAGCTGTGGTAAAGTTCTCATAGGTTGTTTGCCCGTCGTTCGATATCAGCCACACCCCTTCAGTAGTCCCTACCCACATCCGGTTAGCTGCATCCACAGCTAGTGCCCTTACCGTTTGCATACCAAACAGGTAACCCACGTAGCCATTTAAGGTTACCGTTGGTTGTGTAGCATCACAGCCGCCGTTAAATACGCTGCCTGCGCAATAAAAAATACCAATACCCGCATCGGTACCAACCCACACGTTGCCCGTGTGATCTACGGTTATGGCAAAAACGTTGTCGCTTGGCAGATTGCCTTGCCCAACACCACTTTGCAGAAACTTATACTGGAAATTGCTGACGCTATCCATATTGCCATTATAATTAAACACCAGCACCCCGTTTGATTGAAAAGTGGAAGCCCACACCTGGCCCTGCTGGTCAACTACAATTCTTTTAAGTAATAAAATGGGATATGGAACTGTAAACTTTCTCCATGTCCCATCTGCCCGCATTACTTTAAGAAGAGCAGGGGCCCCGCCGTTCCCAATCCAGAGATTATCGCTTGAATCTGCAAATAAACAGGTAACCTTGGTTCTGCCAGGGTCTCCCGGGCCGCTTTGCAATAAGCCTGCTGAGGTGTACTGGGTATAAAACGCCAGGTTACCACTGCTGTTGTCCTGTTCAATTAACCCCGACAAATAGGACCCGAAATAGGTTTTGCCTCGGGAAAGTATGGTGGCCGTGGATAAAATATCGGTGAACGTGTCAAGTACAGGGTTATTGAACTCGTTTATGTTGGCCCAGCTTCCGTTTGCATATTTAAAAAACCCATCATGGTTATACTGGTAGTTCCACGAATCGTTTACACTCCCCGGCGCTACATTCAACACATTATTTTTGGAATCCAGCTGAAACACACTGGCAGAGAATGGCCCGTCAGGAATAATCTGTTCCAGTCCACCGGAATTACGCTTAAACAAACCGTTCCAATAATCAGGCTCCCATGAAACCCCGTTACTTTCAAACCAGCCAACCGGTTTGGAATGTCCCTGAATGGCATTAACCGTCAAATTACCCGTAGCATCTATTTTCCCCAAAGAACCTCCAGCTCCATTTGCACTGCTCCAATAGCTAAAATAAAGGCTGCCATTGGTTACCGAAAGGTTTGTAAAAGTATCTGCCGCAGCAGCATATACCGGCGACCATAGGTTATTGCTGTACCGGTAAAGAGTATCACTGTTGTTTCCTGAAGGTATTACTGCATAAACGTTACCATTATAAGCCTGCACATAAGTTGCGGCCATGGCAGGCAGGTTTTGTGCACGGCCAAACAAAGTCCATGAATTAAAATCCTGTGGATTTGCGCCACTGCGCGGGGTAAACTTTACCCCTTCAGATGTAGCCGCATAAATATTTACGCTGTCGAAGCTCGCAGAATAAACAGGTATCTGGTTTCCGTTTGAGCCAATAACATAGGTGCTTGAAATTTGCATCTGAGCCAGGTTAACCACCGATATCCCCAGGTCAGAACATACATATGCATTTCCATTTAAAAACGAAATAGAATAAATAGCCACTGCACTTGTAGTAGCCTGGTTTTTAATATCCGGTATATTGTAAACGTTGGTGCCATTTTGGATAAAATCGAGATTACTGTTTAAGTAAGCTATCGCCAGAAAATTTGTGTTCGGGTCGTAGCTGATTGATTTTACGCCTATGTCACTAAGGCCTGTACTCTGGTCGTAAGTTTGAATAACGCCGGTACTTTTCTCATATGAAAAGATGCTTTTACTTGCTGCATCGTATATTTTATCACCTGCATCGCAGGCTCCAAGCGAACTTCCATACGGCAAATACACCTTCCAGGTGCCAATCTGCCTGCCTTGCGAAAATGAATGCTGAACCAGCATCAGCAGCCCGATAAGAAAAGTTGAACGTCTTAAATAAAAACTCATACTGCTAAATTATTAAAACCACTAATAAACGCCCGGAATCTTCCCATATTGTTTCTGTGCAACCCATGTTGCACAAAAATTCCCATTTATTCAGCCAGCGAGAACCGGAAGGTTATACCACTTTTAATGTTGGTAGTAGGATAGGTTGATGAAATTTTAGGGATGGTTTTACTTTCATCATAAAACAGCCTTACTGTTAAACGCTTGCTGACTATATAATCAACCGACGGCTGGATAGTAAAAGTGGTCGCCCCCTGGGTAACTTCCGCCGGGCCCTGGTCTATCTGGTTATTTACCGTTATATCATCGCGCCAGCTAAAGTCGAACCTGAAGCTAAGGTCATTATCCAGCCTTATTTTTTTACCATTCGGTAATTTAAACGGCAGCTTTAGCCCTTTAATCTTATAACCCGCTCCAACTGTCAGCGATTTTGAGTTGATCTGAATCATCTGGAAATCGGCAAAACTCATTGTCAGTGTTCTGCTCATTTTAAAATCAAATTTAAATGTCACGTTCTTTTTGGTGGTTCCATCTATACCAATTAACGGCGAAAGAGATTCGTTAATAGTAACGCTTGGCATGGTATAAAGTGAGTAGAAGTTATTGCTAAGCGAGTCGCGCGCCCTTGAACCAATAGCAGTTCCATCGCCGTTATAAAGCAGGTTGGTTGAGTAATTACTTACCGTAAGCGTTGATGCATAACCACTGGTAATAGTAAAGTTGGTAAAGTATTTTTGCGCCCATTTAAACTTGGTTAATCCGTTATAGGATATGCGCCAGTTAGGCATCGGTATTGAATTGAAAGCGTTAAGCGAAACCTTGCTGGGGTCCTGTTTATTATAGGCCGCCAGGAAGGCCGGAATCAATACATCCTGCGATAGCGGCCCGTAACCATCCGCAAAGCCCGATGAGTACAACGAATCAGATGGATTATAGTAGGTAGAGTTTCTGCCGGTTTTAACGCTGTTAGGATTTCGCTCACCCAGCCTTTGGGAAATAACGGCGCGATCATTAATAAAATTATTATATATAGCCGAATACCCGACGTTCGAAATTTTACTGAACAGGGTTTTAATTGGCAGATAAGAAATACTGTAAGTACCCGATTGCACCGGATTTAGGTGCTGATACGACCCGGTTTGTACACCGTTTATTGTAGTATCAATATATTTAAAGTACTCAGCAAAGTTGTTTGAATAATCCCTGAAAAGGGTCATATCTATTTTAAAGTCTGTCCAGGGTTCAAAGCTGGCTGTAGCATCTACACGGTCTTCACGGTTTTGGGTAAACTGCTGGTTTAGTAAGGTATCACTGCTAATCCAGTTATTGGCCGCCGCACGGTTCAGCCAGTTATATCTTTGCTGGGTGTTAACTCCTTTAACAAACATATCGCCGGGCTGCCATCCAAATACAAAGCCGTACCCTGGCGCATTACGCAACATGGGTCCGTTAGGGTTGCTGTTGGTATAATCATTACCCAAAATGCGCGAGTAACCCTCAAAGCCGGGCAGTGTGGTTGATTTATTCTCTTTATAATCTATTCCTATTTTTTTAAGTGATAATAGGGGCCTCATAATAAAAGATATCAATGGGTCTGAGGGATACTGCTTGGTCCTGAGTTCCTTCCTCTTTGCCCTGATAGCCTTTTTGTTGTCCTTTATTTCCTTTTTGAGTTTAATTATCTCCGCATCGCGCTTAACGCCATCCATGGTTTGGTCGGCATCAACTATTTGCAGGTCACCTTTCAGTTTTTCGCCCTTCTCCTTCAGTTTTGCAATCTCATCCTTTATTTTCTTGCGCGCATTTTTTACCGCATCGCGCTTTTTATCATTTTCCTTTTTATCGCCCAGGTTAGGGTTCGGCGAATCGTAAACTTTCAAAAAGTCATTCTTGTCATAAAGCTTCTTGAAGTTAAAATCTACTTTGGCGTGGTCGTTTTGGGTATTGTTAATGATATTACCCAGGGTGCTTTGCACCAGCGAATTTGAGTCGGCATTATCGTGTTGCGCGTTAGGGCCTTTTAGCTGTAAAGGCAGGGCCGTCCAGCTGTAGGTTGCCGTATAACCGGCATTGGCGGTAATAAAATCAAGGGCCGGTACTTTAGCAAGTGGCACTACATAATTTACTGCCAGGTTCTGGTTGTAATTGGTGTTGCGTCCACCCTGCAATACTTTATTCCATATTTGCTGCCGCTCATCAGCGGTATTTATTAATCCCTGGGGTTCATCAATAACCGCCTGGTCCCGTGCACCGTATTCTATGCTAAGCGATTTGAACGGGTTATACTTAAACGTATAAGTCCGGTTCCATAAAAAGGTTTTGGCATACTCGGTTGGTATTGCAAAATCCACCGCGCCTAACGAGCGCAACTGAATAGTATTCATCACCCGGTTCCAGTTTGAAGTAACCGCCATGGTTGATGGATATGGATTAAAGTTTATATCTCGTATCAGGTCAAACCACTTTGATTTGGATTTGATGGCCTTTTTAAACGGCGTTAGGTCTTTTGCCTGCGGTGCAAAACTCCAGTTAACAATACCCACCCATGTTTTTACCGAGTTAATAGCCGTAAACGGATCGCTGTATGCTATTTCGTTTTGCGAGTATGTAAAGTTAAAGTTGCCGGGGTCGTATATATGCGGCCGCTTCGCTTTCGTTTTAGGCACAATCCGCACATTGGTAAAGTTAAAGCCCCGCGTGGTATTTATGGTCCTTACTTCCTGCTGGTATTGATGCAGGGAATCTAAACCGTATGCATTCCTGATAATAGTAAACTGGTCCTTGCTCTTTATATCAAACTGGTAAGGGTCGTACTCTGGTGTACTAAACGACTGAGCATAATTGGCATAAAACGGAATGCGGATTCCAAGTGAGGCAGGCAAAACTTTTCCGGCTTCTATGGAGGTGGTAAAGTTGTAGCTGTATAAATTGTCCTTGGTCAATTGGTCCAGCGTTTGGTCTACCTGGCCAAACCCGGCGGTGTGCATACTACCGGCTAAACCCAGGGTACCCAAATCTGCCATCTTAACATTTACGTTGGCCAAAGCCGCAACACCTCCCTGTTCATTAAATCCATCCATCCGTAACTCATCAAACCACACTTCCACGCACTTGGGCTGTCCATCATCTTTATTACCTGGTAAGGGGTTATAAGGTGCCCCTTTATGCGGATTATGAATACCCAGCATTACAGTTTTTACCCCTCCAATATTCGGGTTTCCTTTAATGGTTATCAGGTTCCCCTGGGCATCAGTTGAGGTAAAGGGGGCGTCCAGCGGAAATCCGTTAGTGGCGTTCCGTTTTTCTTTCAGCGTTACAAAATCCTGCAAAGTAATCGTCATGGAGTTTGTGGCAGGCCAAACTGTTTCCTGGTCGGTGGTACTGGCGTTATTATATATTCCGTCAGCGGTTATTTTCAACGGCACTTCATATTCGTAATAATTATCAACAAAGTCTGACCCTATCCGGATAAAGGCAGTTACTTCACTATCACGCACAAGCGGCTCGTTTAATATCCGGTTAGCATGCACATACATTTCCAGCCTTTTGTAATTTCTAAGGTCAAGGTTGATGTTTTTAAATACTGCTTTGCGCTGGCAATCCTGCAGGTCGCAAACCTGAACATCCAGCGATTGCTCATCCTGCTGCACGTACTGATTGGTTTGTGCACCCAAAACCTCTTGTCTTACTATGCCTGGAGGCAACACATAGTTTACCGGCACTTTGCTTCCGTTATTTTCAAGCCCAACTGAACCCACCGTAAAAAAGGCCTGTGTACTGGGGTGCGGGCTTACGTTATCACAACCATCATCTAACGAAAGGTCATAAGTTCTCCACTGGTTACGGGTAAGCTGCAGGGTACCGAAACGGAAGATGATGGATGAATCGGAGAACCCTGTCAGGAACATCCTCATAAACTGTATAGACGTAAAATCACTGATAGCCCCCACCCGGCTGGTATAAGAGTTAATGGGCACCCTGAACTCGAGCCACCGGGCTTTGGTACCTGTTCCATCCGCTACGATGTTGGGGTCGTTGTTTCCGTCTTCTTCAGTTATAATATACGGATTATTTCCAACATTCATTCCCGGCACCATGTGCACAACGTATTGGAAATATTCCTCATCCTCATTCATGGTGTTGTCATTATTCACATCCTCCTTATCTGGCAGGCTGGTGGCGGCAGTGGTGGCAATACTGTTGGTTTGAACCGGCGAGTTGCCTTCTGTCCCCTGGCAGTATTTATACCTGTTTATAATGGACGGCTCATTGGCAAAAAAGTTGGGGTCCTGAAAATAGTAGTAGTCATCTGAACTTGGGTCATTGTTCAGCTCGGCCACTACTGCCGGGTTTGTTACATTAGCTGATATATTAGCCAAAAAGGTAGCCTTTCTTACCTTTTCCTCCGCATCAGACATGCCATCTAAACCAACATCCTGCAGTGGCCGTAAAGTAGGGTCATTGTCGAAAGCGTTTACCAATGGTACCAGTTTAGGCACAACCCCCCAAAACGTATTATCAGTGGTTGAAGAAGTAGCCGAAGTGTCATAACCCAACCCGTTCTCAAATGCCTGGCGCGAATCCTGTAAAATATCCTCCGAAATATTCCCAAGGTCAATATATAAATACCCTCCCTGGCTGGTGGCATGCTGCTCCTGAAAAGGATCCATCAGCCAAAAATCAATATACTGCACGTTGGTTGCTTCAAAGTCAGTATTATCCATAGCCCGCATAATACCCGCCCACCTGGTAGAAGGGCTGTTTAAGTCCCCGTTGGAATTAATACCTGCTGAAATTCCCGGCGCGCCCTGGGGCTTGCTTTCATAGTTATAAGGCCCTCTTTGCCGGGGGAAATAGGCAAGGTCAAAGGTATATAAGTTAACATCTAAAGTGCCCGGCGTGGCATTTGGGTAAACCTCCTGATATGGCACTAACCGCACATAGTTATTTGTAATATCCGTATAAGGGTTCGTATTATTATAAACCACCGCCGGGCTGGTTTGCTGGGTATAAAACGAGTTATCAATCCGGTACCATGCAAGCAAAGCCCGGTTGTAACCATACCTTTCATCACTTACAAAACTGCCTTCCGGAAACTGTACCCTGCCGCTAGCGCCCGGCGAATTGCGGGGAGTAGAAGCAAGCTTCCAGGCAATAGGCGGGGTCTTTAAGTCATACCCCGAGCTGGTTCCTTCAAAATCATCAATATAAATCTGTCCGTTTTTGTTTGCATCATTAATTGCTTTTGAGTGCCCGGGTTTCAGATAAGCAAACTCACCGTAAGCCGAAAGCGTCGACATTTCCTTGGTGTTGTATAACTTGCTTATAGCTGTAGTTAACCACGGCAGGTTGCTTTTATAGGTTAAGTCCGTACCCATAATGTCGTTCTTAATAGGCTCATCGCCTATGTTCACTTTTTGGGTAAAGGGTCTTTCTGCAAGCTGTATAAATGTTCCGCCAATATTTAACTTGTCGTTTACTTTATAATCCAGCCGGGTGCCGTACAAGGATTGCGTTTGTGTAGCAAACTGGTTATTATTTTCGTAGTCAATTTTTATCTGTTGCCCGCTGTTTAAAATAGATTGGTTGGTAATGGTTACCCTGCCCAGGTTATAATCAACCGTGTAATCCTGGTTTTCTATCAGCTTTATCCCCCCCGCCGTTACAACTACCGAGCCCCGGGGTATATTACCAGCGCCCAATGATATCTGGCTGCCGTTAGTCCCCATATAGGTTCCCTTAATAACAAACCTGTTAAACTGCGGAAACTGCTGCGCCTGATACTTGGTTGAATCGTATAGCTGCTGGTAAACATAAACGCCTGTATCTGCGGCACTACCACATTGCTCCAGTTTTGCTGAAAGGTACTTTCCAAACGGTTCCTTACAGGTAAATATCAGCTTACCATTTTGTGGTAAAATGTCAACGCCGGGTAAAAAGTCAAATAACCCATCGCCGGTGGGTGGCAGGGGGTCATTGTTCATATCCAAATTGTCCAGGTTCAGTTCATGCAACAGGGGCTTTCCTTCCAGACAGCCTTGCGGTATATAACGCTTTAACCCGGTAGCAGGGTCATTGTAGTAAACATCCAGAAAGAAATTCTTGGGGCTGATACCAAAAGCACCTAATGAGTAGATGTTTTTCATCATCAGGTTCCAGATTGGCAGGTTAGTGCGAGGCGCTGTTCCCTTCAATAATTTAAGGATAAGGTCTTTAGCCACCGAGCCTGAATCGGGTGGCAACTGATCGCCAAACTCACCTACCTGGAATATAGCTCCGTTATACTCATACTGAAACGCCACACCCAAAACGTCGTTCGGGTTCAGCTGCGAGTTAATGGATATATATCCCAACTGAGGGTTGAAGGTAAACTCGTTGGGGTTTAGTTTCCGGGCATAGGTTTTTTCAAAATCCTGGCCTTGCTGCAGGTTATAACCGGGGCCCTGCAATACTGCCACTATGTTACCATCCAAACGATTGGAGGGAACTGAGGTAAGGTGATTGTAAATGGCGTTGGCTGTGTTACGGGGACGGCCATCACCGGCAGCTGTGGATTGTATCTGGTTGGAGTATGGCGTGGCTTCACCCAGGTCCATAAGGCCTACTATGTTGCGCACATTGGTAGTAGCGTTGGTACGGTTGGTTACCCAAACTTCAATACGGGTGATATTCACTACCGAATTAATTTTGGGTAAATTAGCCAGGGCTCCGTCATACTGGTTATAGAAAAACTGGGCCAGGAAGAAGTTCTTGTTTTCTTCATACTGGTCCGAGTTAACAGAGAAGGTTTGCTGCTGTGCTCCGTTTTGCAGCGTTATACTTTGCTTTTTTGATTGTTGTTGCGATACAACACTGGTCCAGGTTAAACGGCCAAACTGCAACACTGTTTTTACCCCGAATAACGACTGGCTACCGGTAATAAGCCTGGTAGGTAAAGGCAAGCTCACGTTACCGGCCTCAATGGATTTAATAATATCATCCTTGCCACCGGTGTAACCTATTTTTACGGTATTATCAAAAGCAAAACCCGATTGGGTATTGTACTTAATGCCTAGCTGAAGCTTGTCACCTATCTTACCAATCACGTTCATGTTAATGTTCATGTCGAAATTGAAACCACCGGTTTGGCGGTTGCGGATAGGAATATTCGGGTTCGCAGTTTTTTGAATATTGGCGCCCAGGGTCATTTCAACATTTCCCTGAGGTTTTATTTCAATTTTGCTGCCGCCAAATAAGCGGTCAACAATCTGGTTTTTAATCTGCACCGGTGGCACCAGGCTCTTTTCTTCTACCAGGTTAACGGCATTGGCACGCTCTTTCCAGTAGTCTTTCATCTCCTGCTGCTCCGTGTACTTCATGTAATCGGCATAGCTCAGGTACATGGGTGGCCTCACATCCACACCGCCCACTTTTTCCGAAACCACATACATGCCGGTTTCAGGGTCATACTCCACAGTTTCCTGCATGGTAGGCGGGTCCTTTAAATAAAAAGGGTCGGTTGGTTTGTCGGTCACAAAATCGCCCTGCCTGTCGGTCATGGGATATTTTAATTTTACCGGTGGTGTAGTAACGGGCGTATCCGGTATTGGCGTTGGTGCCGGTGGCTCGGGCAGCACGTATCTGAAAGGCTCACGGGCACTTTCGGCATAGGCCGCAAAAAGCAAACCCATGCAGCTAACCGCAATAACCCAAGCATATATCTTTTTTGTGCCTTTCACCCTTATCTAAAAGTTGTACAATTTTTTGTCGCTACCCCGGTTCCACTATCTTGAGCCTGGCCCCGGAATATTATAAATCACAATAACTTCAGTGCTTCTTTTATCAAACCTTCCACATTGCGGGTATCCCCGCCGCCCTGCAATTTGTTAATCACCTTTTCCGCCGCTTGTTTGTTGAATCCCAGGGCAACGAGAGCAGATAACGCTTCCTCTTTCATTGTATTGTTTGGTGTTGAAACCAAAAGCGCCTCGGTGCTCATCTTGCCAACCTTGTCTTTCAGTTCAAGAATGATTCTTTTGGCTGATTTAGGGCCAATTCCCTTAATACTTTGAATTAAACCCTCGTTTTCCCCCAAAATAGCCGTTCTTATTTCATCGGGTTTAAAGGATGAAAGCATTACCCTGGCGGTAGATGCCCCAACACCCGAAACGGATATTAACTTTTCAAAAAGGTCTTTCTCCTGTTCTTCAAAAAAACCATATAACTCAAAGCCGGAAACCGACTGGTTTTCGTTCTTAACTATAAGCGAGGTTTGCAGGCGGCAATTATCCAAATGCTGAATCTTTTCAAAAGTGTTCAGGCTGATTTTTACCATATACCCAATACCCCCCGTTTCCAGGAAAATATGAGTTGGACTTTTGAAGGTAATTTTTCCGCTTAAGTACGCTATCATCTCTAACAAAACTGTTTTGCGCTAAAATAGATTTCTTTCGTTATTCAACTGTAGAAAGGCGCTATAGGCTGGCTGTTTTGAGGTTCTATTTGTTAAGAATGATATGTTGAGTGTCTATTTCTACTTTTTATACCGGGGAAAGTTGCATCAATTTCTCTGAAAATGCAAGTAAATCTGCCTCCTGAAACTTATCTGCCAATACCTGTACACCAATAGGTAAGCCCTGCTTATCTTCCGATAACGGCACCGAAATTGCCGGTATCCCGGTCAGGTTAGCTAATACTGTATAAATATCTGCCAGGTACATCTCAACCGGGTTATCAGTTTTCTCTCCAAACTTAAAGGCTACCGTTGGGCTGGTAGGCATAATAATAAAATCGTATTCCTTAAAAATAGCCCTTATTTTGTCAGTCAGTATTCTTCTTACTTTTTGGGCCCGGCTGTAATATGCATCATAATAGCCCGAGCTTAAAACAAACGTGCCTAATATGATCCGGTTCTTCACTTCCTTGCCAAAACCCTCTGTCCGCGATTTTTTATACACCTCTTCCATCTCATGAGCCTCTTTGCTCCGGTATCCGTAATGCACCCCGTCAAACCGCGCCAGGTTAGAAGAGGCCTCCGCGGTTGAAAGCACGTAATAAGTAGCTATCAGGTGGTCTAAAAACTCAAAACCAAACTCGCCAACGGTGTGCCCATCGTTTTTCAAATCCGCAATAAGCCCTTCAACCGCACCTTTTACTTCGGGGTGTAAACCTTCGCTGATAAGTGTGGTTGGAAAAACCGCAATCTTTGCCTTTTTATTAAACCCAAGCAAAGAGGAATAAGAATCAACTTTTTGGGATGAGGAAGTGGAATCATGATTGTCTTTACCCGATATTACTTCCATAACCAGGGCACAATCCTCCACCGAGGTGGTAAAAGGCCCAATCTGGTCGAAAGAGGAAGCATAAGCAATCAGTCCATAACGCGAAACCCTGCCATAAGTAGGTTTTAAACCCACCACACCACAAAAAGATGCTGGCTGACGGATAGAGCCGCCAGTATCTGAACCCAATGAAACCTGACACAAACCCGCCTGAACCGCCACTGCCGAGCCACCCGATGAGCCACCCGGAACGCGGGAATTATCAGCAGCATTCAGCACATTGCCATAAGCCGAGTTTTCGTTACTTGAACCCATGGCAAACTCATCGCAGTTAGTGCGGCCAATAATAATCGCATCCTCTGCCAATAGCCTTTCAACTACAGTTGAATCGTAAAGTGAGGTAAATCCTTCCAGAATTTTTGAACCTGCCGAAACCTTGTGGCCTTTGTAGCAAATGTTGTCTTTAATGGCTATCACTATGCCAAACAATTTGCCGACCGGTTCCGCATTTTTAAGTTTTTTATCAAGCAGGCTGGCCCTTTGTAAAGCGTCTTCGGCAAATACTTCCAGAAAAGCATTGAGGTGTTTATTAGCTTCTATCTTTCCTAAATAATCAGTAACAAGGCCCTCGCAGGTAAGCGTGCCTTTGCTCAGTTCTGACTGAACTTGCCGAATAGTTAAACCGGACAACTCCGCCACCTCAATTTAAATTAAAATTGACCATGAAATTCATTGCTGTTGTGTGGTGCGGTTAGGCCTTTTTTTCTTCGGTTACCGTTTCTTTGGCTGGTGCAGGCGGAGCAGTAACCTGCTTCTCTCTCATGCCTTGTTCAATCTCCTGCTTTATATTGCTCTTTGCGGCGTTAAATTCCCTTACTCCCTCGCCCATTCCGCGCATTAGCTCAGGTATTTTTTTACCTCCAAACAAAAACACCACCAACACCAATATCAATATCAAATGCTCGGGCTGAAAAATACTGCTATATGCTACTTCCATGATTTCTGAGTTTAATAGTGCAAAACTACATAAAAATGTTGAAAACACTATGACTGGCCAAGTTTAACAAAGGTTTAAACCGACTATATTGGTTAATAACCGCCGTAACTAGTGCAAAGAAGTGATGCACCCCGTTTTGGGCCAATAGCTTTGCGATAATTTTGGCTTGTCGTATAGATTTTTTAATTTTGTCGTATAACTTTATAAATATGGATGCCAAAATAACGCTCAGCTTCGATCAATCTGTGATTGAAAAAGCTAAAAAATATGCGGAGGAAAATAATATAAGCCTATCCAGGTTAACTGAGTTTTTATTAAATAAGGTTACCAATTCATCGTATAAATCTCTGGATGAATTACCGGTTAGCGATTGGGTTCACATGGTAAGTGAGGGTGAGGTTGAATACCAACGCGCGCCGCGCACCAATAAAGAATTAAAAAAGGATTATTACGGTAAAAAGGCTAAATGAAAATTTTTCTTGACGCCAATATCCTTATAACCGTTCTATGTAATGAATACCCTCGTTTTACACAGTGCGCAAGGGTTTTAAGTTTAAGCGACAATACCGGGTTCAAGGTGTTTACCTCTCCTCTTTGCCTGGCAATAGCATTCTATTTTGCTGAAAAGAAAAATGGGAGCGTTTTAGCAAGGAAAAAAATTGGCCTGCTATGCGAAAAGCTAAGTATTACAGCTATGGACGAGCCAGTTGTGAAAGCAGCCGCTAATGATAAATCAGTTAAAGACTTTGAGGATGGCATGCAATATTATTCGGCATTACAGGCAAAATGCCAATGCATCATTACTGAGGATAAAGCTGGCTTCTACTTTTCAAAAGTTGAAGTATTAACTGCGGAAGAGTTTTTGCTGAAGCACGTAGTTAAAAAATAATTGCTCTTATCCCTATTTCGTATCCAGCAACTTCTTAATCGAATCATCCACTGCGGTGGCATCTGCAACCACATTTATCACAATCCCGTTTTCCAAAACTACTACCTTGTCCTGTCCATAGCGTTGCCATACTATTTCACCAACATCCTGCACGTTTGTTGGCCTGCCCATAATACCCATAACCTGATTGGCCGTCATGCCTTTTTGGACTTTAGTAATATCGGGCTGTTCATTACATGCCGATAAAAACAACCCAAGCACCATAATTATTTTCCGCATAAGTTTTTGTTGACTGGTAATTTTTCTTCCTACTCGGCAATCTTATCCCCTCTCAGCAACCGGTATCGCTTTCTGGCGTCTATAACCAGTAAAGAATTGCTGAAATCAGTTATAATGCTTTTATAAAGCTCCATGGCTTTTTCTTTGTTGTGCAACTGCTGCTCGTTTATTTCTGCCAGTAAAAAGGTAGCATCATCGCCCTTCAGGTCTTCTTTATAGGTTTTAATAATATCTTCAAGCAGGGGTATTGCTTTTTCAAACTCTTTATGCTTTACATCAATTTCAGCCTTGGTGTATTCAATATCATCGGTTAAAGCATGGCCCGGAAACATTTTGGTTATAGAATCTAAAGTAGCCACAGCATCACTGTCTTTATTCTGAAACTCCAGCAATTCTGCGTGCGCATACATTTGCATGGGGGTAGCCACGGTATCAAGCCCCAGATTATCAATAATAAAAACCGACAGCTTAATAGCATCATTGCTGATAAGCTCTGAAGTAGCAGACTTCAAAACCTCCAGTTGCGTTTGTGCCCAGTCAAAGTCACCCTTGTAGTAGGCCAGCTTGGCATTCCGGAAACGGGCATCCTCACCCAATGGAGAGTCCTTCTCATCCTTATCCACCTGCGAATACAACAGGGTCGACTCCCATACATCACCACTTATCAGGTAAAAATCTCCCAGCGATAGCTTGGTTTGGTTTTTAAGCTTGTTTACCACACCAGGCATTTTCAAAATTTCATTGCAGAGGTCAATGGCACCTGCTTTATCATGCAGGTAAAAGCCCTCTAAATCCGCCAGGTCTTTCATACTTTGCGCGGTACGGAAGTTGCGGTCATTATCATTAATAAAAGCCAGGTAGTCGTTCTTCAATCCAATTAAATCTGCCTGCGTATAATTCAGGTCTTTCGAAACTTTTTCCTTCCGGCAGTTAAGCAATTCCGTGCGCGCCTGAAAATAAAGGTCCCCGTTTTTGCCTTTGTTCACCACATACTCAAAGCCGTTAATCGCATTGGTGTAATCACCTTCGGTTTGCGCCATGCGGGCAATAGTTATTACCCGGGTACCATTTTCGCCTTTGCGCTTATCAAGCGCCTTCATTTGCGCAAGGGCCCCTTCAAAATCCTTGTTCTGTATATAAACCCAGGTAAGTAAATCAATAAACTCTTCGCTGCTATTGTTCTTCTGCACCTTGCTGTATAACTGCGTTTCCAGTTGTTCCAGCAACTTGGCCTCATCCTTATTTGTTTGCACGGTGTTCTTAACTATCTGCTCGTTTTGTGGGTTCATTTCAATATTCAGCAAAAAGTATTTTACAGCATTTGCTGCGTCGCCCTTACTCATGTAAGCATTAGCCAGCTCCATGCTATAGTAGGTCTCGTTTTTCATGGTTTTGCTGCCCTTCTCGTAAGTCGCTATAACATAATCATATAACCGGTAGCCTTCATAGCTGTTGGCCAGGTTACGCACCGCTGGCTCATACGGTTTAAGCTCCTTCAGAGCCAAATCATATTGCTCTTTACTCCTGGCAGCATCCGGAATCTGAGAGTATAAATACCCCAGGTCTATAATAAACTGTGTGTTACCGCTGTATTTTTTTATTTCCCTTTTAACCACCTTTTCAAGGTCGTCATATTTTTTCAGCGACAGCAGGCATTGATATAATGGCGTGTAAAACTTTACATCATAGTTACTCTTCTCCCAAAGCGATTGAAACAACTCGGCGGCCTTATCAAATTCACCTTCCTGCAGGTAGCTGTTGGCCAGGGTTTCATCGCGCCCCGGCTGAGCCTTAACCAGCACCAAAAGCGAAAACTGTAATGCAATAAGAAGAAGGATTTTTTTCATTATAAACCTGAAATTAACTGAACTTAGCCACAGCCGCTAAGTTATTTAAGTATTTTAACCCGGAATGCAAATTGTTTCGCACGGAGGCACGGAGTAAACAGCCGAGAAATTCATTTATGCTTTTGTATTCCTCTGCATTTTTCTCCGTGCCTCCGTGCGAAAAATGGCTGTTTAGTTTTTGTTATTTCTATAGAACCTCCATGCTACAAGTCCCACTCCCGCTCCCGTCGCATTTGCAGCTTCATCTAACCACTCAAAATGCCTGTCGGTGGTTAATGTTTCCTGCATAATTTCAATAGTAAAACCGTAGATACAGCAAAACAAAAATATTTTCAGCAAGGCCCTTTTATGTAACCAGTTAAACGAACCCTGTTTCATCCAGCCCCAGTTCATCAGCAATGTCAGCGTAAAATAAAAAGTAAAATGCACCAGCTTATCAAAGTTCGGTATAGCAATATGCGGCAAATGGTGTGCCGGCATCATGCACAGATATAAAATAAAAGCCGCCCATAAAATGGACGGCCAGTTATATTTTAAATACGGGTTTGCTTGCATCGGTATTACCTTTATACAGGCTGTAACTTAATTAAGCGCCTATGTGTGCTTTATAAGCAACAGCGTCCATCAAGCCGTCAAGTTCATCGGCATTGGTAAATTCAATCTTTATCATCCACCCCTTGCCATATGGATCCGTGTTAACGGCCTCAGGGTTATCGTTTAATGCGGTGTTTTTTTCAAGCACCTTGCCGCCAACCGGTATAAAAAGGTCCGATACGGTTTTAACCGCCTCAACTGTGCCAAAAACTGCGTCTTTTGCAAAGGTTTCGCCAACGCTTTCAACTTCTACATAAACAATATCGCCCAGTTCTTTTTGTGCGAAATCGGATATGCCTACATAACCGGTGTTACCTTCAACACGCACCCACTCGTGCTCTTTGCTGTATTTTAAATCGTCTGGAAAGTTCATTTGTTTCTTTTTTTGAGTGATGCGAAAATAAGAAACAAGTTAAGTTTCGGAAATTAAAAATGCAGGCGGCCCCTTCCGTCCCCAAAGGGGGTACAAGGGCAAATGAGATTTAGAACAGGGTTTGTGTTTCCAAAATCTATAAATTCAATTAGGTTTGTCCGGCTTTATGGAAATACGCATTATCAACCAATCAAACAACCCCTTACCGGCTTACGAAACC
>CAISWS010000286.1 GCA_903889265.1 uncultured Bacteroidota bacterium
CTACCCTGCTTATTGCTTGTAATGTTGTTCTGTAATCCAGGTAAGGTTAATGCCCAGTGGGTTACCATACCTACTGCATTTGCCAACTATATAAAAACATATGTAACCCCGGCGGCTATCAGCGGCAGCCAGCTGGATACTACCAATGCCACGGTGTTGGGTGTAGCCAACATGACTATCACTGATAATTCCGTTACGGACATTACCGGCATACAATACTTTAAAGGACTGTTAAACCTGGTGGTTTATGGGCAGCTTATATCTTTTCCGCAGTTGCCGGCTAACCTGAATTCGTTCGAGGCTGTTGCTTCAACGGCAGCAGCTTTTAGCACGCAGTTACCGGTTAACCTGTTTGCGCTTAAAGTATATAACAATGGCTACCTTACTGCTTTACCTGCGTTGCCATCTACCCTGCGGATACTGATATTACAGAACGATGGCAGTATTACCGGGCTACCTGCTTTACCTTCGGGCTTATTATGGCTAAGTGTTAACAATTGCTTTGCCATGGCTACTATACCTGCCGTGCCTGCAAGTGTTTACCATCTCGACCTCAGTTATGACCAGGCCCTTACTTTACCTGCATTGCCACAATCGCTTACCTATCTTAACCTCAGCCAAAGTTCATTTGGGCCGCTTACGGGGTTTGAGGCTACGCTCGATACTTTTATTTGCAGCTATTGCGCCAATATCACCAGCCTGCCCAATGTGGCCCCGCCAATGACTTTTCTGGACCTTGACCATTGCAACATCAACAGCACCGGCACCATGCCCAATGGTATGCTCGACCTGATACTTACCGCCAATCCGCTATCCACTATTCCTTATCTGCCCGATACCATTTACGAAACATTGCAGCTGGATAGCATGCCCAATTTAGCCACAGTGGGTGCCGATAGTATTTACGTGGGCCTCCTTATAAGCATGAATGATTGTCCGCAAATTGGCCTCAGCAACGGTGGCGGCTTGCCTAACTTTGTTCAAAATGCCCATAACGCAGCATCCGGCGATTATTTAAGCATCAATGCCAATAGCGATAATATCTCTTCCTTTTCGCAGTTTAATGCATATATATATAATCTCGACTTATCGTATAATTCCATAACGGATATAGGGTATCAGGGTGCTATTGTTCAATATTATACTCCGGGGTGTAACAGTTGCGGGTCTATGCAATACGCCGATAGTATAAATTTTTCACATAACCAGTTAGGTTTTATTGATCGGAATTTTTTTGCTTACCAGAGTTCTAATTTACAATATTTGAATTTTAATAATAATGGCTTCGGGCAGGTAACTTACGTACCAACTGGCAACTTTACCTTGCTGATGGATAGCTGCCAGATATCCGGTTTCGACCCATCCCTGGCTGTGGGTGCTTACTATCTTGATTTAGGAAATAACCCTTCGCTGTATTGCCTGCCTTATTTAACCGGTATTGTATATACACTGATTACAACAGGTTCACCGGCGGTGTGTGTGCCTGATATTCCTTCAATTTATTTTTACAGCGATCAGGCCCTTGGTTTGTGCCAAACGGGCAATACCTACGGCTGCCCTGTAAGCCCCGAGGCAGGTGGCATAGTTTTTAGCGATACCAACCAGAACGGTTACCTGGATGCAGGTGAAAAACCAATACCCGGATTTTATGTGGCTATGCAGCCCGGTAATTTTTTACATGTTTCAGATACCGCAGGGCATTACCTTTTTCAGTGCCAGCCGCTGGTAACGTATAACATATATGGTGTATCGGTATTGCCTTACCGCACTTTAACCACGCAGCCCTACAGCGCCTTTTTTACCGCATTCGGGGCTGATACTTTTGATAACATAGGTGTTTATACCCGCCCCAATATAAATGATATGGAGGTGTTTATTACTCCGTATGAGTTACCGAGGCCGGGGTTCCACCAGGATTATGATGTTACGGCATGGAACGTAGGCACCACCACCGAAAACGGGCAGGTAACCATGTATTTTAATTCAACCCTAAGCTACCAAAGCAGCACACCGGCAGGAACAGTTAACGGCAACAGCGTTACCTGGAATATAAACAACCTGGCCCCCGGTGTGGAATTTAACGCTTATGTTGATTTTATTGTACCGGTACCGGTGCCTTTGGGTACCCCGGTCAGCGCGGGGCTGCACGCCTTTTGTAACACACCCGATAGCACACCTTTAGATAACAGCGATACCATTACCGGCATTGCCTATGGCAGTTACGACCCTAACAGCAAAACCGTTAGCCCTGCAGGCCCGCTTGCCCGGGAGCAGATAGCCAGCGGCGGTTATTTAACCTATACCGTGCGCTTTCAAAACACCGGTACCGGTTCGGCAGTAAATATAACGGTGCTTGATACGCTCGACCCTAACCTTGATATTTCCTCTTTTCAGTTTATAACGGCCAGCAATAAATATACCTGGAGCATTGACAGCGGCGTGTTATCAGTAACCTTCAGCAATATTAATTTGCCCGATAGCGCCCAGAGCGAGCCCGGCAGCCATGGCTTTTTTGAATACCGCATTAAAGCCGTTGGAGGATTAACACCGGGTGTGCAAATTAAAAATTCGGCATCTATCTATTTCGATTTTAACGCACCGGTGGCTACCAATACCGATACTACGGTTATAACAACTTTTTTCCCGTCGCAACCTCACTCGCAGGTGCTTTGCAGCGGCGAACCTTTGTTGTTAACCACAGCCGTAAACAGCAGTGTTATCTCCTTGCAGTGGTATAAAAACGGACAGGCCACCGGAATTACTTCCGATACTGTATATGTTGCCTCATCAAGCGCAGCCAATAACGGCGATTATTATGTAAGGATACTGGCCAGCGATGGCAAATATTATAACAGCAGCACGGTGGGTGTTAATATTGTTACCGACACCACAACTTTACCAACTTTTAATATTACAAACCATGGTGTTGTTACCGGTTGCAGTAATTCTTTATATTATACCACTTTTAATATTGTTAACCTGCAAAACAGTCCCCCTTACCAGTATTTTTCCTGGTACCTTAACGACTCGCTTTTACAAGGTTCTACCCAGCAGTCGTTTTCGTGGTACCACCACTATAAAAACGGCGACAGGCTATCATGCTATCCCAGAACCGGTGGTTGCCAAAATCCCAACATGGCGCACGGCGATTCGGCTGTATTTATTATCAAAAGTGCCGATACCCTGCAACTGGTATCTACCCCGCGGGTTTCGCATATTTGCCGGGGTGCAGATATTACCCTGCATACCAGGGTTGCCAACCCCGAATTACAGCTTGCGTATTTTAACTGGATAGTAAATGGCCAAACATTTTCGGGTGGCGACAGCCTTGTTTTAAGCGGGGTAGACTCTAACACCGTTGTTGTGGTAAAAGCAGATACCACCCAGTTCATTTGTTCCGTTTTGTGCAGTTTAAATGGCCGCAACCTGGCTAATGACACCCTATATATTACGGTTGACAGCGTGGGCCCACCACCGGCAGGCCAGCTTGCTGAAAGGTATGGTTCGTATTTCTGCCCCGGCAGTAACAGCGGTTTTGCCGTGCAGGGCAGCAATCTGGGTGTTTTGCCATATTATATCTGGGTGCAAAACAACATACAGGTTGGCATTACTGCTTTGCCTTATTATAATTCTTCAGCTTTTCAAACCGGCGATGTAATACAA
>CAISWS010000287.1 GCA_903889265.1 uncultured Bacteroidota bacterium
AGCAGTCAAGCCCAATAAAAAAGCTTTTGATGGAATAACCTGCAAGAATGGAAACGATATGTTTCGAGGTAAGAGGGTTTACACTTAAAACCGGGTTGCCTAGTACATCTTTGTATTTGTTGTGGCTATCGGTAAGCGTATACGTAATCCCGGCTTCAAGCCCGCGGTATTTAAGGTTAAATCCTGTTTCCACCCCTGCGCTTTGGGTGAAACCATTGCTGTTGGTATAACTGGTTTGTATGCAATCTCCATTGGGACAATTAAACGATGTGGTGTCAGCCATTAATGGATGAACAATTTCCGTGAAAAAATAAAGCTGGTTAAGTGTAATATGTACGCCGTTAAAATTAGGTAACTGTGCTTTCCAGTTAAAAGTACCGCCAAAAGATAATTCAGGCTTTACGGAAGGGCCTATTTGCGATACATTAACAAACCTGGCCTCTTCACTTTCTGCCTGAAAAATAGTAGGCAGTTTATATCCCATGCCAAAGTTAAACCGGGTGCTGAATATATCATTCCATTTCCGGAGTGCGGCCACATGTGGAAGTGGATAAACCTTGTAGAAATTATTGTAATCCAACCTGAAACCCGCTTCCAGTGTGGTTTTGGTGTCAAGGTGATACATGTATTGCGCAAATACGCCGTACGTACTAAAGTTATAATTACGCTTAACTTCCGATGAGTCGGCACCTTCGTTAAATTTATCTGTTCGTACATCTATTCCCACCACCACATCATTTTTTTTAATGGCAACGTGGTAATTTATTTCAGAGGCTGAGGCAAGTTGAATGCCCGTAAAGAGGTAATAAGGAAGCTGCAAACTGCGGGTAAAATAATTAACGGCATCCTTAACCGTTAAGGTACCCTTAGCGCCAAAGTCATATTCAAATTTAACATTTGAAGAAATGTGATTTGAAATATTCCGTTCGTAATACGTGTTAGTGGAATCGCTGGTGCCATTAAACCATGCATCGCTTCCTCCAACCCGGTTCTCGTGCGTATAATTGCCCCCAATGTTCAGCTTCGCATGCCCTGAAAGGTCGAAATATAATTGTGGCGATAAAACATATCGGTTCATCAGCGGTGTTTCGGTAAACCCGTAACTACTCCAGTCTTTTTGTTTCTGATATCTGTAAGTGCCGGTTAATGAAAAACCAAACCAATTTATTTTCTGGCTGGCATAAAACCCTCCGTCATAGGCATTGGCACTTTCACCGTTAAACATTAAATCATAAACGGGTGCTGCAGTGGGTAACTTCGAAATCAGGTTAACAACCCCGGCTATTGCGTCCCCGCCGTATAGGGTAGATTCAGGCCCTTTAAGTATCTCCACCTGCTGAATATTCAGTGGCGGAATCTGGCCTATACCCGGCACATTTGAAAGCCCGCCAAAAAGAGGGAACCCATCCTGTAGCACCTGCACGTAGTCACTGCTTAGTCCCTGTAAACGAATGCCCATGGTGCCATCTGTGGCCGAGGTCCTTTGCATCTGAACACCAGGCTGCTCACGCAAAATATGCGATACATCCGAAGGCTTATCATGCGATTCCTGTTCTACTTCTTCTGCGTCCATTACATTTACCTGTGTGGGGTCATACTCCGCTTTCTGGTAATTGCGGGTGGAAGCTATTACCACATCCTCCTCCTCCAATGCCTGGGTCTGAAGTCTTATTTGGGTGGTAGTATTAACCTGCTGAGGAAAAGTTAACTTAATCCTTTTCTTAAAGTAGCCGGTGTACGAAAACTCTATAACATGCTCCCCGTTGGGTATGTTGTTTATAACCACTAAACCATTCGAATCTGCCACCGCTGAAAGGCTTGTGTCAATTATTGCTGCAGCCCCGTAAAGCACATCGCTGTCATCGCCCGCGCTTTTAACTATAGCGCGAAAAGTATTTTGCGCGGAAATATTTCCCCAGCAGGCGCTAAGCCCAAACAGTAATATGCAGGTAATTTTTTTCAATACACTTGGATACCCGAAGATAAGAATAGCTGCCTGGGAATGAAAGGTGTTTTGAATGGAAATATCTTAACTCATGTGTTTCATTAAACCCAAAAATGTGGAACGCTTTTTGGGCCTTAAATAAAACCGTTTACCGCACATGTGGTAATGCAGGACTGCCATATAACATGCACCCTGTTAAAGAGATTTGGTGCTGTCGGAAATATGTGAATTATGTAACTCTTGTAATTAATTCTGTAACGGTTAATCCTTATGTCTGCGCTAATTTTGATGTCAATAAAACTGTTTGAAAATATGAAAGGATTTACTTTTTCTGCACTTATCGCCCTTAACTTCATGATTATGTATTCCTGCAAATCCCCGGAGGCTAAGGAATCGCCTGTAGTAACTGCTCAGGATACTACTGCTGCGGTTGATACTACAAAAAGTGCTGCTTTGCCCGGCACTGTAAAAGATACTGTTACATCAGCAAATGTAAGCTTGCCTTTAACTTTGGTTATCACTAATCTTGCTACGGCTACAGGGCCGGTAGTGGTGGGTGTTTACGGCACAAAGAATAAATTTCCTGACCCCAGGGAGCAGTTAAAGGTGTACACATTTACCCCTCACGATAAACAGCTTACCGCTCAAATAAAGGACCTACCTGTTGGAACCTATGCACTGGCCATTTACCAGGATGTTAACAGCAATGGAAAGATTGATAAAAACCTGATTGGTATTCCTACCGAGCCATATGCATTTTCTAAAAACTATAAGCCAACTATAAAAGCCCCTTCTTTTAAAGATTGCCGTTTTGATTACATGGCGAAGAACGATACCGTGTCAATGAAAATGATCCGTTAAGCGGGTATAACCGGCCACCTTGCTTTTAGCAGCAGCCGGAAGTAACCGCATAAATTGTTTGTAATGCCTTAAAACACAAAGTATATGAAAGCCGCATTTTTTTTCCTGATAACCACCAGCCTTACCTCTGGTTTATTTAATCATGCACCCCATCAAAAGGTTTCGGGCGCTTGTGTTGCAATCTCAATCCCTGCGCCATCCCTTTCTGATACGGTTAATGGCAGAATGAACGATACCCAATTTCTGATTTCAGCGTACAATACAGGTATATATGAGGTAAAAGCAGCTAAGCTTGCCCGGCGCCAAACCGGTGCCAGAAAGGTCAGGAAATTTGCTGTTGCAAGTATGGTCAGTCAGGATACTATGAATAAAAATATTATGGCCCTGCTTACAATAAAGGGCATTGCCATTCCGGAACAAGTGCCATCAGGTTTAAAGGCGGGCTTCGAAGATCTTAATTCATGGATGGGTAAAGAATTTAACGATAAATACCTGGCAGCAAGTATTGAAACCAACAAAGGTTCTGTTGCCCTATACCGCCTGATGTCGGTAAATAGTAAAGACGCGGATGTAAGGCACTTTGCAAAAGATGCCGCAGCCCGCGCGCAGGTTATGGTGGACAGTGCCTCAAGCCTGCTGAAATATATTGACAGGCCGGTTACCTCCACCTGGTAAAACCTGGTTGGTGATGTGTGAATCATGTAACACTTGCCATTTATTGTGTAACGCTTTCAAACAGTAATAGAATCACCTTTGTATCGTGAAAGTTCTTTCACACTAAAACAACCAAAATGAACACTACCGAACTAAAAGGAAACTGGCACGAGCAGAAAGGCAAATTAAAACAACAATTTGCAACCCTTACCGATGACGATTTGACTTTTGAAGAAGGCAAGAAAGAAGAAATGATGGGCCGTCTTCAAAAAAAACTGGGCAAAACCAAAGATGAATTGCACAAACTTATTTCAGGATTATAGTATTTATACCTGAACATTACAGCGCAGCTGTACACGCGGTGTTGTAATGTTTAAGGCTTTTTAAAAAGTATAAAATAGTTAAATAAAACAAAATGAAAAAGACAATTTACACCCTGGCGATAACTGCAGTTATTTCCGGCACAGCTCTGGCAAGTTCCGGATCTACCGGTCAGAAGCAGGAAATGGCGTTGAACAACGTGATAACGGCTAAAGAAGAATTACAACAAACTAAACAACAGGCTCTGAGTGCGGAGTACCCTACATTTAAAAAGGATGCTGAAATAAAAATAGCAGATAACGATAAACAGATTGCAAGCCTTAGGGCAAAGCTGGCTCAGCCCGGCAAATCGCCGATGGATGATATGCGTCGTAAGAAAATTGATAGCCTGGAAAAGCAAAATGCAGATCTGAGAAGC
The DNA here is from genome assembly GCA_903889265.1 of uncultured Bacteroidota bacterium. Taxonomy (GTDB): domain Bacteria; phylum Bacteroidota; class Bacteroidia; order Chitinophagales; family LD1; genus Bog-950. The sequence goes on from CAISWS010000287.1 coordinate 4,200, forward strand.
GAGCTATATGGTTATGAAAAAGGGCCTACGGATTGGACCGCATTTAAATTAAAATTTAATCACGATCAGGATAAGCTTCGCGATGCATTCAGGGACTTTGGAAACGATCTAAAGAAAAAGAACTAGAAACATCATTCATTAAACTTTAAACCCAATATCATGAGATCGATACTTTATATTATTGCCGTTATACTTGTTATAGGCTGGCTGATTGGCTTTGTTGGTTACGGCGCCGGTGGTCTTATTCACATTCTGCTGGTTATTGCAGTAGTAGTCGTATTACTGAATATAATACAGGGACGAAGAGTTCTGGATTGATACAATTGAATTATACTGAATGGCTGTTGCCTTGTAAGCAACAGTGCATCATCAGCACAATATGGGTTACCCGCAAAGTGCTGGTGATTTTTTTTGCCAAATGCTGGATAAAAATGAGTCAGAAATTAACTCTTTTTCATGCAAAAACTACTATTATCATTATGCATCTTCTACAAAAGCAAAACCAGAATTTGTATTGGCTGTTCCTTTCTCTTTTCTTCAAAGAGAAGACAGTCCGGCAGGAGAGGATGAGTTGGCTGTAAGGCTATTTTCGAAGAGGTCTATTATTACTTCCATAAAATTTATTGAAATGAAACGAATAATAGATGCTGATTGTTTTGCCCAAATGATAAGAAGAAATTGCGGGGGTGATTATTTCGGAGTAAAATATTTATCAGCAATTTCTTTCATCTTTTGTATGGTTAAAGGCTTGGTTATAAA
>CAISWS010000288.1 GCA_903889265.1 uncultured Bacteroidota bacterium
TTACGGAAATTATTCTCGCAATGACATCATTTTTATATTGAATAGCAGGCATGTTCCACGATAAAGACAAACTGAAGCAAACCATTTTTATACTCGCCCTTTTTGTGCTGGGGGGTGTTTTGTATTGGTATTTGCGGGCTTTTTTAAGCCCGCTTTTGGGGGCTACTATTATTTATATACTTATACGCAGGCCATATTTCTACCTTACTGAAAGCACTAAAAAGAAATGGCCGCGTTCATTGGCTGCATTGCTGCTGATGTTTATTTCTTTTATAATAGTGGTGCTGCCGGTGCTGCTATTGTCGTTCATGTTATCCAACAAAGTAAATTACCTGATACTGCACTACAAAGATATTTTAACCATTGCACAGGGTTTTAGTGAGCAGGCCAAGGATTACCTGGGTATTAATTTGGTTAGTGCAGATACGGTTAGCCGCCTCACTACTATTGCAGCCAACCTGGTGCCCAAACTTATTTCGGCCACGGCTACGGTAGTTATTGATATACTGCTGGTTTACCTGTTCCTGTATTTTATGATAACCAATGCCCGCAAAATTGAAACGCAGGTGCGCCGCTATTTGCCGTTTAAGGAAGAAAACAATTTGTTGCTGGTGCATGAGTTGAAAATGCAAACCATTTCGAATGCCATTGGTATACCGGCACTGGCAGTAGTGCAGGCTGGTGCGGCGTTAATAGGGTATTTAATATTTGGTGCGCAGGACCCCTGGTTTTGGGCTGCGCTTACAGGGCTGTTAAGTTTTATACCGGTATTTGGTGTGGGTGCTGCATGGATATCGGTTTCGGTTTTATTATACTTTTCAGGACACCACTGGCAAGCCTTTGGGCTTTTCATCTACTGCATTATCATCATCACAGCCATTGACAATGGCTTCCGGATTTTAGTTCAGAAAAAGCTGGGCGATGTACACCCGCTTATAACATTCTTCGGCGTTATTATGGGGCTTGATTTGTTCGGCTTTGTGGGTATTATTTTCGGGCCGCTGCTTATTTCGTATTTTATATTGCTGTTGCGGATTTACAGGAATGAGTATTTGGAGGAGGTGCAGGAGATTGGTGTTGAATAATTACCGAAGTCAGCTTTCTATTTTATAAATGTAGCATTCGGTATTTCTGTTTATCGGGTTTAACCAATAAAACAAGCGGTCAATAAAGCTGGGTCTGACAGTTGTAAGATATTGAATATTTGAAAAGCTGCCTTTAAACGTTGCAACGCGGTTGTCGAGGCCAGTGTTAGACAAGAAAATTACGTAGTTAGGTTGTTCGTAAGTGTGCTGTAAATCATTCTTTAGCTGAGCGGCACTGTAATCTGATTTTAAAATATATTCCTCGCAGTTTTTGCCTAGATAAAAGTGTGGAAACTGCTCCCAACTACTTTGGTCAGTGGCTTCAACAATATATGCCTTTACATCTCCACGGCTTCTTATATAAGACATGCTATCCATTTTGCTTGTTTTTGTTGAGGCAACCGTAAACACGCTAAGCAAGATGCAATTGATAATTACAACAAAGAGCATCATGTTTTTCATTAATAAACTGTGCCGGTTCCAGTAGGGTGAAGATTTTTGAAAGTTATACCAACCTAACGAGCCAAGTATAATAAAGAAGGGTATGAAAGGCAATATAAACCGCTCCTGTTTGTTTTGAAAATAGCAATGGAACGCCAGAAAAATAAATGAGGGGAGAAATAATATTAAATGCTTGCGAATATCCCTGAAATAACCATACCAGAGCATAATTCCAAGCGGGGGAATAAGCATTCCGCCAACAAGCAAAATGTAATTAAACCAATACCCGGTCGTAAAAGCATCCTTATAAACGCTGTTGTATTTTACGTAAGCTATAAATTTGGCTAAGGGGTAACCCCAAAAAATGTAATCAGTTATTCCTTGAAACAGCAACACATTGAGAACAACCCCGAGTCCGAACAAAACGGTGCCTTTCCATTTTCTGTCTAATAATAAAACGAGCCCCATACCTCCGATAAATAATGCTGATTGGTAGCGTATAGAGAACGCAAATGCAGCGATAAAACCAGCAATGAAAAACTTTCGCCATCCGTCATCTTCTTTCATCAGCCACCAGCAACCAATTAATAGTGGCGGAACACACACCATTTCTATCAAATTGCGTATTGAAAGGTTAGGCATAAACCAAAGCGCAGCCAATAGCAAACCAACATATAGGGCACATTTTTCATCACTTAATTTTTTTGTGATTTTATATCCATAATATACTACCAAAAGAGAGTAAAGTGCATGCAACAAACGAACAAGCAACATTTTGGTTTGAGGATTATCAATGCTGCAAAAATTCATCATCTTAAAGAGGAGATAATGGATACCGGGATAAAACAGGCTAAGTTGCCTAACGTCGTTTTGAACACCCGATGCATTAGGCAACAACTCAGCACCATTTATTCCGTCAATCCAGCTTTGGGCTAGTTCGATTACCCCAAAATGATCATCGTACCAGCCATAGCCACGTGAGAAAATAGCCGATATTACCCGAAGTGCCAATGCAAGCCACAGGATATTTTTTATTGTTAAGCGTGGCATAGTTTATTGAAGTAACCGTTAAGGTGCAATTTAATAAACTATTTATTTAACCCAACGCCTGCTCAATATCGGCAATAATATCATCTATGTGCTCTAACCCTGCAGAAATACGGACAAGGCCCGGGGTTATACCTGCGGCCAGCCGTTCCTCTTCCGTTAACTTGCTATGTGTTGTTGATGCGGGGTGTGTTGCTATGGTTCTGGTATCGCCTAAGTTGGCGGAGAGGCTTAGCATTTGTAATGCATCTAAAAACATTTTGCCGGCCTTTACACCGCCTTTTAATTCAAAGGCAACTACTCCGCCTCCAAGGCTCATTTGCTTTTTGGCTATTGCATATTGAGTGTGCGATTTAAGGAAGGGGTATTTAACCCAGGCTACGTTTTTATGCTGCTCTAAATATTCAGCCAGCTTCAATGCGTTTTGGCAGTGCCGCTCCATGCGCACAGCCAGTGTTTCGAGGCTTTTAGATAATACCCATGCGTTAAATGGCGAAAGGGCCGGGCCGGTATTGCGCGAGAAGACGTAAATTTCTTTTATTAAATCTGCACGGCCAACAGCGATGCCTCCAAGCACGCGCCCCTGGCCATCCATAAATTTGGTGCCGGAGTGAATACTGATATCTGCACCAAATTTGATGGGCTGTTGCAGGTAAGGAGTGGCAAAACAATTATCAATAACTAAAAGCAGGTTATGTTTTTTAGCCAGGGCATTTAGCTTTTCTAAATCAATAACATCAACACCCGGGTTGGTTGGCGTTTCAGCATAAATAATTTTGGTGTTGGGTTGTATCAGGGCCTCCCATTCGTCAATGTTGCCTACACTTCCGTAAGAAGTAGTAATGTTCCACTTCGGAAATATTTTAGTGAAAATAGTATGGGTAGAACCGAATACTGAACGGGCAGAAACAATATGATCGCCACTTTTTAGCAAGGCGGCAAAAGTGCTGAATACGGCTGACATACCGGTGGCAAAAGCAAAGCCGGCTTCTGCCCCTTCCATCTGGCAAACTTTCTCTACAAATTCACTGCAATTGGGGTTGCTGAAACGCGAATAAATATTGCGCTCTTTCTCTTCGGCAAAAGAGGCGCGCATGTCTTCAGCATCTTCAAATACAAAGCTGGAGGTGAGATACAAAGGCACCGAATGCTCTAAGAACTGAGTGCGCTCTGTTTGGGTTCTTACTGCTTCGGTTTCAAATTTTTTCTTTTTGGCCATGTTTGCTGCTTCAACGGATTACGCCAGCCCTTTCAAATACTCATAAATCTTTTGCCAATCGCGGGTTTCAATAGCTATAAAATCCTGTAGTTGATGACGGTCTTCGGTAATGTCGGTTGACCCCAGGTTACGGCCATCGTTCATCCAAACACATTTGCAGCCCAGGTTCTTGCCGAGCTTTACATCGGTTATACGGTCGCCAATTACAAAACTGTTTGGCAGGTCGTATTTGTCCGAAAAATACTCGGTTAACATGCCGGTGCCGGGTTTACGGGTTGGCAGGTTTTCTTCGGGGAAGGATTTGTCGATAAATACCTTTTCAAAATGAATTTCTTCGTTGTCGAAACATTGCACAATAAACTGCTGCACCTCCCAAAAATCTTTTTCGGGGAATACAGGAGTACCCAGGCCATCCTGATTGGTAACCATTACCAGCTCGTAATTCAACTCCCGGGCAATGCGGCCCAGGTATTGAAATACATTAGGGAAGAAAATCAGCTTTTCAAATTTCTCAATCTTGAAATCATCGGTTTCAAGTATCAGGGTGCCGTCGCGGTCAATAAACAGTACTTTTTTCTTTTCCATCGGTGCGAAGGTGAAAATAAAATTCAAGATTCAATAGATAGAGGTTAGATGTGAGAAACAAGAGCCAAGACTTTAAGTCTTAGTGCTCTTTCCGGAGATATGGCAGACGGCTAAAATCGTATTCTCAACTATTTCTCTGACTTTTTGTTTACTTTTAGATTCTAAATCTCTACTAAATAGATAGACAAATGGATTTTTTACGACAACCCTGGCATTGGTCGGTAGCAGGTGTGCTCATTGGCCTTACGGTACCTATCCTTTATCTGATAGGCAATAAGCCTTTTGGTATTTCTTCCTCTTTCAAGCATATATGTGCAGCCTGCCTGCCATCCAAGGCACCCTTTTTTGATTATGACTGGAAGAAGGAATCGTGGAACCTGTTTTTTGTTTTTGGAATTTTTTTGGGTGGTGTGGTTGCCGCTACCTTGTTGGCTGACCCTAACCCGATAAGAATAGAGCCGGGCACGCAGCAGCAGTTAGCCAAACTGGGTGTTACCCAATTTGCGCAGTTAGAGCCTACCGATATTTTCAGCTTTAGCGGGCTGCTTACTTTAAAGGGCTTTATTATGATTGTAGTGGGCGGATTTTTAGTGGGCTTTGGAACCCGCTATGCCGGGGGATGCACCAGCGGCCATTCCATTACAGGGATATCCAATTTTCAGCTGTCGAGCCTGATTGCTACTATCTGCTTTATGGCCGGTGGTTTTTTTGTTACCTGGCTGATATTGCCGCTTATTTTCAAATTATAAAAAGAGCTTGCCATGGAAAAGATAGTTGAAGAAGGGAAAAACAATCAGACTGATAACGAAACATTTGCTGCGAACTTTAAATACATTCTGGTGGGCATTTTGTTTGGTATTGTTTTTGTAAAATCCGAGGTGGTTTCGTGGTTCAGGATACAGGAAATGTTCAGGTTGGCTTCGTTTCATATGTATGGGGTAATTGGCACTGCGGTGGTGGTGGCTACCATTTCCACCCTTATTATTAAGAAGTTTAAAATAAAGACGCTACAGGGTGAAGACGTGGTGTTTAGCGAGCGGCCGTTTCATAAAGGAAATATAATCGGCGGGTTAATGTTTGGTTTTGGCTGGGCATTAACAGGCGCCTGCCCCGGGCCTATGTATGGCTTAATTGGCAGTGGTTTTTTTGTGTTTATTGTGGCTTTAGCAAGTGCCATATTCGGCACGTATGCTTATGGTATGCTGAAGGATAAGTTGCCGCATTAAGCCCCTTCCGTCCCCGAAGGGGAAACTAAGGCAAAACAGCCGAAACACAAGAGCTGACCATAACAAATATCTTATTTGCATTTGGCTTTGGTTTCCCCTTCGGGGACGGAA
>CAISWS010000289.1 GCA_903889265.1 uncultured Bacteroidota bacterium
AATTATCGGGATCGAGCGCATCCATAATCTGCCTTATTTCCTCTTCAAGTAAGGTTTTTTTATGTAGATTATTAAATGCTCTAAAATGATGAAGCACCCTTTCTATTTTTTGACTTTGGCTCTCTTTTTCCATAAGTTTAGGCATTAACTGACAATACTGGACAAGCCAAAATTAAGAATTTCTGCCGTTGCTCGAGTGTTCCGAAGCGCAACTTCGAACCTAATAAAAAGGGTTTGAGCTTAAAGCGATAACCCAAAATACTTAATACTCTATACTAAATACTCAGTAATTAGTCATTCAACTTCAGCACCGCAATAAACGCCTCTTGTGGCACTTCTACTCTACCAAACTGGCGCATTTTCTTTTTACCTTTTTTCTGTTTATCTAACAGTTTGCGTTTACGGCTAATATCGCCACCATAACATTTGGCGGTAACATCTTTACGTATGGCAGAGATGCTTTCGCGGGCAATGATCTTGGAGCCTATGGACGCCTGGATGGGAATCATAAACATCTGCCTTGGTATAATTTCTTTAAGTTTTTCGCACATTCTGCGTCCAAATTCTTCGGCTTTGGCACGGTGTATCATAGTGCTGAAGGCATCCACCTGTTCCGCATTTAAAAGGATATCCAGCTTAATTAAATCGCCGGGGCGGTAACCTATTGGGTGGTAATCAAACGAGGCATAACCGCGGCTTATTGATTTAAGGCGGTCGTAAAAATCAAACACAATTTCAGCCAGCGGCATTTCAAACGCCAACTCAACTCGGTCTTCAGTCAAATAACTTTGGTTTATAAGTATACCCCGCTTATCCATACAAAGGCTCATAATAGAACCAATGTATTCCGGCTTGGTAATTACCTGTGCTTTAATGTATGGTTCTTCAAGGCGGTCAATACGCGATACATCTGGCATATCGGCCGGGTTATGTATCACTACCATGTCACCATTGGTCAAATAGCAATTGTAACTAACTTGCGGCACTGTGGTAAGTATGCTCATGTCATACTCACGCTCCAAACGTTCCTGCACAATTTCAAGGTGCAAAAGGCCTAAGAACCCGCAACGGAAACCAAAGCCCAGGGCTATAGATGTTTCAGGTTCCCAAACTAAAGAGGCATCATTTAATTGCAACTTCTCTAACGAATCGCGCAAATCAGCAAAGTCGTCATTATCTAATGGATAAATACCTGCAAATACCATGGGCTTTACATCTTCAAAACCATGTATGCCCTCTTTGCAGGGGTTAGCCACCGTAGTGATGGTATCGCCCACTTTTATTTCCTTGGCATTTTTTACACCGGTTACAATGTAACCCACATCACCCGTTTTTACAGACTGATGCGGTTCCAAGTCAAAACGTAAACAACCTACTTCATCGGCCACGTAATTAGCGCCGGTATTTACAAAGTGAACCTTGTCATTTTTGTGCAACTCGCCATCCATTACCCTGAAATAGGCAATAACGCCTCTAAAAGAGTTGAACATTGAATCGAATATCAAAGCGCGTAAAGGGGCCTTGGGGTCGCCCTTAGGGGCCGGTAAGCGGTTAATAATGGCATCAAATATTTTATCTACCCCTTCTCCTGTCCTGCCACTGGCACGGATAATATCTTCGCGTTTGCAACCTACCAATGCCATCATCTGGTCTTCCACCAATTCAGGATTGGCACCCGGCATATCTATTTTGTTAATGATAGGGATGATAGTTAAGCCCTGGTCTACCGCTAAATACAGGTTTGAAATGGTTTGTGCCTGTATACCCTGAGATGCATCTACTAATAATAAGGCACCTTCGCAGGCAGCCAATGAGCGCGAAACTTCATAACTAAAATCTACGTGTCCGGGCGTATCAATCAGGTTCAAAACATATTTTTTACCTGCCCAGGCAAAATCCATTTGTATAGCGTGGCTTTTAATAGTAATGCCGCGTTCGCGTTCCAAATCCATGTTATCTAACACGGTATCCATCATATTCCGGTCACTAATAGCCTTGGTAGTTTCAATTAAGCGGTCTGCCAGCGTTGACTTACCGTGATCTATATGCGCTATGATACAAAAGTTACGTATGTTTTCCATTGGGGGGCGAAGATAATTGAATTAGGGAAATGAAGGGATGGGATATTAACGAGGCGCAGGGATGAAATAAATGCCTCAAAAACAGGGGTTTCGGATGAGCCCAATACATTCCTTACGTAACTGCTTGACAAAAGTTTCATTTGGTTGTATATTATTTTCAAACGCACAAAGAAACTATGAAAACAATCATCCAAACAATCGCCACCCTGGCCGTCTGCTTCATATCTTTCCAATCAGCAAAAGCAGTAACAGGCGATATTAACGGACAGGTTATTGAAAAAGAAACCATGAGCCCTGTAGCCTTTGCCGAAATTACTTTTGATAACGGAACCAACAAAACAGTAGTAAGTGCTAATGAATATGGGTATTACTCAGTTAAACATATGACTGCCGGAAAATACCAGATGTCGGTAAAATATAACAACCGCACCTTTGTAGCAAGCAAGGTTCGCATCCAGGATAGCTTTACTTCGGCTTTCAACTTTATGGTAAGCAACAGCAGCGAACTATCATCAACTGTTGAAGTTGAACTTTTAAAGAAAGATAATGCAGCTAAAGGAAAAAGCATAGGCGCTTCTATCTCTATCAAAGAAATTCCTGTAAATCCTATTCAGGCTCCGGCAAAAGCACCGCAGGCTATCAACAAAATTAACCTGTATGTTAATCCGGTTACCAACTACACCAAAATTTTAGAGGCGTAGTTTTCTGCAGCACTATCACCGCCCCCTGTTTCCTTATCAAAAGCAAAAGCGACATTAAACCATCTTTCAGGCCCGCCAGATTAAAAATCTTTCGGGCCTTTTGTTTTTAAGCACATGTTTAAATAATCCTTCGGTAAAAATTTGTTTTTTCTGTAAACAGCATTTAACTTTAGCTAACGATTTTAAACACACACAGGGACCAGCGCCTTTTAAAATCAAAGAATCTTTTTTTAAGAACTAAAATTATCCGCTAACGAAACAAATCTACTAAGCCTATGCGCCAGCTAAAGATTACGAAGAGCATCACTAACCGTGAGAGTGCTTCTTTAGAGAGGTATTTGCAGGAAATTGGAAGGGTTGATCTGATAACTGCCGAAGAAGAGGTAAGATTAACCAAACGTATTAAACAGGGCGACCCATTGGCCCTTGAAAAACTGACCAAAGCAAACCTTCGCTTTGTGGTTTCGGTTGCCAAGCAATACCAAAATCAGGGCCTGACCTTGCCAGACCTGATTAATGAGGGCAACCTCGGCCTGATTAAAGCAGCAGAGCGGTTTGACGAAACAAGAGGTTTTAAATTTATTTCGTATGCCGTGTGGTGGATTCGTCAATCTATTTTGCAAGCCCTGGCTGAGCAGTCGCGTATTGTGCGCCTGCCTTTAAACAAAGTTGGCTCGCTTAACCGAATCAATAAAGCCTTTGCCCAACTTGAACAGGAATTTGAGCGTGAACCATCGCCTGATGAACTTGCTACTTTACTGAATGTGGAACTTGAAGAAGTGGAAACCACTTTGGGCGTTGCCGGAAGGCATATTTCAGTAGATGCACCTTTTGCAGCCGGGGAAGACAGCTCATTAATGGACGTGCTGCACAATCCCAACGCCGAAGATGCTGACCTGCAGGTTGCCTACCGCGAATCTTTACGCAATGAAATTGACCGCTCACTTGCTACCCTTACCGATAAACAGGCCGAAGTTTTAAAACTTCACTTCGGCATAGGCGTATCGCACCCCATGAGCCTTGAAGATATAGGCATGAAATTCGACCTTACCCGCGAGCGCGTGCGTCAGATAAAAGACAAGGCGATTATGAGGTTGAAGACTACGAGCAGGTGTAAGTTGCTGAAGGATTATTTGGGGTAAATACCAACTCACCCCGTCCGCCGAAGCGGCGGACACCCCTCTCTTTGAAAAAAAGAGAGGGGAATACAGAATACAAGAATCGGCTTCGCTAATTAGCTTTACCTTGATTATGCTTATTGATAATAAGAGTATTAAACAGCTATGTCGGGATTTGAGGAAAAGGCAAACACTGGCTGAACAGGTTTTGTGGAAGTTGCTTCGAAACAGAAGGTTAGATAGCTATAAATTTTTACGCCAACATCCCCTTGCAAAAATTTCTGTAAATGGTAAAATAAGCTTCTATATCGCAGATTTTTATTGCGCGGAAAAAAGGATTGCTATAGAAGCTGATGGTCCTATACACGATGACCGAAAAGAATATGACGCCAATCGCGATGAGGTAATTCAATTTTACAACATTCGAACCATGAGGTTTAAAA
>CAISWS010000290.1 GCA_903889265.1 uncultured Bacteroidota bacterium
ATATACGAACTGATGGTTAAGCACCTTCAGCAAAGTATATCTAACGCGGAGCAAGCTGAGTTAGACAATGCTCTTATTGCCGACAGTGAACTGAAAAAGGAATATGAAGAATTAAAGGAAGCGTGGACAGCAAGTGGCAATTACAGACAGGATTTAAACCCCAATGTAGACACGGCCTGGATTATAGTTAAGCAACAAATTAATAAGGCATCGCCGGGTAAAGTTGTTCGTTTTTACAGAACAGGATGGGCGGCTGCAGCGGCAGTAGCTGTTATTATAACTATAGGCTTATTAGTTTATAATCAATTTGCCGTACCAGAATGGAAAGAGGTTGCAACCCTCAATGAGAATAAAGAACTCCACCTGCCCGATGGTTCAACTATATGGCTTAACAGGCAAAGCAGTTGCAGTTACCCGGTTAATTTTAGCCATAACCGGCAGGTTAAATTAAGTGGTGAGGCTTTTTTTGAAGTAGCAAAAGATGCGGCACACCCCTTTGAAATAAACGCGCAGGGAACTAAAACAAGAGTTTTGGGAACCTCATTTAACGTACGGGCTTACAACAAAGAAAATAACATACAGGTAAGCGTGGCTACCGGCAAAGTTTGGTTTGCTGCCGCTGAACAAAAACTGGTATTAACACCGGGCGAAAGAGGGAGTTTTATACCTGGTAAACGCATGGAAAAATTAAAAACTGAAGATAATTACCTGGCATGGAAAACCGGTGAACTGGTATTCAATCATACTACGCTACCGTTGGTATTAAACGATTTGCAAAATTACTATAGTATTCAATTGAACATAAAAGACTCTTCGGTTTCTTCAGTCTCATTTTCAGGCAGGTTGAACAGGCAGCCGCTCAACACCACGCTGGAAATATTGAAGTCATCGCTTGGGCTGCGCATCACTCGCGATAGTGCGCAATCTTGGTCGGTATATTCCAAATAACTACACTAAATTTATTTAACTATGAAGTTAACATGCTATCTGCTTGTGGTTATAGGGCTATGCCTGTATAGCGGCCTTTTCGCCCAGGCCAACATAAAATCGAAATTGATTACGGCCGGTTATAAAGATTCAAAGCTTTCGGAGGTTATTGCCGATATAACTCAGCGCTACAATATCCAGTTCTCATTTAACAGCACCGTGGCAGATGCTGATACCAAAATATCCTTGGAGGTTAAAGACGTGCCTTTTGACAGATTTATTTTTGAATTGTGTGCCAAAGCGCATCTTGATTATGAAATTATAAGCGGTAACGTGGTGCTCAAAAAATCTGCCGGTAAACGTAGCATACCTAAACAAACTATCCGCGGACAAATACTGGATAGCAAAACCCTACAGCCTGTTCAGGCGGCGACCGTTCGCTTAGTTGATTCAACGTTGAACCTTGGCTCAATAAGTGACAGCCTTGGATACTTCCGAATTGATGGGGTGCCGGTTGGAAGAAGAACCCTAAAAATTTCCATATTGGGTTATGCCGATGCTATTTACCCTGATATGTTGCTGGAGGCATCAAAAGAGTTGGTATTGAATGTTCAAATTAAGGCCGAAGCCAACCAATTGGGTGAGGTTTCTATATACGCTGTTAACCGGGGCGAAGCCGTGAATGAATTGGCCACAGTAAGTGCAACATCAATCTCAGTTGAAGAAACCAAGCGTTTTGTAGCAGCCGCTTTCGACCCCGCCCGTGTTGCCCAGAACTTGGCCGGTGTGGCCTGCGCCGGTGACTTGAATAATCAACTGGTAATAAGAGGCAACTCTCCCCAAGGAGTCATGTATCGTATGGAGGGGGTAGAAATTATTAACCCGAATCATTTTAGTGCCCTTGGCAGCACGGG
>CAISWS010000291.1 GCA_903889265.1 uncultured Bacteroidota bacterium
TGGCAATCTTCCGCTGTGTCTTTCCGTGAGGCTAGCCCATTTAAAGACACATAGGAAGATTGCCATAGCCTTTTCTCTAATTGATTTTCTTAATGAAAAGGCTTCGCAATGACAATTTACTTTAATTTTTAATAACGCCCAACTCCCTGCCCACTTTAGTAAATGCAGCAATTGCCTTATCCAAATGATGTATGTTGTGCCCGGCGCTTACCTGCACCCGTATCCGCGCCTTGCCCTTAGGCACCACCGGAAAAAAGAACCCTATTACGTAAATGCCCTCTTCCAGCAATTTATCGGCGAAGGTTTTTGCAAGCACAGCGTCATACAACATCACCGGCACAATAGGGTGTTCGCCTGGTTTAATATCAAAACCGGCAGCAGTCATTTTATTGCGGAAGTATTGCGTGTTAGTTTCCAGCTTATCGCGCAGGCTGGTGGTTTCGCTAAGCATATCAAATACAGCAATACTCGCCCCCACAATACCCGGCATTAAAGTATTGCTGAACAAATATGGCCTGCTACGCTGACGCAGTAGTTCAATAATTTCCCTTTTGCCGGTGGTAAATCCACCACTGGCACCGCCTAAAGCTTTGCCAAGTGTACCGGTTATAATATCTATTTTACCCATTACACCACGGTACTCATGGGTGCCCCTGCCGGTCTTTCCCAAAAAACCAGTGGCATGGCATTCGTCCACCATTATCATGGCATTGTATTTCTCTGCCAAAGCCACAATCGCATCCAGTTGGGCAATCGTCCCATCCATGGAAAAAGCCCCATCCGTTACAATAATGCGCGAACGGTTTTTTTGCGTGGCCTTCAGTTGTTCTTCCAAATCAGCCATGTCATTATGCTTGTATCGCAATCTTTCAGATTTGCACAAACGCACTCCGTCAATAATTGAAGCATGATTTAATTCATCACTGATAATGGCATCTTCTTCGTTAAACAAAGGTTCAAAAACTCCTCCGTTAGCATCAAATGCTGCGGCGTAAAGAATGGTATCCTCCGTGCCCAAAAACTCAGCAATTTTATGCTCCAGTTCCTTGTGTATATCCTGTGTGCCGCAAATAAAACGCACACTGCTCATACCATATCCGTGTGTATCAATAGCCTTTTTAGCAGCCTCAATCACTTTCGCGTGCGATGACAAACCCAGGTAGTTATTGGCGCAAAAATTAATCACCTCTTTACCGGTAGTGGTTTTTATATCGGCACCCTGTGGGGTAGTTATAATCCGCTCGGTTTTATAAAGTCCGTTGTCTTTTATTTCCTGTAAATCCTTTTCGAGGCGCTCTTTGATACTATACATGGGGCTGAGTTTTGCTCAAATATAAAATACAATCTCCGTTTACCGTTCTCCCGCTCTATCGGTTGCCTGCGAAACAATCCGAATCTGTATTGTTATTTCACCGCTCTTTTTTCCAAAAAGAGGGGATGTCCGCAAGACAGGGGTGAGTTGGCTGTTCGGTATGAGGCCGATTTTGCTTATTTTTGCGCCGCTATTATGAAACCGTATCAAACACTGCTTTTTTACAAATACGCACACATTGCCAATGCGGCAGAGTTTGCACAGCAACACCTGGCCTTTTGCGAGCGGCTGGGCATAGTTGGCCGCATTATTGTGTCGGAAGAGGGTCTTAACGGCACTATTTCGGGCACCGTGGTACAATGCAAAAAGTATATGGACCATGTAAGGAGCAGCCCCATATTTGATGGAATTGATTTTAAGATAGATGAGGTTGATACTCCTTCGTTTGAGCGACTGTATGTGCGTTTAAAACCAGAAATAGTCCACTCCAGCCTCAAAGGCATTGAATTGGTTGATCCGAACGAAACCACTGGCACACACCTTAAACCACATGAAGTTTTGGAAATGCTGGAAGATGAAAATGTGGTGTTTTTAGATGTGCGCTCAAATTACGAATCAAGCGTAGGCCGTTTTAAAAACGCCATTGCGCTCGACATTGACAACTTCCGCGATTTTCCTGAAAAGCTAAAGGAGATTGAAAACCTGAAAGACAAAAAAGTAGTAACCTACTGCACCGGTGGTATTAAATGCGAAAAAGCCAGCGGCTATTTGGTAAAAAACGGTTTTAAAAACGTGTACCAGGTAGAAGGAGGCGTAGTTAAATACGCCAAAGAAACCGGAGGCAAGGATTTTGAAGGCAAGCTATATGTATTCGATAACCGCGTAGTGGTTGACGTGAATAGCGTAAACCCCACCATTATATCAACCTGCAAAATTTGCGGCACCCCCAGCGCCCACATGGTTAACTGCGCCAACTCTGTTTGCAACGAACATTTTGTTTTGTGCGAAGCCTGCGGCTGGAAAATGGAAGGCTGCTGCAGTGAGGCCTGTATGCATGAGCCGACTAAACGGGCTTATGATGGGACGGGGTATTATCAGCGGGAGACTAGTTTGGCTTAGACATTTTAATCCATTCTTTTCTTGCCTAAATGGATTTCCTGTTCATTCGATTAGCATGATTGGTTTCCTCTCCTGACTTCGTCACTTTTGAAAAGTGAATGCATTTTCGGGGCTGAAACCCTTGATAATCCTACATTCTTGTTTTTAAATTGGGTGTCCCAGCCTTAAATTTGAGGGTGTTTGTTCGCAGAAA
>CAISWS010000292.1 GCA_903889265.1 uncultured Bacteroidota bacterium
ACAAAAATGATTTCAGATTCACGCTGCAGGTTTATTACTTATCCGTCAATAATAACTCTAAATTAACAAACCGCTGTTTCGTAAACTTTGACTGAAATCAATAACCACAATGTTTGGCGTCAGATTTTATTTAAGGCGGAGAAATAAAAAAGGGATAGCAGAGGTTTTATCCCCTCTATCCCCGAATTTAATAAACCCAAAAAGTATTTTTATTAACGCTGTGTGCCTGTAAAACCCTGGTATTGGGTACCCGCAAGAATGTATACAGTTAATTGATTTCCGGGTGTTACATATATACCATCGGCTGCGCTGCCAAAATAGGCGCCGGCACCGGTTACATTAAGACCGTTGCTACTGGTTTGGGCGGGCACAGTTAAATAATAGCCACTGCCGGGTGAACTAACCGTTGCGCTAAAGCTTACAAACTGAGCCGCAGTAGATGAAACCTGCACATGTGCGGCATCAATTTTGGTAATCTGAACCGTATCGGCCATCGTGGTGCTGTGCAGTCCTACTATGCTATCTGTAAGCTGGCCATAGTAGTTGCCCGTAATACTTGCAGTTAAATCAATGCAGGTTCCTTTAAGTGTATAGTTAGGCGCAAAGGGGTCTTCGCAGGTTTTGTAGCAACTGCTTACTGACATAAGTAAGAGGGCTGATATAGCGAATATTAAAGTTATTTTTTTCATTGTATGAATGTTTATGAATTGCTGAATTGAATTATTATAACCTTACCATTAAAGCCACTATTGCACGTGTTTCCTGTTTAACCAGGTTAGGCGCCCAGCCCGCGGTTAGCGGCGTGCCTTCATATCCGTTAGGTGAAGTTACCCCGCCATGGCCGGCAAAATAATCTTCCTGTGCCTGCCGGTGTATTACCTGCACGGTAAAGGTCAAAAAGTCGTTAGGCATCCAGCTTAAACTGGTTGAAATGTCAAACGCATCAAATGGCGTGCCTGCGTTAAGGTTATATGGCATTGAACCAATAGTGCTGCCGGTTTGAATATTCGTATTAGGGTCAGCCTGACCAGTTGGTGCCAATACTAAATAGCGGCCGGGATTGTGAATCATACCCCCACCGGTGCACCACGAAAAATGGTCGTGCCCGAACCAAATGTTATTATAAGCCATCCAGCTTAAAAAGTTTGACTGTGGATTGCTGTTCATTAAACCAAAGCCACCCAGTCCACCGCCGGATTGAAATCCAAGGTCGGCGGTAATTGAGATAGCACCTTTAGTTACACCTTTACTGGTTGGCTTGTTGTAGTATCTGAACAAAAAGCTGTTATCGCTGTGAAAACGGAAACAGTTGGGGTTATTAGCTACGTCCGTTCCAAAATAGTTATTGGATACCAGCCTTACACTTTCGCGTGGGCTCCAGGTAGTTTGCGAACCTAAACCAGGCATATTATTAAACTTGCCGTAGGTTTGCCAGCCGTTGATAATCCATATTTCCTGTTTCAGTTTCATACTGGGGAACATCTGTATACGCACGCCATTAAAAAACCACGGGGTGTTATCCGAAGTATAAGATGGCTGGTAAGTCCAGTTCTCAGCATTGTAATAGGAGAACAAGCCTACGTACGACATAAAGATACCCGCATCAACATTAATACCCTTCATGGCATTAAAGTGGTAACCACCATAAGCCTCGCTGAAATAGCGGTAAGCAGATAGCAGGTCGTACCCACCACGTGTCCAACTGGCATCGTTGCGAGGAACCACTGTAGAACGGGTACCAAACTGCAGCATTATTTTAGCCCGCACGTTATCGTACTGAAACTCGCCACCTAATGAGGCTAATGAAACTTCTACTTCATTATTACGGGCAAGGGCTGTTGAACCCACTACGGTGTTATCAATAGGGTGCCAGTTAGACGCAGTATAGTTTACGTCTACTATAACTATTGGCGTAAAATATTTTCCGGCAAAGGGCGAGCCGTTATGGCGACGGTCGTTTCCGTTTAACCAGGTAAGGTCAAACTGCGAAAAAGGATCACCCGTAGCAGTAGTATCGCGTTGTTTAGGGTGTTTACTTTTGTTTAAAAAATCAGCCCAAAAATCTTCAGCTATTGCTTTCGCTTTTTCACGGACGGCATCGGCTTTAGCAGTATGCTTTGCCGGTAAAACACTGGCAGTGGCGTTTTTTGTAATGCTGGTAGTGTCGCTTTCCGCAAATACGGCCGAACAGGACAGAAGCAACAAACACAGGGGTAGTAGTTTTGTTTTCATCGTTAGGGTTTAAAAAAAGTTTAATCAAAAATATAGTTAAGTTGTTTTTACGGTTATGATTGGCATTGCTGCCGGTTGTGATTAAAGTCAGTAAGCGTTGAAGGTTATTGTAATTTATCCAGGTCCACATTCAGCAGTAGCACGTTAATATGTGCAGGGCCTAAAAATGGCTTTTCGATATGTTTGTTTACCAATGCCGTTATCTTATCCTCGCTCAAATGCCTCACTCCGGCAATGCGTGGAATCTGAACCAACGCTGCTTTGGGCGAAATATCAGGGTCTAATCCGCTACCCGACATGGTAACAAGTTCAACAGGCACATCTTCTTTTTTAATGGTAGGATTATGTACCATAAATGTATCAATAGCAGCTTGTACCCCTTTCAGATAATCAGGATTGCTGGGCCCTTTATTGCTACCACCAGAGGCTGAAGCATTATACACCGGCGCTGTGGCTGAAGGGCGGCCGTTAAAATATTTAGCCTGAGTAAACGACTGGCCTACCAGTTTATAGCCAACTACTTTGCCATTAACGGTAACCACCTCGCCATCGCCGTGGTTGGGCGCAACAAAGTATCCAATGCCCCAAACAATCAGCGTATAAAGCACTACAAACACCAGCATACTTACTACGGAAAGCATAATGGATGGAAGAATATATTTTTTCATTTTCAGTATTTTTTAAACGATTAAAGCAACAACAAGGTCAATTAATTTAATTCCTATAAAAGGCACTATAACGCCACCTAAACCATATATAAACAGGTTCCTTCTTAACAGGGCGCTGGCGCCAATTGGTTTGTAAGCTACGCCTCGCAATGCCAGTGGTATCAATGCCGGTATAATAAGCGCATTGAAAATTACCGCCGATAAAATGGCCGTTTCCGGCGAATGCAGCTTCATAATATTCATAGCCTGCAGGGCAGGGATAGAGGTAATAAACAACGCCGGTACGATAGCGAAATATTTAGCCACGTCGTTGGCGATACTAAAGGTGGTAAGGGTGCCACGGGTCATTAATAATTGCTTGCCAATTTCAACTATCTCAATCAGCTTGGTAGGGTCATTGTCTAAGTCTACCATGTTACCAGCTTCCTTAGCTGCCTGGGTTCCGCTGTTCATAGCTACGCCTACATCCGCCTGAGCCAATGCCGGAGCATCGTTGGTTCCATCGCCCATCATGGCTACAAGCTTTCCACTTTGTTGTTCTTTGCGGATGTAATTCATTTTGTCCTCAGGCTTGGCTTCAGCAATAAAGTCATCAACGCCTGCTTTTTCAGCTATATATTTTGCGGTTAACGGGTTATCGCCGGTAACCATTACGGTTTTTACGCCCATTTTGCGTAAGCGCTCAAAACGCTCCTGTATACCCGGTTTAATAATATCCTGCAATTCAATTACGCCCAGTACTTTGTTGTTTTCTGATAACACCAATGGCGTACCCCCGTTAGATGAAATAACCCTAACCTTTTCAGCTGTATCGGCAGGAAAAGTGTTGCCTGCCAGTTCTGATAATTTCTTTACAGCGTCAAAAGCACCTTTACGGATAACGGTTCCGTTCACCAGGTTAACACCACTGCTTCTGGTTTCGGCGGTAAACTTTATCATGGTAGCACCTTCAATTGAAAGTTTAGAGGTAATATCCTTACCGGCTAATTCAACAATTGATTTTCCTTCGGGCGTTTCATCAGCCAGCGAAGCAAGTGCGCAGGCTTCAACAAATTGCGTATAATCCGTACCGGTTGAAGGATAGAAGTTGGTAGCTTTTCTGTTGCCAATAGTAATAGTCCCGGTTTTATCCAGCAACAACACATCAATATCACCGGCAGTTTCTACCGCTTTACCCGATTTGGTAATTACATTGGCGCGTAAAGCACGGTCCATACCGGCAATACCAATGGCTGAAAGCAATCCACCAATAGTGGTTGGAATAAGGCAAACAAACAGAGATATAAAAGCGGCTATAGTGATAGGTGTATTT
Source organism: uncultured Bacteroidota bacterium (assembly GCA_903889265.1). Taxonomy (GTDB): domain Bacteria; phylum Bacteroidota; class Bacteroidia; order Chitinophagales; family LD1; genus Bog-950. Next base: position 4,213 of record CAISWS010000292.1, read on the forward strand.
GCATAAAGCGCAAACGGATAAAGCGTAACGCAAACAATTACAAATATCAGCGTAAAGCCTGCCAGCAAAATTGTAAGCGCAATTTCGTTAGGCGTTTTCTGGCGCGATGCACCTTCAACCAGGGCAATCATTTTATCCAGAAAAGACTCGCCGGGCGAGGTGGTCATTTGCACCTTAATACGGTCGCTTAACACTTTGGTACCACCGGTAACGCTTGATTTATCGCCACCTGCTTCGCGGATAACGGGTGCAGACTCACCGGTTATGGCAGATTCATCGATGGTTGCTAAGCCCTCAATAATTTCGCCGTCAGTAGGGATAGTATCTCCTGCTTCGCACAGAAATACGTCACCCTTTTTCAGTTTTGATGAAAAGGTTTTAACGGTTTTAATATCGAAGCCACGCTCTGTTGAGGTGATTAGTTTTGCCTCGGTTTCTTCGCGCGTTTTGCGCAGCGAATCAGCCTGGGCTTTGCCGCGTGCCTCGGCGATGGCCTCTGCAAAGTTTGCAAACAACACGGTAAACAGCAGGATAAAGAATATAGCCAGGTTGTAGCCAAATGAACCTTGTGTTTTATCGTGGCTTACAGCCGAATAAATAGTTACAGACAGCATAATAACCGTACCTATCTCAACCGTAAACATTACCGGGTTACGGAACATTACCTTCGGGTTAAGTTTAATGAACGAGTTTTTGAGCGCAGCAAGAACCTGTTCGCGTGGAAATAAGGATGTATCGTTTGGTTTCATGGTGTCAATGTGTTAATTCGGTAATTCGGCAATTTGGATATGTTATAGTCTGTAAATTGGTTATCGGTGAATGGATTTTAATTGGCTAATTGCCGAATCATCTAATTATCGAATTAGTATTCATGCTAAAATGTTCTGCAATAGGGCCTAACGACAAGGCAGGGAAGAATGACAGTGCTGCAATAATTACTATCACCGCAAATACCATCACCCCAAAGGTTACTGTGTCTGTTTTAAGTGTTCCTGCACTTTCGGGTATAAACTTTTTGCCTGCTAATGAACCGGCAATGGCTATCTGGCCTATGATGGGCAAATACCTTCCGAATATCAGAACGAACCCACAGGTTACGTTCCAGAATTTAGAGGGGGTATCACCCAATCCTTCAAAACCACTACCGTTGTTGGCAGATGATGAAGTATACTCATACAGCATTTCACTAAATCCATGGTAGCCGGGGTTGTTAAGCCAGTAAGCATAACGCACAGGATAATGAACATATACAAAGCAGGCTATGGCAGCAAAAGCAAGTATTAACAGCGGATGCCAGAGGGCTACAATAGAGGCAATCTTCATTTCCTTAGCTTCTATCTTCTTACCGTGAAACTCCGGTGTGCGCCCCACCATCAAACCGCTCATAAATACTGCGATGATGATAAAGATGTAGAAGTTAAGGAAGCCTACTCCTTTACCTCCGTAAAAGCAGTTCACCATCATGGCCCACATTTCATTCATGCCTGAAAGTGGCATGGTGCTGTCGTGCATACAGTTTACTGAGCCGGTTGATATTACCGTGGTCATAATGGCCCAGTAACCCGAGGCCGGTGCTCCAAAACGCACTTCTTTTCCTTCCATGGCCCCCGAACTGTTATCAATGCCCATTTTAATGATGGCAGAGTTGCCCTGCACTTCGGAAATTACCGTTGGTATTACAAGGCAGAGGAAACCAATGGTCATAACACCGAATACCATCCACGGAAACTTGTGTTTCTTTAAATAAAAGCCCAGTGCAAACACAATGGCAAACGGCAGTATACACTGCGAAACCATTAAAATAAAGTTGGTGAGGTAGCTGGGGTTCTCCAGCGGATGTGTGGAGTTGGCCCCATAAAAACCGCCACCGTTGGTTCCTATGTGTTTAATAGGCACAAAAGCTGCCACCGGCCCGCGCGAAACCTGAACGGTATCGCCCTGCAATGTTGTTATAGTATCTTTTCCATGGAAAGTCATGGGCATACCGTTAAGCATCAGTACTACCGCCAATACTATCGACAGCGGTAATAATACGCGGGTGCATGATTTCAGGAAGTAATCGTAAAAGTTACCTAGCTGGGTGGTTGTCCTTAACTTTAGTGCATTCATTAATATAGCTGCTGCAGCCAAGCCGGTTCCGGCTGATACAAACATCAGGAACATCATAACTGCCAACTGGGTAAAGTAAGTTGCTGCCGATTCGCCGCTGTAGTGTTGCAAGTCGCAGTTTACTAAAAACGAAATGGCGGTATTAAAAGCCTGGTCGGGCAACATGTTCGGGTTTTTATCCGGGTTCATGGGCAACCATTGCTGTACAACTAACAGGATAAAACACAAAACATACCAAACCAGGTTAATGGTAAGCATGGCCAGCATGCTTTCCTTCCAGTTCATTTCTTTAGTTGGGTCAATGCCGCTGATGCGATAGAAAAAACGCTCTATCGGTGCTAAGAAATCAAGTATGGTTTTTTCACCGGCATATACCCGTGCCATGTACCGGCCCAGGGGAATACCGATAGCCACGGTAACCAAAAACATGAAGATTATTCCAAGTATTTCTGCATTCATGGTGTTATAGTTAAATCGCGGTTTGGCGTCCCCGCCACCCGCTTGTTACTACTTAATATGTGTATTAAAATTTTTCGGGTTTAATCAATACATAAACCAGGTACCCGAAAACCAACAATGAGATAATGAATAGCGCTATCATAAGGCTTGCTTTTAATATCTGCAGTAATGATTGCAGACAGGGTGAATTAAATTTTATCGAAAAAGTAAATGGATAAATAAAGCAACACAAAGCATACGAGCCCGGTGACGAATAATCCGATAGTAAATAACATAGGGATAGATTTATGATTGTTGATTTATGATTGTTGGGCATTGATTATCCTACAGTATTCTACTCTAAAATTATTCAAAAAAAGTGTTCTTATTGGCTGAGTTACGTCAAGTGATATTTCAAGCAGAGAGCTTACCGAATAGATGAAAGTATTTTCAACCGCCAGCTGTATAAGGCGGTTACCTTCATGCAATAACACATAGGCGGTTTTAAAACATTCATTAACCTCGCTCATGCGGTCCTCGCGGATAAGGGTTTTGGTATAACCCGTAAGGCAGTCAATGGCTTTATAAACGTCGTTGTTGTCTTTTATGTGAGAAAGCTCCACAGCCAGGGCGGGAACCTGGTTACTGATGCAATACTTTACTTCCGATTCACGTATCATACGTTTGGGTTTGATTCGCGGGCCTTTATCGAAAATGTATGCCAGTTGGTGCTTTTGTCCGTAAACTCTATGTATTATGCTGATTATCAGTTATTTGATTAGCTTTGGCTGTTGTCACATACTGATGACGTCGGGCGCATTATCATACAGAAATGATAGTGGATTTCTCATTTTGAGAAAAGTTGCTTTAGGCTTAAAGGGCTTCGCTTACGATGCGGTTACGTGAAATTAAAATTATAAAGTGCATTGGCGCTTCTGGCATTTCCGTCACACTTTAAGCCACTATAGCCCAAAAGTGCCAACCGCAAACCAAACTCCTCACTCCAACTGGTAATCCTTGATTTTCCTGTAAAGCGTAGCCAGGGCGATATTCATTTTGGTAGCCGCTTCGGTTTTGTTGCCGCCGGTAAGCTGCAGCACTTTTTGAATGTGCATTTTTTCTACCTCCTCTAAATCAAAAACAAAAGGAGAGGAGCCAGATGAAGCAAAGTCAAATGGCAGGGAGGAAGGGTTGAGGGCTCCGTCAGAGAGGATTACAGCGCGTTCTATTACATTTTTAAGCTCGCGTGTGTTGCCCTTCCAGTGGTGTTTTTTAAGGGCGCCCAGGAACTCAGCGCTCATGGCCGGAACGGCCTTATTCATTTTTTCAGCAAACACCCTGATAAAATAAGGAGCAATGGCTTCTATATCTTCTATACGCTCGTTTAATGAAGGCAGGTGAATTTGAAAAACCGACAAGCGGTAATACAAATCGAGACGGAAATGACCACGCTCACTTTCTTCGCGCAGGTTACGGTTGGTGGCGGCAATTATGCGCACGTTTACTTTGGTTGTTTTGGCATCGCCTACCCGGTAAAACTCGCTGGTTTCAAGCACCCGTAGCAACTTGGCCTGCAGGTCTATATTCATTTCGCCAATCTCATCTAAAAAGATAGTGCCTTCGTTGGCTTCTTCCAGTAAACCGCGTTTGTCTTTTATGGCACCGGTAAATGCCCCTGCTTTATGGCCAAACAGTTCACTTTCCAGTATTTCTTTACCCAACGCGCTACAGTTAACCGCAACAAAAGGTTTGTACTTACGCTGGCTGGCTTCGTGTATAGATTGGGCAAATACTTCTTTGCCGGTTCCGGTTTCGCCCAACAACAAAACTGTTGTATCGGTGCTTGCAACTTTGGCTGCCAGTTCTTTGGCTTGTTGTATGGCTTTTGAACTACCCAAAATGTTACTGAAGCTATATTTATCGGCTACTTTTTTCTCCAGTTGCGAAATCCTGAACTGCATCTGCGCCTTTTCAATAGCCTTGTTCAGCAGCGGAATAATGCGCTCGTTATCATCGCCCTTTACCAGGTAATCAAATGCCCCGTTTTTAATGGCGGTTACCCCATCGGCTATGGTGCCAAAGGCGGTTAGCACTATTATTTCTATACAGGGGTATTTCGATTTTATTTCGCGGGTAAGGTCTACTCCATTTCCATCGGGTAGCTTTACATCACTTATTACCACCTGCACATCCGTTTTCTCCAGCATTTTTAGCCCGGATTTAATATCACCTGCTTCTAATACCTGGAAACCCTCTAAGGAAATAATGCGGGAAAGGAGTCCGCGCAATTTAGCTTCGTCGTCTATAATCAGTACTGTGGCCTTCATGCCGCAAATATACAAATGCGGATAGAACGCTGACTTATTATGATAATTATGATTAAATACAATGATCATAATAAACCATAAAAACCATAAAAATCAGCGTTCTATTTCTCCGCCTGGAAGCGTAAAATAGAATGAAGCTCCCTCATTCTCAACCGCCTCTGCCCATATTTTCCCATTGTGCTTGGTAATAATGCGGTGAACCAGGGCTAAACCAACACCGGTGCCTTCAAATTCCGATATTTTATGCAGTCGCTGAAATACGCCGAAAAGCTTTTTGTAGTACTTCATCTCAAATCCCACCCCATTGTCCTTCACATAATAAACGGTTTCCCCACCTTTATCATCCCACCCAATTTCAATTACCGGATGGTCTTTTTTACGGGAGTATTTAACAGCATTGGATATCAGGTTTATCCATACCTGGCGAATGAGGCTAATGTCGCAAACACAGGGCCGTAGGGCCTGTACCCTTATATCGGCCTTTAATAACTGAGGCTCCATCATACTCATGGCTTGCAGCACCTCATCTACAACTTCGCGCATATCTACTTTTTTAACAACCAGCTGTGCCCGGCCAAGGCGCGATAGGTTCAGCAGGTCGTCAATCAACTGGCCCATGTGCTTGGCGTTACTCATTATCACGGCCAGGGTATTTCTGCCATCTTCATCAAAAGCGCTGCTATAATCCTTTAAAAGGATTTCGCCAAAACCATCAATGATACGAAGCGGTGCCCGAAGGTCATGCGATACGGAATAAGTAAATGCTTCCATTTCTTTATTGGCCGAAATAAGCTGGTTAACGGTTCGTTCAAGTTCGTTGTTCAATTGTTTTATTTCGCCAACCTGTTTTCTGGAGGCAGTAATGTCTTCCGAAATTCCCAGCAAATATTTGGGCTTACCTGTTTCATCAATGATGGCTATTTTTTTTGTGTGTAGCCATTTATCACCATCGCTGGTGGTGATGGGTTCTTCTGCAATATCTACTACCTCGCCTTTTATCAGTACTTCGCGGTCTTTATTAATAAATGCTTCGGCCTGTTCTTTCGGAAAAAAGTCAAAATCGCTCTTACCCAGCAGGTCATCGCGCATGCGGCCCAGCAGTTTTTCTCCCGCCCTGTTAAACCGCACAAACTTCAGGTCCCTTGCGTCCTTAACAAATATCATATTCGGAATATTTTCAAGAATGGTATTTAAAAACTGGTTGGCGTTTCTCGCTTCTCCTTCTAATTTTTTTTGCCTTACATGATTGTGCCAAAACCCTAAATACGCCAAGGTTAACATCATCAAAATACAGGCGAACAGGCCATATAAAAAGCGGTTGGTTGTTTCCATGCGGCTTTGGCTGGCCTGCTTACGTTGCTTAAGTAACCTGTTTTCATCGTTTTGTATCTCGGTAACAATGCTCCTTATTTTTAAGCTCAGGTTTTTACCTTCTTTACCTGATACAATTTTGGCGGCTCCAACGTTGTCTTTTTGGTCAACTGCTTCAATAATCCGGGATGTTACGTCAATCCGTTTTTGGGCATAAAAATTTACCGAATCAATGCGCGCCTGTTGAATCGGGTTATCGGCTGTAAGGTTTTTGAGGACACCAATTTGCAAGAAAATCTTTTCGCGGGCAGTTATAAAGGGTTGCAGAAATTCTGTGTCGCCGGTTATGATATAGCCCCGTTCGCCGTTAGCGATACTTTGCGACAGCGAGAATATTTTTTCAGATTCATCCAACACTTTTTGGGTGTGTTCTACCCATCCGGCGTTTTTATCATAAGCCAGGTTGTTTCTAAAGGCAAGAAACCCGGTAACCCCAA
>CAISWS010000293.1 GCA_903889265.1 uncultured Bacteroidota bacterium
ACCATGATGTTTGGCCTTTACTAATGAAAAATCTCAATGGCCCGTTGTTGAGTTGAAAAGGAGAACGTGCTGAACAGGAATATTTCAATCCTGAAAAAACGTAAGTACAAAAAGAAAAGAACAAACTGCCAGCCTATTGATCCTCATCTTTCTTTTTAGCAGTCCGGGTTACATAAACAAAAATGAGAGTGAAAACAAGAAGCGAAAGGACAAGGCTTGAATTGTCCCTTCCATCCATGAAATCAGTTATATCTTTGAAAGAATAACAGGGAAACAATAAAAGCATTGAACTTAATTTAAAACCAATTACTTATTTCATTTCCCTTTTGCGCCGGTTGCCCCATTTCGTTCAAGTTCACTACTTTTAATATCACGTGTCCATATAAGCTTTCCGCCTATGCCGTAAAGCGCCAACCTGCAAACGCGGTTCTCCGGCGGGCCCGAAAGCAATACCTTACCAAAATTCCGCTTGTAAAGTTTGGTACCCTCAACATTATAGGTGTTATGGTATCCCTTCATACGAGTATAATTAATAACCGGGCTGGTAAGCGGAGATGAAGTGAAATCGTAGATAGGATAGCCCTTCCAGTCAATTTTACTTAGCTCCGCATAATGGCGGTCGCCGGTTAGGAGGATAACACCCTTTATGTTATTGTTTGCTATGTAATCAAAAAGGGCATTTCGCTCCTTTGGATACTTGGCATACGACTCGCCCCAATATGAATCATCCAATACCTGCGAGCCAACAACAATAAATTTGAAGGTAGCTTTACTTGCCAGTAGCTTTTCTTTTAACCAGGCCACTTGTTCTTTTCCCAGAAACGCACCTGTGGTATCACCCGGCGGGTCCCGGTACCAACGGTCATCAACCATAAAAAATTCGGTGTCGTAATATTTAAAAGTAAAGTAATTGCCAGGGAAGGTTTGCTTTTCGGGATATTTATTGGGCCAGAACCCTTTGAAAATTACCAGCGACGAATCTTTTACCGGAAATCTTTTATCCGAATCGTTCCATCCATAATCGTGGTCATCCCAGGTAGCATACTGTGGCATAGCAGCCAGAAATTCACGCAGCTCTACAAACCCAAGCCGCACATCCAGGTTCCGTTTAAACATGCGGTCGTAATTTGTCCATTGCTTACCAATGTAATAAATATTATCTCCGAGCCACACCATAAAACTGCTCCTTTGCTTCTTCATAACATTAAATATGTTCGAAGCGGCACCAGGAAACATAAACCGCGAGAAATCGGTGTTCATAAACGCACATGAGCCAAATAAAAAATCAAAATCCTTTACAGCGGTATCAGCAGGTGTCCTGAAAATACACTTTGGGTGCAGCATTAATGGACTGCTAAAAACGGTTTTATAAACATGTTCTGGTTTCAGCCCTTTAAATTCCACCGACATGGCCACCACATCATGCGGCCCGTTAATGGAGCGAAAACCCTGTGGGTAATAAACAGACTTTTCTACGGTGTCAATCAACGTCATTATACTCTGCCCATTACCCTTATAGGCAATCCATAAATTCGCCGTGGTTGAAGTTACTTCGCCCAATACAGGGCCTGTAACCAGCTTAGGTTTCTCGGGATTTCGGGCAAAAAGAACAGGCTGGGAAAATGTTGAACAGGCAATGAGCAAAAGGCAGGTTGTTGCAAAAAAAGTCTTCATTTCTTTATTCATTAAACCGGGTTAAATTATCAGATACTGAACAGAACGTAATTTCAATTACCACTTAACCTGCATTAATACAGCATTATGGTCTGACAGGTATTTGTGCTTCTTATGCCAGGGCTGCAGGTATTCAATAACTCTCCGCATTACTTTTTTAAAAGGGTTACCGTTGCTGCGATACAGAATATAATCAATCACATCGCGTTCGCAGTTGGGCTTTCCCAAATCATCGCATAAATCATTTACCAGATGATCTGATGTATATTTTAAAGCACCGGTAAAGGGGCCATTCTCTGCTTCAAGATTCTTTATCATCAACGGATACAGGCTTGTATCTGATTGAAACGTATTAAAATCGCCGCAAATTACCTGTGGCTCACCTGTAATGGTATGTCTGCGCAGCAGGTCGCCTGCCTGTTGGTATTGACTGCTCTTTATTTCTTTGGTGCCTCCGGCTTGCATGTGGGTGCCCAACAACTGAAATTTTCTGCCATTGGCCTCCATTTCAACCAGCAAGGCCCCTTTGCGGGCAAAGCAGTCATCGCCGGCGCAATTGCTATAGCGGATGGTTTCTATTTCGCGCATAGGAAGCTTACTCATAATCATTACACCGCTGTTAATCTTAAAGCCAAGCGCCTTACGGTTGGCGGGGCCAATAACATAAGGATAAACCTTCTTCATCTTTCTCTTTAAAATCCTTACGGCCTTTAAGTCAAACGCTTCCTGAAATACAATTACATCAGGTTTGTCTTCCAGCAAGTGCCGGGGAATTATCCGCGCCCTTATTACAGGCTTGTGATGCAAAAAGAAAAACATACGCGGCAGCATCTCCACATTCCAGGTCATAAAACTCAGGTTAAAGCTGCTATCAGCATTAGTGCCGGTGCCAGGTTTTAATCCGGATTGAGCCCTTTCTGTTACACTGCATTGCCCATTAATTGCGGCGAAGATCAATAAAAAAAGGAGGTAATTTCTCATCATTAGGTATTAAAAGCCCACCGGTTTTATTGCTTTATAAATTTCAGGGTTGTGGCATCAGTTGTGCCATGAAGATGGAGAAAATAAACCCCATCGGATAATTGCGATATATCGGTTTCAAACCTGCCATTCTTTACCACAATATTGTCTGACACCACACGTCCGTCAGGCGAAATAATCTCACATTTTTCACTCCCCTCCTTTATGTCAGAATTAATAATTCCCGATAGGGTCTGATGTCCGGGATTTGGATAAAGGGTAAGCGTAGTACTACCTTTTATAGTTTGAACGCTGTTAACATACGAGGCCAGTACATAAATATTCTGCTCCCGCATGATGGCACCTGTTAATTTGCCATTTCTGTATTTGCTCAACAGCGTTCCAAAGCAATAAATACCCTGCAAACACGGGCTGTTCCATACTACATTTCCGTTTACAGCATCCATTGTAAAAGAATCTGCCGACGAACCGTTGGCAATACAAAACTGGTCAGGCAACTGATATTCAGGAACGGGGTTATTAACTGTTTCAAGAGGGGTGTTAAACACGTAAACCAGGCTATCCCCGCTTTCATTATCCGGCACCAAACCAGCCTGGGTATATGTTTCAAAATTTGTGAACCCAATGGCAAGAGGAGGAAAAACAAGTGGCTTATATTCTCCGGATGAATTGGTATCCATACCTATCTGCGCCACCAGGTAAAAAGGAAGGTTAATCCCATCGCCTGAAGCAATATTACTGACACCGTTAATGCGGTATTCGTTTTGAAATGAGACAAAGTAATAGCCACCTGAAGGCAAAGTTGCATAAGTATGGCTGCCGCTGTACACATGGGTGTAAATATCTACACCACCGGTATTTGCCGATGCAACGGTATCTTTGGTTATACTAACCCCACGCACAATCTGCACCTGATTATCACCCCAGTTAACCCATATAGAATCGTTTCTGAGCGATTCATTAACATCAAAATCCATGGTAATGGTAACAACGCAAGCCAGCGGATTAGCCGAATCAATACTATACTCAATTTTCCCTGAATATACCTGTTGACTAATGCCACCGCAGGCGTACAATATGCTTTGAGCTAACAAGCCTAAAATGATTAGTGACAGTTTCATACAGCTATATATTAAGCTTCATTAGCTTTAAAATGTTATTGCTTAATTATAAGTTCAGAAACCGGTAGCCCACCATCCATCCAGGTTACTACATACGGGCCCCTGGCTAATTTGCCTATATCCAGCGTTAGAACATCATTATTATTTACAACTTGTGAAAGGATTACATTTCCAACCATATTCTTCACATTAATCGTACCTGAAGACGCCTTTGTCAGCTTGATGCTAATCTCATTTCCAGCAGGGTTAGGGTAAATTGAAATGCAGGCATTATTATTCGCCTCTTTAATGCTTGTAGAACCGGTAGCCCCGAATAATTCTATGACCTGAAATTGCTGGTAATCGGATTCATTTACCAAGCCGTTAATGAGTATATCATTGTTGGGCTGAATAAGAAGATTGTAAACTATATCGTCCAGTTGAAAACAGTTCATCAGCTCACTGCCCTGATTATTTCCAAACGAAGCATCAACGCTGCCATTCGCATTAAAGCTGTTAACTATAAGCCGGTTGGCACCTGCAACAGTAGCAACGCCGGCTGTAATAATCTGCCCTGTTGCTGTTGAAGCAATATTCTGAACGGCATACGGCACAGGAAACAAGTTAGGCTGAACGCTTACCAAACCATTGTTGCCAAAACTCTGATCTGTGCTTCCATCGGCGTTATACCGGCATACAGCCCACAGTAACGCTCCGGTTTGCTTGGTCTGTACAGTAATCAGCTTCCCGTCGCTCTGAAAATTAAGTCCCAGTTCGCTTCCGCCGTTAATAATGTTTGTGGAATCAATCAAAATGCTTCCGCCATTGCCATAAGTTGCATCGGCAACCCCGTTCTGGGTCAGCCTGAAAAGGTAAAAATAATCGCCTGCATTATAGTTTGAATAGGCCGCGCAGGTAATGTTATTATTTGCATCAAGCATAAATACGCTCGGGCTGGTAGCCAAAAAATTATAGAATGGAACCTGGTAGCTGCCATTGGTGGCAAAGGTATTATCAAAGGTACCGTTGCTTTTTACCCTGGCTACCATAAATGTATCCGTAAAACCGGGGTAATTTTCTACATCCAGCGCCACTATGCTACCATTGGTTTGAAGGGCAATCTGATGGATACTTTCTCCGTAATGCGGAAAAAAGTTAAAGAAGCACCAGCCGTTAGTTCCGAAAGTGTTGTCTACTGTCCCGTTTGCATTTAAACGCAACAGAAATGCCTTACCGGTTAAGGTGTACTGGCCCGCAATCAGAATCTTCTGGTCAGTTTGCACCAATGATGTGGTAACAACACCCGAAAATCCGGATGCAACAACCTTCACATACCCCGCTGAGTCTGATCCAAAAGTGGTGTCGCGTGCACCATCTGATGTATACCTTACAACCTGAATTGTATCACTACCGCCCCTGGCATTGCTTAGCACAAAGCCGTTACCCGGCGAAAGTGCAAGCGCTGAATACCTGAAGGGAGGAATTAATAAAGAATCACCAAGTTCGCCGCCATTTGCAAATGCCGTATTTAAGGTTCCGGAAACTTGTGGATATACGTTATTCACAAAACCCAAACCTGATGTGATAATTAAAACAAAAACTAAAATATTTTTCATCCCATGTTTATTTATATAATATGCTTACTCTTTTTGCTATAAGACAGAACTTATACACCAGCTTTTCAGCAATCGCTGCGGGGCCTTGCATTCGCATTATCGCACAGATTACTGAACCAACAGTTTCTTTTGAATAACAGACTCCCCGGCTGTAATATTCACTATATAAACCCCCTGTGATAACCGGGACGCCCCCTGAATAGAAACAGCATCCGTTCCACTGTTTAACCAGCCGTCAAATGCGTTCATAACATTCTGGCCTGAAAAATCATACACTTTTATTATTACCCGGCCTGCTTCATTCAGTTGAAGGTTTAATGTAGCATCGCCTGTAGTAGGGTTAGGATAAAGGTCGGCACTGCTTACCGAACTTAAATGTTCAATGTTAGTAGGCACCTGGGCATTTCCGATATTAATATCGTCAATATACAAGTTATTACCATGTATAGTTGTAAATGCCTGAATCATAAAATGCGTGTTGGTGGTTTTATAAGATGGTGGAATGTCGCATACCACCTTTTTCCAGTAAATGGATGAAGAAGTTGGTGTAAAAGCAGATGGAACATAACCTGCATTAATTACACTGTTAGGGCTTGTACTTCCTAGTTTTTCATTGTTCGATATCGGAAACCATGTATTACCGCAATTAGATGAAGCATACACCACAATAGAATCAGCAACATTTTGAACATATCCATTAGCGGTTGCGAATGAATAATAAAATGAAAATGTTAAATCTGCAGCCTGCAGGTATGTAAGATTTATTCCCGGTGAAACGATCTGGTCTATATCATAATTGGCATGTGCGTTATAATTATTCAACTCAACACAACCATTTCCGGTATGCGAAGTAGCATTGGTTTGCCTAAACCAGGTAATATTATTATCGTAGGTATTATTAGCTTCATAATTAACCGATGTCCAAACGTTTTCATTAAACACATTAGGGTCTTCAAATCCCTCGTAGTAAGGGGCATTGACAAGCGCAGTGGCCGGCGTTACAAAAACCAGCTGTGAGTCTGTAAGCGTGGAACCTCCGAGGCTGTTGGCCACAGTTAATGTAATTACCTGCCACCCGGGGGTATGGAACGCAACTACAGGATTAGCAGTAGTATCTCCGCCAGCTGGTACCAATGTTGCCGAGGAACCAATGGTAGTGCCCGAAGGGAAATGCCATAACGAAGAAGTAATTGCGCCGTTGCCGGACGTGTTATAAAAAGTTACTTCAGTGCCAACACAAGCATATCTTAAATTTGATGAAAAATGAGCCACAGGCGCACAAGGTGATGGCACTGTATCAAACGTACCTGTAGCTATCAGGTTAGAATCAGTCCATAAGTTACTGCGGCCTGCAATGGTAGAGTTAGCTGCAGCCAGCCATCTTGCTTTCTGGCCTTCAGTAAACATAACAGAGCAGTAGGAGTATTCCATATAGTTCTGGTAGTTTTCAACTACCCCCGGCGTGCAAATCTCGGCAGCACTTGGTGGGCTGGGGCAGTGCTCCCATCCCATAGTGACAGGTGTGTCATCAACACCATCATCTCCGCAAGACACTTCCGGGTTGTTCGTATTTCCCCAGCAATGTTCAAGGTTAAAGCAATGCCCGATTTCGTGCGTTAAAGCACGTGAAGTAAAGGTGCTGCTGGTACCAATGCTACCTATATAATTACTTAAAATGATTACCCCGTCCATAGCTGGCTCATTATAAATAGTCTGCACGTCAAAAGGATAATAGGCATATCCCGCCGCCCCATTGGCCATTGATTTTACCAGCCAAACATTTACATAGTTTTCGCGCGGCCAGGAGTTAAGTTTCGAATAATCATCGCCAACAAAAGTCTGATCAGAAGTTATACGGTCAATGCCATTGGTACAATTACCATAAGGATCAAGGGTAGCCAGCCGCCACTCAACGCCCATATTCGCAATTATATACGGAAAATTGCCTACAGCTTCAGAAGTATCGGCATTCTGCTTGTTATAATCCTGGTTCATGATGCGGACCTCGTCAATTATCTGAGCATCTGAAATATTCTCCGGTCCGCCCTGGTTGATAACGTGAAATACAACTGGAATAATAATCCGGCCGGTGACAGATTTTTCATTGCCCCCTTGTTTATGTGTGGCTATCCAGTTACGGGTGTACTCCTCATACTGTTGCTCTAACTGGATAATTTCGGGATGTTCTTTAATCAGTTTTTCCCGCTGTTCAGGTTGGCTACACAAATGATTGGCCAGAGATTGAGTTTGCGCAATACAGTTATCTGCAAATACAATAATAGATATAACAATGAAGCAAATAGCTTTCATACTTACTTTTTTAATTTTAATAAACAGAAGAAAATAAAAGGTGAAGGGTATTAACAGGTCGCGTCTGGCGGGTTCTGTAACATCCGGCAATGACCGGTACGGGTCTCATTTGCTGATAGAAGAAAAAAATGCGATTTACTTAATATGGGCGCCGCCATTTCCCGCGAAAAACATCCAACAAAATCTTTTGAAAAACTCTTTAACAAGTTGCCAAAGGGTGTTTTGCCGTTCCTACCGCTTTGCCCGGATTGTTCATAAGCTGTCTTTAAAAAATCTATCAAATTTGACTCTTTGTTATCCTCTAAAGCATAGAAAATATAGCCGCCTTTGGTCTTTTTTACAGTTTTGTAGTCATACATTCTGCCTCTGAAATTAAACTCCTGATCGTCGGTTTTACTGAATACTGCGGGATTACTATATTCAATATCCGACACCAGCAATTTTGGGAAAGATGATTCATCAAAAAGTTTAAGCTTTACTTCACTTTTTATCTCCTGAAGGGCCCCGAAATACAGGGGCATGAACCCAACAATATTTGTGAGAGCGATAAAAATCAGTATAACGGGTAATGCCTTTTTCATGTAATTGACGGATAAATATAGCATTGAAAAACGAATTTGGTAATCAGGCCAATCGATTTTACAGTATTATGACAAAAGGACTCTCAGTTTAGTTTCTGTGGTGGATGCAGGTTATCGTGTCACGGTGAAGTCATGCCGCAAAAAAATAAAGGCTACCTGAGCAGGTAACCTTTTTCCTTTGTTAGTGTCTGTAAGTCTTAAATATCCTAATCTTCTTCTTCGTAATCCTCATCATAACTGCTATGCGAGTCATCCTGGAAGTCTTCTATTTTAAAATCCTGCTTGCGCGCAAACTCTTCCTGTTTCAGTTTTATGCAATTCAACCTGTCTAACCTAAACGACCGGTAATCCCCCCTTAACCTGCACCATGCTACCAGGTGGCGCTTCCGCTCTTTGTAAACAATCGCCATAGGTTCCACTTCGCGAAGCGAAACACCCTTTTCCCTCGAGTCGTACTCAATGGTGGCTATTTTACAGTTATCAATGGCATTGTTCAGCGTACTGAGCAGGTTTGGTGAGTAATGCATTTGCTTTCGCTGCACTGCATTTCGTGCATAGGTAGATGTTTCAATCATAGATGGGTATTAAGTTTGGGTTAACGAATATATATTTCTATATCACCAAAACAAAATTTCCCCTCAATTATTTTTCACCCCCAGTTTCCGTAGAAGGCGCACTGACAAACGATTTTGGAAACTAAAGCAACATCGAAAGTTTCTCGAATACTTGGTTTACTGCGGTGAAAATTACGCTAAGATTGACTTCTCCAACAACGAAATTTTCCTTATCGCGTCCTCTCTCTTTTGCTTTTCAGCTTCAACCACTGCTGCAGGTGCAGAGTTCACAAACTTTTCGTTAGCAAGCTTTTTTTCAACGGAGGTCAGGAATCCTTTGGTGTATTCCAGCTCCTCTTTTAGCTTTTTTTGCTCGTCTGCTTCATTAGCTACCTCACCAGTTGCAACAAAAAACTTCTGGTCCTTAATCAAAAAGGCTTTCATGCCTTGTAACTCTTCAGTGGTTTTTTCAAACTTACCCAAGCGGGCCAACTTAATAATCTTATTATTAAACAAAGCAAACGAAAGCGCTCCATTATCAAAGTAAAACACATCCACAGTTTCCGTATTCTTCTTGTTAGCCTTTGCCCTTAAATCGCGGATGTTAATGATAACATCAAAGGCAAGCTCTGCCTGGCTTATCAGCTCTTCATTTACCTTACCAATAGCAGGGTAAGCAGTCAAGTTAATACTACCACCTTCCTTTCTATCTCCAATCAAATGCCATATCTCCTCAGTTACAAACGGCATAAACGGATGCAGCGCCTGCAAAAGCTTTTCAAATAAAGCTATGGTTTTGTCGTAGGTATATTGGTCAATGGGCTTCTGATAATCAGGTTTTATCAACTCCAGGTACCATGAACAGAAGTCATCCCAAATCAGTTTATAAACTGTCATTAAAGCCTCGCTCAGCCTGAAGCTTTTAAACGAGGCATCCAGTTCAATCAGGGTTTTATTCAGTTTGCTTTCCAACCATTCTATAATGGGTTTATTATCCGCATTCTCACCTGCAGTAATTTCCCAACCCTTTATCAAACGCACAGCATTCCAGAGCTTGTTGCTGAAGTTACGCCCCTGCTCACATAGCTTTTCATCAAACAAAATATCGTTTCCCGCAGGCGAGCATAGCAACATACCTAAGCGCACCCCGTCTGCACCATATTTCTCTATCAACTCCAGCGGCTCAGGCGAGTTACCCAACGATTTGCTCATCTTTCTGCGTTGCTTATCCCGCACTATGCCGGTGTAGTACACGTTTTTAAACGGCTTCCCTCCCCTCCATTCATACCCAGCCATAATCATCCGCATTACCCAGAAAAACATAATTTCAGGGGCGGTAACCAGGTCGTTGGTAGGGTAGTAATAATTTATGTCCTTATTATTCGGGTCCTCAAATCCATCAAAAACCGAAATAGGCCATAACCACGAAGAGAACCAGGTATCCAGCACATCTTCATCCTGCTTTAGCACCTTGCCTGCAAGTTTTGGATCATTAGCTAACAGTTCCTCCAACGTTTTTGCAACCCCGGCCAGATTACCCTGCTCGTCATACCACGCAGGTATTCTTTGCCCCCACCACAACTGGCGGCTTATACACCAATCACGCACATTATCTATCCAGTGCTTATAGGCATTTTTGTATTTAGGAGGATAGAACTGAATCTCATCACTCATTACATCATTCAGCACACCGGGGTTGCGCTCAAAAAACTGCTTCATATCCACAAACCACTGCAACGATAAGCGGGGCTCTACAATAGCATTGGTCCGCTCGCTGCGGCCCACTTTGTTCATGTAGTCTTCCTTCTTTATCAGCAGCCCATCAGCCTCCAGTTGGTCCGAAGCCAGTTTGCGTGCCTTAAAGCGGTCTAAGCCAATAAACACACCGGCAGCCTCTGCAATAGTTCCATCCTCATTAAAACAGTCAATAACCGGCAGGTTGTGTTTTTTCCCAATCTCATAGTCATTTACATCGTGTGCAGGGGTTATTTTAAGTGCACCTGTTCCGAATTCAATATCCACATACTCATCTGCAATAACCGGCACTTCCCTGTTAACCAGCGGCACAATTACTGTTTTACCTATTAAATGTTTGTAACGCTCATCATTAGGGTTTACGCAAACTGCCACGTCCCCCATAATGGTTTCAGGACGCACGGTAGCCACTGCCAAAAACTCATCAGTGCCTTTAATCATATACTTTACAAAATAAAGGTTGCTCTTTTCCTCGCTGTAAATCACTTCTTCATTGCTCAGCGTGGTTTTAGCCGAGGGGTCCCAGTTTATGATGCGCAGCCCCCGGTAAATCAGGCCTTTTTGGTACATATCTACAAACACATGGATAACCGCATCGCTCAGCTTCTCTTCCATGGTAAAGCGTGTGCGTTTCCAATCACAACTTGCGCCCAGCTTTTTAAGCTGCTCCAGGATAATACCGCCATATTTTTCTTTCCACTCCCAGGCATATTTCAAAAACTCCTCGCGGCTCAGGTCGCTTTTCTTTATACCGCGTTCGCGAAGCATATGAACCACTTTGGCTTCGGTGGCAATAGAGGCATGGTCAGTTCCTGGTACCCAGCAGGCATTCTTTCCTTCCATCCTTGCCTTGCGGATTAAAATATCCTGTATGGTATTGTTAAGCATATGGCCCATGTGCAACACGCCTGTTACATTGGGCGGAGGTATAACAATGGTAAACGGCTCACGTTCATCGGGCTCCGAGTGGAACAGGTCATGCTTCAGCCAGTAGGCATACCATTTGTCTTCAATCGCTATCGGGTCGTATATTTTGGGTAGTTCCATAGTAGTATTTAGTATGTAGTATTTAGACAAAATGCAAACTCATCGCGAATATAATTTTTTTGACCATCGGCATTTTTTAAAAACAAAGCCCCCTGCTTTTACACAGAGGGCTTTTTATTCTTTTGAAACAATAGCTTTACCCTCTGCATTTACAGCTGACGGTGACCACTAAAGTTTGGATTGCCTTTAACATGTTACAAGTATAAATAAATTCCAGCTAAATAAAAATTCAAATTTTAACCCCCATCAGGTATTGCTCATCAGGCTTAACTCCGCTATAAACAAAAACAAGGATGGGGCAATAAAAAGCATAAAAAACAGAAATGACAAAAGAGCAAATGCCCACAGACTTACTTTCGCATGTTTTCTTTTAAAAACTATAATTGCAAAAAGAGCAGCCAGTTGGTAAAGCAGTAAACCACCCCAAAGTATTCCTTCCGCTTTATTGTTTTCATCGTACCACGGCGAGCGCCATGAGGTTTGGCCGTCAAACAAATTGCTGAAGGTGGAAACAAAAAGGAAAAACACGGCAGTAACAGCAAGAACTGTATAATAATAAAAAATCTGTAGCAAGCCCTTCCTGAACATTACCGGTTAATTTTCACCCTCTTCAAATCCAATAAATTCAGCGCATTCGGCTGCAGGCCCTCAATATTCTTTTGCGAGAACCTCAATACCTCGTCATAAAACAAGGGCACAACCGGAGCTTCATCAATTATTATCCGCTCCATCTGGTGGTATATTTCATAACGTTTTGTATCGTCATTTTCCGCTAAAGCCTTTTCGTATAACCGGTCGTAATCGGCATTATTAAATTTGGTATAGTTGGGGGGCGCACTGTTTTTACTATAAAAAACAGCAAAATAGTTTTCAGCGTCCGGATAATCAGCCAGCCAGCTTCCTCTGAAGAAATTGACTTTGCCCTGCGTCATCCACTCGCGTAATATCGAGGGGTTATCGATTTCTATTTTTACATTCAGGCCAAGTTGCTCCAGTTGTTTACCCAGGTAAAGGGCAAATTCCTTATAGGTTTCGTTGGTATAAAGTTTTATTTCCGGTAAGCCTCTTCCGTTTTCATACCCTGCCTCTTTCAAAAGCTGCCGGGCTTTTGTAATATCATAGCCATATCCCTTTACATTTTCAGCGTCAAAGGAAGGAAGCCCATAAGGGGTAAAGCCACTTTCAGCGGGCCTGCCAACACCTTTGCGCAGGTATTTAATCATCTCCCTTCTGTCGAACCCGTAATTAATTGCCTGTCGTATTTTTTTGTTGAGTAACGGATTGTTCTTTTCATCGCCCTTCATCAAAAAACCAAAATACTCAGTGTTGAGGTAAGGCGTTTTAAGCAGGTTAAATTTGTCTTTCAGTTCGGCTTTCAGATTACCGTTCTCATCCAATACCTCATCAATATAACTGCCATCCAGGCCTGAAATAAAATCTATCTGCTTTTGCTTAAAGGAAAGAAACTCAGTCTTCTTATTATCAATAAACGTAACTTTTATGCCATCCAGGTAAGGAAGTTGTTGACCGCTGCTATCGCGTTCAAAATAATCGGGGTTCCTTACCAATATAAGGGCAGTTCCCTCTTTCCAGTTTTTCAACATAAAAGGCCCGGTGCCTACCGCATGTGCCCTGAAATCAGCCCCATATCTTTTAATCGCCTCCTGCGGAATTACCGAGCAATACTGCATGGTCAAAATACCCAGCATAGGCCTGAACGGGCGTTGCAGTTTTAGCTGAAAGGTTGAATCATTTAAAGCTGTAAATGGAGCTACTGAATCCACTCCCTTATTAAATATCCAGGCACCCGGCGAGGCTGTTTTAGGATCGATAATTCTGCTAAAACTGAATACCACATCATCTGCATTTACCATCCTCCCCTTTCCTGATTCAAAACATACATTATCATGAAACTTAACATCGTTACGCAAGTGAAATGTATAGGTCAATCCATCGTTCGAAATTTCCCAGCTTTTAGCAATGCAGGGTTTTATGTTCAGCTGGTTATCCAGCTGTACCAGCGAACTATAGAGTTGATTGCAAACCCAGATACCAGACTGGTCTTTCGCAAATGCCGGATCAAGTGATGCTAGCCCCGATGCCTGGTTATATCTGAAAAAATTAAGCTTCTCTGCTGTTTTTTGATTACATCCATTACAGGAGGTTAATATTAAAGCCGGAAAAAAAATAAAGAATAGAAACCTAATGTTTAAAGGCATTATAAGCGTTTAATAAACTAAAGGTAAAACCACAGTTGGGTTAGGGGGATAAAAGGCAATAAAAGTTTTACCGCCCGCAAAGTTGATAACTTCCCCACCACCTGAACACTTGAACACATTAACACCTTCGCACATCAACACCTCAAAAACTACTTAATAACAAACGGTATTGGCTGTATATGCTCCGCCACAAAATCACCGTAACCACCATTTACATTGCTGTAAATAAAAACAGGCTCAGCAGAGCCGCTTGTGGTCCGGTATAAATCCAGCGTTTGAAAATACTGGTAGTGTGCGGGTGAAACTGTGTGTAGCTCTACATAAAGTGTCAGGTTCGAAAAATCAGCTGGATTAATCGTGTTGAAGGATATCTGTAAAGTCTTCTCCTGTCCATTAAATCCCCTGTCGCTGAACAAAAAAAAGTCACCATCGCGTACCAGGTCATTAACGGAGCTGACGGGGGTGGTATACATGGCATAATTTTGAAAAGTATAAAAAGTGTCACCCTGCTGGTTAACTGACCTCCGGTTACCGTTTATCCAGACATTAATCCGATAATAATTCTGAACCGAAGGGTTATCTTTAAACACCATCGTCATAAGGCCCAACCCGTTGGCGCCCGTATCAATATACTGTTGTAGCGATGAACTGATAAGTTCCGCAGGCACCGGCACCTGATCAGCCGCATTTGCCGTTTGATAAAGCGGGTCAGTAACTGTTCTACTATAGGTTTTCCAGGTTTGCGGCAACAGGTTCGATACATAAGACCCAAATGCATTCTGCGTATCGGACGGAACATAATGCATTACTTCTTTAAATACGCTATCCTCGTACAACTCCATCCTGGCATCAGTTATAGCCGTAATATTGCTTGTTGAGGCATTCAGCCCATAGGGCTTGGTAAGGAAAACAACCACCGGCATACCGTCACTAAAAAGGCTGTTAACTGCCATTTGATTACCTGCATTACCG
The DNA here is from genome assembly GCA_903889265.1 of uncultured Bacteroidota bacterium. Classification (GTDB taxonomy): domain Bacteria; phylum Bacteroidota; class Bacteroidia; order Chitinophagales; family LD1; genus Bog-950. The sequence goes on from CAISWS010000293.1 coordinate 14,810, forward strand.
GTATTAATATTAAAATCCTTCTCGCAGGATGAGATGAGCAACAACATAAAAACTGCAAAAGCAAGCTCTTTCGTTCTCATACCCCAAATTTTATGGTGTAAGAAAAAGAAGGCAGTATCGGAAAAAGCCCTAATTGTTTATAGCTATTTATAGCATTGCCATTGGAGGTTATCCCCTCCGAGGTATATACTGCAAATACATTAAAGTGATCGTACACATTATAGATGCTTACATTAAATAAATGCTCAAGCTTTTTAACCTTCATTTTGTAAATAAACGAAAGGTCAAGGTGCTGGTACGAAGGAAGGCGGTAGCCATTTTTACCTGAGTAAACGGGTAATTCCTCTCCTTGCTGCGGATTAGGGAAACCTCTTTGTACTGCACCGTTGTAACCCGCCACTGCATTCCACGAATTATAATACTGCACGGGTAAAGTTACCATATTGCCGCTTCCATAAACCCAAACCGTGCCCAGTTCAATGTGCTTGTTTACTAAAAAGTTTAACTGCGCGGCTATATCATGCCTGCGGTCGTATTTATAAGGGTACCAATCCCCGTTATTTAAATCTGTAAACTTTCTGTCGCTCCAGGCCAGTGTATAGGCAATTGAACCCGTCAATCGTCCGAAATTCCGGGCTACGTATGCTTCCATTCCATAGGCTTTTCCTTTACCGCCAGTTACAATTTGCTGGTCCCACGATGAATTCAGGAAAGAATAATCTGCACCGCCTTTGTAATCAATCATGTTGGTCATGCTCCGGTAAAAACCATCAATACTCCACTCAAAATTTAAGGGCAATTTCTGAATTACCCCACCCGAATAATTCCATCCTGTTTCCGGTGGAGCAGAGGCAATTGCTGGCACATAATTATCGCTCAGTATATCGGTTGATGAGGTAGTAAGCAAATGCAGGTTTTGCGAAACCCCTGAAACCGAAGCGCGCATGGTAAAGTTCTTAACCGGGCTAAAGGCCACATTTGCACGTGGCAGATAAGTAACAAAAGTTTTGCCAGGCACCGTGTAGGTGTTAGTATGAAAACCGCAATTAAACAGCCACTTATCTGAGGGCCGGATATTATCTTCAAAATAAGCAACCGATTGAATAGATTGAACAAATTTATCATCAGATGGGCTTTGCCTGGAAGAAAAAGTGTTTACACCGTATAACGAGGTTAGATTCCCTTTACCCGTTTCAAAATTCATCCCGGTAACTTCAGCGCCCATTCTAAAAGTTTGCATACCGCCTGGTGTATATTCTGCATCACTTTTTAAAGTCAGCTGCTCAATATACGATAACAGCGAAGTGCCGTAAAAATTCCTGTAATCCTCCTTATAAGTAATATAGTTCTCCTCGTAATTACTTTGTGTATTTGAAACTGTATTGTAGTCCGTAAATGCCAGCGTGGTTTTTAAAGACCAGCGTTCATTAAAAGTATGTGTCCATCTTAACGATGAAACATAATTGGCCCAGGTAAGTGTCTGTGAGGTCAGGTCACTTTCCTTAATCACATCCGTTGTTATAGTGCTACTGGAACTGGTTTGCCTGGTAAACTTATAATAATCATTATTCGAAAAATAACTCAGTTCAATCCGGTCTTTAGCACCAAACTGGTGGGCTATTTTAATATTGATGTCATCAAAATAATATCCTATGTCTCCATTATAACCGGCTGCTTTATACTGATGCTCAGAGATAGTTCCGGTAAATAAACCCACATAACATCCCCTTACCGAAACTGCAAAAGTAGTGGCATGTTTCTTATCCAAAGGGCCTTCAATATGCACCCGCGAGGTGATTATACCAATAGACGCCGACCCTTGTATACGGTTGGCGTTTCCCGGGTCAACCTCCACATCCATTACCGAACCTAAACGGCTGCCATACCTGGCCGGATAGGTATCCTTATAAACATCCAGCTTGTCAATAGCATCCCCATTAAATACCGACACAAAACCATAAATATGCGAGGGGTTAAAAACCGGAATGCCATCTATAAGAATCAGGTTTTGGTCAGGGCTGCCTCCGCGTACAAAAATGCCCGTTGCACCCTCGTTACCCGATTGAACTCCGGGCTGCATCTGCACAGCCCTCATAGGGTCATTCTCGCCCAACAAAGCAGGCACAGCCAAAAAGTTTTCTTTTCGCAAAGTAATGGTCCCACTCTCGTCATGGTCCGCCGAACGTAATTTGGCTTTATCTAACACCACAACCGCTGTCATTTGCAGGTCGGCTTTCATTTGTACTTCTATAGCCGTATCCCTGGTCATAAAAAGACTGACTGTAACAGGGCGGTAACCAATGTAAGAAAAAGAAATCTCGTTCCAGCCGGGTTTAAGGTTTAAACTAAACTCACCCACCGAATCGGTAAAAGTTCCTGTAGAGAATTTAGCCAGGTATACACCGGCATTACATAAAGGGTTGAAATCTTCGGCAAGTAACTTACCTGTTAACCTGAAGCCAGATTGAGCGTGCCCGCTTACCGAGAAGAATACTACAAATAAGAGCAACCGGCCTGCGAGTTTCATGGGCTTAAAATACCTAATTGCAACCAATTGTATAAATCAGCGTCATATTCCGAAGCAAGCCCCGGTATAACTAGTATTGTGGGTTTGACGTTGGGTCTGACGGAGGTGCCGGGGTTAAGTCTTTATCTTTCTTCTTAAAGTCACCGTTTTTCCAGGCCTGAATAAATTGTGCCCAGGCAAGCGGGTTAAAGATATTTTGCGGTGCCACCTGCCCATAGTAATAAGTTTGAGCCGACCTCGCACGTAACGATTGCTGTGCTGCCTCCTGACCATCTGGTTCAAGTTTGGCGCCAGCTGCTGCCAAGCGCTCGCGGTCAAGGTTCTTCTTAGCTCTATCCAAATCCGTTTCAGGTGGGTGTGTTTCTAAGAACACTTCATGAAAGTCTTCTCTTCGCCATGGGAAAATGTATGTAGGCGCCAGGTAAACATTCGACCGGGTCATCAGCTGGATAATTGAAAACTTATCCGTTTCCAGCTTGGTAGGTAATATATAAACCGAAGGCTTATAACCCACACAGGTAAAATACAAAGTGTCGCCTTCAACTGCAGCAAACGAGAAATAACCATCCGGCCCGGCAGTTGCAAGCCTGCCCCGGTTCATGATGGTTACGTGCGCAAAGGGTACGCCCATCAAACTATCGGCAGTAAGCACATAGCCCGAAAACTGAATTACCCGCACATCCTTACGCTGCCCAAATACCTGCATCATAATGGCAAGCAATAATATCGGTATGATTTTGTATTTTTTCACGAAACGAATATATAAATGTTAAACACTTCTGCACCTAATTGTTTAAGACTGCCAAATCAAGTTGAGAAGATTTAACAGCCTTACAAAGTTAAGGCCTTCAAATCGGTTACAGGCAAAGCACAATTACCTTACCTTCTGTCAAAAATCATAGATTCACGCTATGAATAACCCTAACACGGCCCGGAAGCCATTAAACGCAGTTTGGTGGGTAAAATTTCTTTTGCTCAGTTTTATAGTGGGCGCCATTGCCGGCACCACCGGCGATTTTGTGCATGTAATTACCCATACAGATGGTTACCCGGCACCCGGCCCTTTTCCCTTTTTACCCTTGCTGCCAGTTAAAATGCCAGTTTGGGTGCCCTTTCTGTTTGGCTCTGCGGTAATGCTAATGGCAGTATCGCATAAACTGGCCCAAACCTATTACCACCCACGCATGGAAGGCAATAAATTGGTATCTTTCTTCGCACCGTTTCTGTTTGTACTCCTCTATGCCATGACCGGCTTTTTACACACCGGCACCGGAAGTTGGGAAGATGTTTGGCTAGCCATATCAACCCTTTTAGTGTGGTGGTTTATGGACCGCACCTCAACCGGCGCAGGGCTGGCAGTTGCAAACGCCATTGGGGGAACGCTTTTCGAAATATTCCTGGTGCATGTTGGTGGGTTCTTTTACTATCCCGAACACTCCAATCTGTTTGGCGTGCCTAGCTGGTTGCCGTGGCTGTATGTGGCGGCAAGTGTTTGTATTAGTTTGTTTGTAAGATTGATTTAATTAAACAGAACCAAGAAGCAAGATTTAAGAAGAAAGAGAATACTGGCATTTCAGTCTTGATTCCAACATCTTGAATCTAAAATCCGCTTTTGTGCATTACTGGTTGAAAAAACCTCCCAAAACCTATCCAGGCTCACAACTTTAAATGCGCAGGTTTGTTATTTTTGCGCCTTCTTAAAAACACGCGCGTAACATGATAAATCTCCGTTCTACCGACCACTTTGTAAACCGCCACATTGGCCCCAATGCCGAACAAGTAAATGAAATGCTGAGCATCATAGGCGTAAAAAGCCTGGATGAACTGATAGACCAAACCATTCCGGCCAATATCCGCCGCCAGGGAAAGCTAAACCTGCCCGAGGCCCAAAGCGAATACAACTACTTAAAAGAACTGAAGAAGAAAGCCGCTAACAATAAGGTTTTCCGCAGCTATATAGGCATGGGTTACTATAATACCGTGGTGCCTGCCGCTACCCGCCGCAACATTCTGGAAAACCCGGGATGGTATACCCAATACACTCCTTACCAGGCTGAAATTGCACAAGGCCGTCTGGAAGCCCTGCTGAATTTTCAAACCATGGTGAGCGACCTTACAGGTATGCCGGTAGCCAATGCATCTTTACTGGATGAAGGCACCGCAGCCGCTGAAGCCATGCACATGTTTTGGGGATTAAAAAACAAAAAAGATGCCCTGCATAATAAGTTCTTTGTTTCGTCGCTGTGCTTTCCTCAAACCATTGAGGTTATTAAAAGCCGCGCCGAGTTTTTAGGAATAGAAGTAATAGTGGGCAATCACAATACCGTTAAGTTGGATAAAGACTTTTTCGGCGCCCTGTTGCAATACCCCGCCAAAGACGGAAGTGTACACGATTACAAAGAGTTTATTGATAACGCCCATTCTTTAGAGTGCTATGTATGCGTAGCATCAGACTTACTGGCTTTAACACTGCTAACCCCTCCGGGAGAGTTCGGTGCTGATTGTGTGGTAGGCAACTCGCAACGTTTTGGCGTTCCCATGGGTTTTGGTGGCCCACATGCCGCTTTCTTTGCAACCAAAGACGATTACAAGCGAATTTTACCCGGTAGAATTATCGGGGTATCTATCGACTCGCAGGGCCGCCCTGCGTTGCGCATGGCGCTGCAAACACGCGAGCAGCATATCCGCCGCGAAAAGGCTACTTCAAACATTTGCACTGCACAGGCTTTATTAGCTATTATGGCCGGTATGTATGGCGTTTACCACGGGCCCGAAGGAGTTAAAAATATTGCCTTGCGAATACACACACTGGCCCATATTTTAAACCGCGAATTACACCGTTTGGGCTTTAAAGTAAGCAACCAACACTTTTTCGATACCCTGCATATTGAACTTACCGATAAACCCCAACTGGTAGACTTTATTAAGCAAATTGCTATCGGTAAAGAAATCAATTTCTACTACGATGAAACCGGTATTTATATTTCGCTAGACGAAACCACTCAACCGGAAGATATTCTGGATGTAGTAGGTGTATTTGCAAAATCTCAGGGTAATGAAGATGCTACTTTCGATATCTATCGTTATAACGAGGAGCCGCTCCAATTGCCAGCTAACCTCATCCGCTCTTCGTCATTTATGACGCATCCGGTGTTTAACAGCCACCGCAGCGAAAGCCAGTTAATGCGTTACATCAAGAGTTTGGAGAACAAAGACCTTTCACTCACCAAATCCATGATTGCCCTTGGTTCATGCACCATGAAACTGAATGCAGCTGCGGAGCTTGAGCCTATCAGCTGGGCAGAGTTTGGAAACATCCACCCGTTTGCCCCTAAAGCGCAGGTAGCAGGCTACCTTGAAATCATCACTGCCCTCGAAAACTATCTTTCTGAAATTACAGGCTTTGATGCTACCTCATTACAACCTAACTCGGGCGCACAAGGCGAATATGCCGGCTTACTGGTTATCCGCGCCTACCAGCGCGACCTGGGACAAGGCCACCGCGATGTGGCCCTGATACCGGCCTCAGCCCACGGCACTAACCCTGCCAGCGCTGTAATGGCTGGTTTGAAGGTGGTAGTTGTTGCTACCGATGCACACGGAAATATCAACTTTGATGATTTATTGGCTAAGGTGGAAGAGCATAAAGAAAAGCTGTGCTGCTTTATGGTTACCTACCCATCAACCCACGGGGTGTTTGAAAGCAAGATAAAAGATATCTGCGCTTTGATACACGCCAACGGCGGACAGGTATATATGGATGGCGCTAACTTAAATGCACAGGTGGGCTTAACCTCACCAGCCATTATTGGTGCCGATGTAAACCACATTAACCTGCACAAAACATTTGCTATTCCTCACGGTGGCGGTGGCCCCGGCATGGGACCAATTTGTGTGGCTAAGCACCTGGCACCTTATCTGCCGGGCAATGCTGTGGTAAAAACCGGTGGCGAAAAACCTATTTACGGTGTTAGCGCTGCACCATTTGGCAGTGCAAGCATACTGCTTATATCGTACGGATACATACGTATGCTGGGTGCCGAAGGCGTTGTATCGGCCACAAAACACGCCATACTGAACGCCAATTACATGAAAGCCCGTTTGGAAGAATACTACCAGGTTTTATATGTTGGCAAAGAACATGGCCGCGTGGCGCATGAGTTAATACTTGATTTCCGCGCCTTTAAACACACGGTTGGTATTGAGGTCGGTGACGTGGCCAAGCGTTTAATGGACTATGGGTTCCATGCTCCAACGGTTTCATTCCCTGTGGCTGATACACTGATGATTGAACCTACAGAAAGCGAGGACAAAGCAGAGTTAGATCGTTTCTGCGATGCCCTTATTGCTATCAAAAAAGAAATGGAGGCCATTGAGAGGAAGGAGATAGACGCTACGGATAACCCACTCAAAAATGCACCGCATACAGTTGGTGTTATTACTGCATCTGAATGGAATCACCCATATACCCGCGAGGAAGCGGCATTCCCGCTGCCTTTTGTAAGCGACAATAAATTCTGGCCAAGTGTGGGCAGGGTCAACAATTCTCATGGCGACAGAAACCTGATTTGCACCTGCCCTCCAATTGAGAGTTATGCTGAAGTTACTCAGTAATCCAAGTCACATAAAGCGCTAACTATTAATTATTTAGTACTAAAAACAAGGAATGTGCCTTTTAGCAAATCCCGCCAGTATTAAAGCACTGCGGGATTTGCTTTTTTAACCATTGTGCATAATATAGCCAGGCCAATTTACCCTTCACCCATTTTATTCTTAACTTTAGTTTACAATAAATATGCGAAAAGGCAGTTTTGCTTTGGTTACATCGCTATTGAACTCTGAATTTTAACGTCACTAAACTATTTACCATGGGCCCCCATTTCGAAAATAATTTGCCTGACACTTCCAGGGTATGGATATACCAAAGCAGCAGAAAATTCTCAGCCAGCGAAGCTGCGGTTATTAACCAAAAGATAAAGCAATTTCTGGGTGGTTGGAATGCGCATAAAGTTGAGGTAGCAGGCGATGGAAAATTGTTTTACGACATGTTTATCGTTTTAATGGCCGATGAAAACCAGGTGGGTGTAAGCGGCTGCTCCATTGACTCCTCGGTGCACTTTATTAAATCATTAGGTTTAGAATACAAAACCAACTTTTTCGACCGCTGGAACCTGGCCTACGTAAAAAATGGCGAAGTGATTAACTGCCACCGCGAAGACTTTGAAAAGAAACTGGACCTGGGGGAAATTAACGACGATACCATAGTCTTTAATAACCTGCTTCAAACCAAAGGCGACTTCAACACCAAATGGCAGGTACCCTACCGCGAAAGCTGGTTAAAGAACCTTCGCGGCGCGCATATTTCGTTTGCTTCTATTTTGTAGGTTTAATGCCTGGTTATCCCCGTTTCATAGTTTCGGAACCGCACTTCGCGAATTTCCGCTAATTTTTTCAACCGAATTGTTGGCGATTTAATTCATACGCTCTACCTTAGAAAAAAATTCCCTCAAATGCACGGAGCATACATTCTACTGGCCATACCTGCCTTTTTTATTGCTATGGGTATTGAATACTGGTACAGCGCAAAAAACAATAAAGACTGGTACCGTTTAAACGATTCGGTAAACAACCTGGTAGTTGGTTTAGGGCAGCAATTATGGAGTTTGGTATTCAAAGTTTTTTTATTGGGTGTATACGCCTTTATCTATAACAACTTTGCTTTTATAAAAATACCCGCTACCTGGTGGTCGTTTGTTTTGTGCTTAATCGCCTTCGACTTTTTCTTTTACTGGGCACACCGGTGGGGACATGAGATGAATATCTTTTGGGCGGCACATTCAGTCCATCACCAAAGCGAAGAATACAATCTTTCAGTAGCGCTGCGCCAATCGTGGTTTCACAGTATCCTGGCGTTTGTTATTTTTCTGCCCATCCCTTTTATGGGTTTCGATCCGGTAATATTTGGCGCCGCAGCCGTAACGCATACCCTATACCAGTTCTGGATACACACCAAGGCCGTTGGCAAATTACATCCGTGGATAGAGTTTTGGATAAACACCCCATCGCACCACCGGGTGCACCATGCTGTTAACCCCAAATATATTGACAGAAACCACGCCGGTGTATTTATGGTATGGGACCGGATGTTTGGCACCTTTCAGGAAGAAGATACTGCCGATGTAATTACCTATGGTGTAACCACCCAGCTAAAAAGCTGGAACGCTGCCTGGGCCAACACCCACTACTTTGTTGAAATGTACCAGAAAGCCAGGAGCATGAAGTGGGCCGATAAATTAAGAATGATATTCGCCAAACCGGGCTGGCTGCCAGATTATATGGGCGGCCCTGTTGAAGTAAAAGAAGTTGACCGCAGCACCTATGTAAAATACGATGCCGATACCAACATCCATTTTAAAATTTACGCGGTGCTTCAGTTTTTTGTTTTGCTCGGTGGTTCTATCCTTTACATGATGCACTATAAAGAAATGAGTGTTTTTTACAGGGTGATATTCTTCCTGCTCATACTTGTTACCATG
>CAISWS010000294.1 GCA_903889265.1 uncultured Bacteroidota bacterium
ATATAATGCCTGGGCCAACGAAAGGATTGTAGTATTTTTAGCTAATCTGGATGATGCCATTCTGGATACCGAAATTAAAAGCAGTTTCCCAAGCCTTAGAAAGACCATTATGCATATATGGGATGCACAGCAAATATGGTTTATGCGCCTGAGGGGTGTAACAATTACTGGCTGGCCCAGTCAGAGTTTTACCGGTGGCACCAAAGAAATGCTGGATGGGTTTATCGCTGACTCCCACGCGATGGTTAATTTTATTGCGTCCAAAGACCATGCTTACCTGAATGGCAACGCTGATTATAATACCTTGAATGGCACAGCTTATACCACACCGGTTGAGGTAATCTTATCGCATGTAGTTAACCACGGTACGTTTCACCGCGGCCAGGTTATACCGATGCTGCGCGAATTAGGCTTTACATCCTTTGAAAGCCAGGATTTGATTGCATATTACCGCCTGGAAAACTAGGTTTAAAATATTGCAGAGATATCTGTTAAGCTTTCAAGCTTCCAATCAGCAATTACAAATTTGGGGTTATCAAAATTGCCAGGGTCAGGCACCACAATGCATTTCATTTTGGCTGATTTGGCAGCCAGCAGCCCGAAGAACGAATCTTCAATTACCAAACATTTTTCGGGGCGAATGCCGAGGGTTTCTGCGGTACGTATAAAAACTGCCGGATGTGGTTTGCCAAATAGCTCATGCTCGGCTGAAACAAGTAGTTCAAAGTAGCTTTCAATTTTGAGCCTTACCACGGTGGCCTTTATAAGCTTCATAGCAGAAGAGGAAGCCAGTGCAATGCGTAAGCCCTTCCCTTTAAAAAATTCGAGCGCTTCATGCACTCCTTTCATGGCATCAGCATGGTTGGTTATGGCATCCACCATTCCATCAATCACCTCGTCGTGTATTTCCTCTTTGGTTTTACCGGCCCAGGGGTGTTCGTGCCACCAGTGGTTTACTACTTCATCAAAGCGGTAGCCGGTGGTTTCCATACAGTCTTTTTCAGTTAGCTTCAAGCCAACGGTGCCGAAAACCCTGATTTCTACCTGGCGCCAGTAGGGTTCAGAGTCAACTAGTACACCATCCATATCAAAAATAACGGCTTCAAAATCTTTCAACATAACTGTAGTTGTAAAATAGTAAGTTAAAAATGCGGTAAATTTGTTGCGAATAAACAATCTCCGTTGGACCTTATCTTAAAATTCTTTTCACATTTTACCGAACCCGACGTAAAAACAGCTTTGCTGGTAATCCTCAACCTGATTTTGATAGAGAGTTTGCTTTCAATAGATAATGCCGCGGTGCTGGCAACTATTGTTATTGACCTTCCCAAGCGGCAGCGGAAAAGGGCGTTGCGTATAGGTATCATTTTTGCCTACATCTTCCGGGGCCTGGCCTTGTTTTTTGCCAGCTGGCTTATAAAAATTACCTGGCTGAAACTGGCCGGTGGCGCGTACCTGCTTTACCTTTTTTTTACTTTTTTCTACGAAAAGCTTTTTAAGAAAAAGGACGGGGAAACTGTAAGAAAGAGGCGCCACAGCACTATAGCGGGGCTCAGTTATTTCTGGAGTACTGTACTTATGGTGGAGCTGATGGACATGACATTTTCTATTGATAATGTGTTTGCGGCTGTAGCTTATACCCACAACATTTACCTGGTGTATGCAGGTGTTTTTATAGGCATAGTTACCATGCGCATTGTGGCGGGGTATTTTGTAAAGTTAATGGAGCGATTCCCTTTTCTTGACACAATTGCGTTTGTAATAATTGGTATACTGGGTGCCCGGCTCTGTATGGAGTTTGCCTGTTCTGTTGATTTAAACACTGTTGTCTGCGATATAATGCAAGGTGATCAGGTGGACTTTTATTTCTCCATACTTACCGTAAGTATTTTTCTTCTGCCTATACTGACCTCATTATTGTTTAATTATCCTGCAAAAAAGACTGGTAGTTAGTTATTACAGGTTGTATATCCCTGTGTTGGGCACACCTGGTTTATTTTAAATATTGAAGCGTATAGGCCCTTTTAAAACCAGGGTTTGTTTTTGATTGAACTTTCACCTCAATTTTATCGTTTACCGCTGTTAGCCTCTCAGGCGATATTTCAAAATGTGCGGATTTTTTTCCAGCCACAGTTTCAGTAGAGAATTGCCTGGCATAATTACCGGATAAAGATTTAATACTTACCAGGTATGAATCGTTTTCTGTTCCGGCGTTAAATATCTTTAGCATAAACGAATTTTTAGCTCCTTTCAGTGTATCATCACTGATTTGAATGGTAAAATAGCAAGGATAAAGAGACGAAGCATAATGTGCATTTGCAACCGGGAATTTATGCCAGAGAAGATCATTTGGGTCGTATCTTTCAATCTGCGCATCCCATACAACCTGCTTTGCGCGTGTTACCTCAAAAATGTGGTTAACATCACCCATGCAGGCTAACAGGTTTCCATTATTAAGTTCTGTAACGCATCCTCCGGTTAAACTTACGGTGCCGATGCTATCAAACCGGCACTCAAACTCCCATGTTAAACGGCTGCTGTCCACTGCATCAGCGGGTTGCGAAAAAACCACAATGCTTGAAACAGCGTTTCCATTGCCGTTCTGCATCACGTTTGAATTATCGTTATAAACAGCAACAGAACCATCATGCAAAAGCGATAACCCATGTTGCTTATGGAAAAAACCATCTCCATTGCTATGCCCATGATAGTTTACCAGTTTGCCCCATGCACAAACTACTTTCCCTGATTTCTTCTCAATCTTAACTACCCTGTCCATATTTCTAAAACCTATGTACACAAACCCGTTTTTTTCATCTACATCAAACGCATTCATGTGGCCGCCGGGCTTTTTGTTTCTGAGTATGGGATCGGGCCGCTCATTAGCAAGGATGCTCAACTCACTTGTGCTAAAATAATTTTTTGAGCTCCAGCTCCATACCTGGTTGTTATTCCTGTCAAACTCTTTTACTATTTCATACTCTACCTCAACTTTTGCCGTATCGCTTGTTTTGCCTGCATTGAAAACAACAACCGGCTTTTTATGAATGGGTACGGAAATACCTGATAGGCCCCTGTCAAGCACCATATAGTTTCCGCTTACCAGCCTCTTAAAAGTGTGGTGATAACTGTATGGCAACGGATTATTTAACCCGAAGGAATCTACCGGTGCAGGTGCGCTCCATAGTATATTCCCATACAGGTCTCTTTCTTCGGCTTTAGTTCCGTTTAATAAAGTTACAGTGCCAATTGGGCTAATGCGCAGGTCTTCCAGTGCCAGAGAGGATGTAAACGGCATGCCGGATTGTGCTCCGTTTTCATAATAGTCCATGGGCAAAAACCAGATAAAATTACCGTTGCGGTCAATACAACGGGCCATATCCGGCATAATAAGCCCACCGGCACTTGCTGCCCAATCGTTTTGCAATACTTTTACCCGGTAGCGGCTTTTATCCACGCACGGGTTATTAATTATTTCAAAACCATAAGGGCCATGCCATCCCATGTTTTTGTTGTTGCTCAACCCTGCATATCTCCAGATATAATTTTTACCGAAACTAAAATTACTGAGCATAATCGC
>CAISWS010000295.1 GCA_903889265.1 uncultured Bacteroidota bacterium
ACTTTACCTAACTCATTACGTTTTTTGTATTGCGCTTATAATAATATTGATAGCATAACATTCTTGCCCAATAACATCACTGGAATTGATTGTGAGTTTAATTCAATTAAGTGGTTGGGAAATAGATTACCTGATTCATTGAAGTCTTTGGGATGTGATAATAATCTGCTTAAAAGTTTACCCTCTTTACCAAAGGGCCTTTTGACTTTGGTGTGCAATTATAACTTATTGAATGAATTACCTGAATTGCCAGATACAATGGCTATGCTTGATTGCAGGGTTAATCCAAATTTGAGTTGTCTTCCAAAACTAACAAACATTTATACTTTAATCTTCGATAGTACTGCAGTGGCCTGTTTGCCTAATTATGGTAATGTTACCAACAGTATTCCGGTTTTAAATAGTGTACCCTTATGCGATTCAGGCAATATCAACGGCTGCGCTTTTTATACCAGCTTTAAAGAAATATCGCCAGGCACTTTTAAAGTTTACCCCAACCCCGCCACCACCACCTGCACCCTAAAAACAGATGCCCCTAACCAAATGTGCAGCGCCATTGTTTTTGATGCAGTAGGCAGGCAGGTAATGCCCCTGTTTAATAATCAGCACCTTTCAACTTTTGATTTTAATTGCACTTCCCTTTCAACAGGTTTGTACTTTGTTACCGTAAAAAATGAGCAGGGTAAGGTTGGGGTTTTAAAGTTGGTAAAGCAATAGGGTTGTGGTGCATTAAAAACCCCCATTACCGCTATTGTGCAACTGGCTGTCGCAAAACCCTTAAATGCATCGCACCTTCTTTAAATTCATGAAGGCAACCTGAACCCTTATTCGTTAGGCTTTACACCATCATTACCCGAGCTAAGCAAAAATTTCCAGCCGTTGGTTTTGCTGCGCTTCCAAACGGTGCAGTACGTTCCGCCAAACTGGTCGGTGCCTTTTGATTCAATGGTATAAGTACCGTAAGTATATCCCAAATCGCCTGATAGTGCCACATCACAGGCAACAGGTAACCAGGTAAGCTTATAATCAGTATCCGGAAACTGGGCCAGCAGTTTTGCAATGGCATCTACCCCCGTCGTAGGTGGGCTGAATTTCCTAAGCATCGTAGCCCCACTATCGGCATAAGCCAAAAATGCAGTGTTACGCCCCTTTTCATCTGAAAGTTGAGAAAAGGCCAAATCCGTTTTTAAAAGATCATCCTTTAACGAGTCCTGGCGCGCCACTAAAGCCTTTTTGTCTAAATGATGATGGCCTCCGGGCTTTTGATTGCAACTGCAAAAACAAATGGCCAGGGCGGTAATAAATAAAATGCCTTTCATAGTTATAAATTTATTTAGCTGATATGTTCTTCTGCAAGTTCTTCCTTAACCTCTTCAACTACCACCGGGCCTCCTGTTTTTTTCACAAAGGTAGTCCTGTAAACATGGTCCCAGAATTTTGAGCTTACGCCATAACCATTATCCGGGTCAGTGTAATGATGTATCATATGGTGCTGCTTCAATTCAAGCCAAAATTTACTTTTAAAATTAGCGTGGTGCAACGCATAATGGGTCATATCATAAAACAGATATCCTATCAGGTAACCCACAAAAAATGAACTAACATAAGCTTCACCTAATATTAACCTGAACCCTAGATAAAACACAACACAAAGCGGCAGGCTGATGGCAGGTACCATTACCAGACGTTTGCTGTCGCGCGGGTAATCATGATGCACACCATGAAACAGAAAATTTATCTGCGCGCCATACTTCCCCGGCGGCGTCCAGTGAAAAACAAAGCGGTGCATGTTATACTCAGTAAATGTCCATACCGCAATACCCAAAACAATAAGGGGGATAATGTACAATACACTCAAATTATAAACAAACACAGATTTATACAAAAAATACAATGCCATAGGCACATAAATAAACAGCGGCACCGAAAAATGAACCCTTGAAAAAAAATCAAGAAACGGTTGATTAAACATCGGGACCGACTCATCTTTATTCGACACAAAATGCTTGGCCATAACTAATTAAGATATTTGGTTCCGGATGCCAAAGTAGGCAATTAATAGAAAAATCACTTCAATGATTAACATTTCATAGCATGTGGCATTCCGGATATCAACATAACAAATCACATAATTAGCTGAATAGTAAGCATTTAAATTTTACTGTGGGTGTTTTGCCGTGCAAAAGAATTTTGATATTGGCTTTCAACAACTCCGGTGGTGTAAAACGCAAAAACCTCCCCTTTCCCAGGCGAGGCAATTGCATTGGGGGTGTTTCTTTATTACTCACTGCTTATAAATATTCTTTTGGTATTTATATTTCCCGAATTGCGGATAGATACGAGGTAATAGCCGGTTGATTGGTTTTGCATGCTAATAGTCTCTGATTGAGAAGTAAGCGGCAGCGAGGACACTGATTGCCCCAGCAAATTGTATACAAGTATTTCGGCATCTTTGCCAATAACCGCATCATTCATGTTCACATTAACCGTTTTGCCATAACTTATTACAGTTGCTTCGCTTTTACCTGGGTTGTTTATGCCAGTGCTATTTTCAACCACCGTAACAATTGCCTGTGCTGTGGCGCTGCAGCCAACGTTATTAGAGCTGAAAAGGTTTACGGTATAGGTGCCCGGCACCAGGTACCGTTGGGTGGGATTAGCAACCCCTGTAATTATTGTGCTGTCGCCAAAATCCCATGTATAATTGATTGAATTAGTAGTGACACCATTAAAGATTACATCCTGCCCTGCAAAAATAGGTTGGGCGGGCACCCCAATTGTAGCTGTAACATAATTACCGTTCAGGAAAAAGGTATTGGTAGCAGTATAACTGCTGTACGTGTAAACCACGTTGTAAGTTCCGGCGGCAAGGCCTGAAAATGTTATTTGCCCGGTTACATCGTTAAATGTTTGCAATACCTGGTTGGCCGAGTCAATCAATTGGCACAAATCCCAGGTAATTGAAGAATCGGGTATAATGGTTATTGTGCCTCCGCTGTTAGCGCAATTGGAAGGGCTTGAAGCATACTGAACCGGGCTTGTAATCTGTATAAAAAACCGGTTATCAACCAGGTCATCACTATCAATCTGAACCTGGTAAAAATTTTCTCTTAAATCAACGGTAACTCCCAGCCGGGAATCATAAAGCTTAATAATACACGTTGGGTCGAAATTGCTTATAAGCGAGGCGCTTAGCGTATAGTTACCTGCATATCCTACAGTATATCCCAATGCAACCTGTGTGGTAGTTTGCAAAGTTCCTACACCGTTAATTGTGCAGGCCACTTTATCAAGCGTAAAAGAATATATCTCAGGAATAGAGGGGATATTATCAAAAACCATTTTTGAATCCTCATGTACGTTGTACGAAGGGGTAATACCTTCATCAAAATAAACGGTTGTACTGGCTGAGTTTCCGGTGGGGGACTCCAGGCGCAACATTAATGTTTTTCGCTCCTGCGATGCAAAAAGCCCCGAGGAAAAAGCAAAAAACATTAGAGTTAAAGTTACAGCTCTCATTTGCAAAATTTTTGATTCGTTTTTTTCTTTTCAGTTTACCCGGAACTTTTAAAATTCCGGTTTTAACCTTGCACAGATATACGCCCGCCTTTTCAATTGGTTGCGCTATATTTCAGATAGATGCGGGTATATTGTCCGATACAACTTTTAGCTTTAGTTTCGCAGTAGAAACAGTTGATTAATTATTGCAGAAAAATGAAGATACAAGCTGTGCAATGTTGAACTAAAAGTACACGTTAAGGGGCAATAAGACACTGTTTTAATAAGGCCTGTTACGCAATTTACCGCAGCCCTATATATTCTTGAATGCTTTTAACGGCATCCAGTATGGCACCATAATAATTGCCTTTACGGAATTCAGGTGCCATCTTTTCGTCAACAATTTTATGACATTGAGAGGAGGGCAGAATATTATCCAATCCCGATCCGGCAATAATGGATACCTTACGTATTTTCCTGCCGTAGGCTATAATAATTGCTTTGTTTGGTCCTTTACTGGCAACACCCCATTTATCGCCAAGGCGGGTTACATAGCCACTCATTTCCTTTTCATCGCCGAACATGTTTTCCGTTACGGTAACAACCACCATTTCTATACCCTTTAAAGAGTCTATATCCATAGTTTTAGCCAGCAACTCCTTTACCGCAAAATCCAGTTCTTTAACCTGCTCAGGGGTAAAAATACCTTCGTAGTCGTTTATAAAACCTGTTGGCGATGGGAATACACTGGTGCGCTGTGCATTTAACAACAGCGAAGAGGCAAACAGCATGCAGGTTATCAAAAAGTATTTCATAAAACAAGGGAAATTAATAATCATACAACCACATTAATTATCTTGCCTTTTACAAAAATGAACTTCTTAGGTTCAGCCCCGTTCGTCCATTTTTGAATCTGCTCTAACGCCAAAACCTGTTGCTTAATCTCTTCCTGCGCCAAATCCAGCGCAAAAGCCACCTGCGCCCTTACCTTGCCATTTATAGAAACCGGGTAGTCAAACGAGTTCTCCACCAGGTATTGCTCTTCAATCGTAGGAAAAGAAGCCAGATGCACACTGCTACTGTTACCCAAAGCCGCCCATAATTCCTCGGTAATAAAAGGGGCCAAAGGGGCCAAAGCAATTACCAGCGGTTCCAACACTTTCTTTTTGTGGCAGTTAAGGCTGCCTAATTCATTTACACAAATCATAAAGGACGAAACACAGGTATTAAACGCCAAACGCTCAATATCTTCCGAAACCTTCTTCAGTGTTTTATGCAATATCTTGTACTCAGCCGCCGTAGGTTCATCATTGGTAACTTTCCACTCACCTCCATCGCTGTAAAACAACCTCCAGAACTTACGAAGGAAATTATACACTCCGCTTATGCCCTTATCATCCCATGGTTTTGATTGTTCCAAAGGGCCCAAAAACATTTCAAACATTCTGAAACAGTCAGCACCGTATTTGCCAATCACATCATCCGGGTTAACAACATTGTATTTTGATTTCGACATTTTTTCAACTGCCGAACCACAATGGTATTTGCCATCGGCACTTAACAGGAACTTCGCTTTGGTGTAATCCGTGCGCCATTTTTTAAAGGCTTCAATATCCAAAACACCGTCTTCAACAAAGCTTACATCCGCATGTATTTCTGATAAGGCTCCCAATTCATCAAAGGATTGAATGCCTAAAGCAGCCAGCTCATCCGTGGTAACATCCTTGCCCTCTAATCTGGTTTGAGAAACAAAAACGTCCGGCCTGTTTGCACTGCGGTAAACAAACTTTGATACCCCCTGTATCATCCCCTGGTTCACCAATTTCTTAAACGGCTCATCAGTACCCACATATCCCAAATCAAACAAAAACTTATGCCACAAACGGGCATACAACAAGTGGCCTACAGCATGTTCGCTGCCACCCAAATACAAATCAACATTCTGCCAGTAATCTATTTTGTCCTTTGCCGCAAATACTTCCGGGTTATGCGGGTCCATGTAGCGCAAAAAATACCAGCTGCTGCCAGCATAACCGGGCATGATATCGGTTTCGTAGCCATTTTTCAACCAGTCAGCATTATTGGCCAGCGGGGCCTTACCGTCACCAGTCGGTTTGTAGGATGAAACTTCAGGTAAAACAAGTGGCAACGAAGCCACATCCAACGGTATCGGAATATCATTACTTTCCCCCTCGTCGGCAAAAGCCGCATCTGCCTTACCCACAATTTCGTATCTGATGGGGAACGGCTCACCCCAATAACGTTGACGGCTATAGCTGGCATCGCGCTGCCTGTAATTAACCTTGCGCTCTCCTATGCCCAATTCTTCAATCTTGTCCAATATCTTCTTAATAGCATCCTTAACCTCCAACCCATTCAGAAAATCGGAGTTAATCATTTTGCCCACCTTATCTTCAATAGTAGCGCCGGGGTGCATACTCTTGTCAATGATTTCTACAATCGGCAATCCGGATTTTTCCGCAAACTTCTTATCACGCTCATCATCGGCAGGCACAGCCATAATAGCGCCGGTTCCATAACCCGCCAGCACGTATTCTGCAATCCAAACCGGAATCTGCTCACCGCTAAAAGGGTTAATGGCATAGCTACCCGTAAAAGCTCCGGTAACTCTCTTCTCCTGCTGGCGCTCCACATCCGTACGGCTTTTTACGTAGGTGATGTAGTTATCAATTTCAGTTTTTTGTTCCGGGGTTGTTAACCAGGTAACCAAATCATGTTCAGGCGCTATCACCAAAAAGGTAGCGCCAAAAATGGTATCGGGCCTGGTGGTAAAGACTTTTAAATGCTCCTCACCCAAACCCTCTGCGGAGGAGAGGGCTTCTGGGTTGATGATACCGCTGGTATCGTCTTCATCACCAGATATCAACGCTGTATTCCTGTCACCAAGGCTTTCAAGTTTCGTTTTGATTTGCTCTAAAACACCTTTTGTAGAATTTAAAATCTCATCATTCGTAAACCTGATTACATGAAATCCTTTTTCAACCAGAACCGAAGTTCTGATCGCGTCTTCTTCTTTGGTTAAGGCATGTATGCTTCCATCTGCTTCAACAACCAGCCCTTTTTCAAGACAAACGAAATCCACAATATATTTATCAATCAGGTGCTGCCTTCTGAACTTAAAGCCTAGCTTATTACCCCTTAATTCTTCCCATAAAACTGCCTCAGCTTTAGTAGGGTTTTGCCTGTTCGACTTTGCATGAATAATATTTTGAGCACTTACATCCGCTCGCCCGTTCATAAAATTGGGGACAACGTAAGTCCCCCTCTCCTTCGGAGAGGGACTAGGGGTGAGTACTCTAAAATCAATCAATGCCCCTTCACTCCTCCCAATCCAATTCCGCTGCATATCCTTCATGCTCTCACTCCAATCCAGTTTTTCCAGCCCTTCAAGCAGCCGGTCGCTGTATTCGGTTATGCGCAAAAACCACTGGCGCATTCTTTTGCGCTCCACAGGGTAACCACCGCGTTCGCTTTTACCATCTTTAATTTCATCATTCGCCAAAACAGTGCCCAATGCCGCACACCAGTTTACCTCGGCATACGATAAAAACGCCAACCGGTAATACATTAGTATACCCTCCTTCTGTTCATGGCTAAAAGACATCCATTCCTGCGCAGTAAATTCGGGGTGGTCATTTTTATCATGTTGCGACCATTCCATGCAACCCGATGTTTCAAACTTTTGAATCAGGCTGGCCAAAGGCTCGGCCTTGTTCAATTCGCGGTTATACCAACTGCCAAACAGTTTTAAAAATATCCACTGGGTCCATTTGTAGTAAGACGGGTCCGATGTTTTAACCGCACGGCTCCAATCAAAACTAAAACCAATTTTATCCAACTGCTCGCGATAGCGCTTAATAGCCTTCTCTGTGGTCACAGCCGGATGGGTCCCTGTTTCAATAGCATATTGCTCGGCGGGCAGGCCAAAAGCATCAAACCCCATGGGGTGCAACACGTTAAAACCTTTAAGGCGCTTATAACGGGCGTATATATCGCTGGCAACATAACCCAGCGGATGGCCTACATGCAAACCAGCACCGCTTGGGTACGGAAACATATCCAACACATAATATTTCGGTTTGCTGCTGTTTTCGGTTACTTTGTAAATCTCCTTTTCAGCCCAAAACCGCTTCCACTTCTCTTCTATTTCACTAAACTTATACTCCATGGTCTTAATTTCTTGCCGTTTGCTTCTTAAATCTGTTTAAAGCGGCAAATTAATAATTCACAAAACAAAACCGGGGGCAAATACGTATTTCTTGGTGTCGCTTTTGATAAAACCAACCTGAATCAGTATTTTTTGCCTGCGGTAACACAACTTTTAACTTCTAATCCTGTTAGCTTTTGTTATTATAAACACGTTTTGCCCTTCAAATGCCTTATCTATGCAAATCCGGAAAGAACAAATTTAACTGCCAATAAACGCTTCATTTTAGTCTATTTGCAAAGTAGATGGACTTGGAACCCTCTCCTTCGGACTGGGCAGGGTGAGGGCAGTGGTATTTTATTATTTTCGCACGGCTTTAAATTGAATAACTAAATAGTTGGAATGAAGAATCAAGTAAAAATCTTTCTTTTAATAATTCTTACGGCAGGTGTAAATTTTTCGTTTGCCCAAACCAGCCCGGATAACGGGAAGAAAACGCAACCGGAAGATAAGTTTACCGAAATAATGGGCCTGGTACGTAACTACTATACCGACACGGTAAACGCCGAAAAAATAACCGAAGACGCCATTCAAAAGGCACTGGAAGACCTGGACCCCCACTCTTCATATGTTCCCGCAAAGGACGTCAAACGTTCTGAGGAGCCCCTGGTAGGCAATTTTGATGGCATAGGTATCACCTTCCAGGTTCTAAAAGATACCATTATGGTATTGGAAGTAATACCCAGTGGCCCATCAGAAAAAGTGGGGTTGCTGGCAGGAGACAAGATTATTAAAGTTGACGATTCAGTTGTAGCCGGAGTTAAAATAGGCAATGAAGGAGTCATCAAAAAATTACGCGGCCCAAAGGGTACCAAAGTAAAAGTGAGCATCATGCGCCACTCCGAGCGCACCCTGATTGATTTTACCATTACACGCGATAAAATTCCTATTTATAGCCTAACGGCTTCTTATATGGCGAAGCCTGAGGTAGGATATATCAGGATAGAAAGGTTTGCAGCTACCACGATGCAGGAATTTGTTACCGCAGTGGATAAACTACGCGGCCAGGGAATGAAAGACCTGATACTGGATTTACAGGGAAACGTGGGCGGCTATCTCTACACCGCCATTGACCTTTGCAACCAGTTTTTGGGAGATAACGAACTAATCGTTTATACACAAGGAGTACATTCACCTTACTATCCTTACTACTCTAACAACCATGGCATGTTTAAAGAAGGGAAAGTCGTGGTAATGATAGATGAAGGTTCTGCATCAGCTGCCGAAATCCTCTCGGGTTGTTTGCAGGATAACGACCGCGCTTTGCTGGTTGGGCGCCGGACTTTTGGTAAGGGGCTTGTTCAAAAACCATTTACCCTGAGCGATGGTTCAGAGGTAAAACTTACCACAGCACATTACTATACCCCAAGCCACAGATGCATTCAAAAACCTTACGGCGCAGGCAACAAAGAATACCGGGAAGACTATAAAGAGCGCCTTGAATCCGGCGAGTTGTTTGGTACCGATACATTTAAGTATACCGATACAGTAAAATATCACACCTTAAACGGACGCGTAGAGCACGGTGGTGGTGGCATTATGCCCGATTATTTTGTGCCTTACGATACCAGCATGAATTCAACTTTATTCAATCAGTTGGTGCGCAAGGGTATCGAAAATAAATTTTGCCTTGATTACGTAGATAAAAACCGTCAGGCATTAGGCGCATCTTATCCAACAGGCGATGCATTTTACACCAATTTCACCGTTGATAATAATATTCTGGCGCAGTACTGGGCCGCAGCTGTTGTGGACAGCGCCATTAAGTTGATGCCGGGTACAAATCCGAAAACTTTTGAGGATTACTTTACCATGGTAAAAAATGATACAACCAGCACTTTTGCCAAAGATTATGCAAAATCAGAAACCCTGATTAAGGCAAGGCTTAAAGCAACCATTGGCCGGAACCTTTTTGACGTGGGCATGTTTTACCGCATCATTAACAACACCCTGAACAATGTTTATACAGAAGCATTGAAAGTAATATCGAGCCCTGAAAAATTTGATGTATTACTGCCCCGTGCACCGGCAACTGACGATTCAGGAAAAAAAGGAAAGCTGAAAAAGAAAATAAAACTTGTAACCACAGACGAAACAAAGTAACAATAGTAATATGGGAAAGATCGGATTGTTTTACGGTACTGACACTGGAAACACTGAGCGGGTTTCAAAAAGGATTAAGGAACTGGTGGAGGCCAATACAGGAGCCGGCGAGGTAGATTTGCTTGAAATTTACAAGAAGAAGAAAGACGATATGGCCAAGTACGATTTGCTGATACTTGGCATGCCTACATGGTACGATGGCGAGCTGCAAGGCGACTGGGAAGAGTTTATTACCGAAATGCAGCAAATTGATTTCACCGGAAAAAAGGTTGCATTTTTTGGCCTTGGCGATCAGTATGGTTATGCCTCATATTTCTGCGATGCCCTGGGAGTTTTCAGCGAAATTGTTGAGAAAAAAGGTGGTACCCTGATAGGTACATGGCCTGTAGCCGGTTACGAACACGACTTTTCAAAAGCGCAGCGCGGAGATATTTTTGTAGGGCTTTGCCTGGATACCGATAACCAGGATGAACTTACCGGGCAACGTATTTCAACCTGGGTACCGATGGTTTTAAGTGGATTTGGATTGAGCCAGCCAGCTTAGGTGCGCATCGCGGAATAAGTTTAATTACTCAACGCCCCTTCTGAACTCCCCTAATATTATGCCTGCAGCAACTGCAGCGTTTAAAGATTCAGCATACCCAAAATTAGGGATGGAAATTCTTTGGGTTATAAAAGGAATTAGCTCCCCACTTATTCCGTTTGCCTCATTACCTATTACCAACATGGCATGTTTGGTTAACGGGTTTTTATAAATGCTTATGCCGTCCATATAGGCACCATATACTACCAAGCCAGGATTACGGTTAAAAACTTCCTTTAAATCCACGTAATGGCATGCCACCCTAAAAAGGGACCCTTTAGCAGCACTTACTACCTTCGGATTAAATACGTCCACCGAGTTCTGGGAAAAGAAAATATGCCCAACCCCAAACCAATCGGCGGTGCGAATAATGGTGCCGGCGTTGCCTGGGTCACTCAGGTTGTCGCAGGCCAAATACAGGTCATTCGGAAGGGCCTTAGATAGAATTGAGGTATTCAGTTCAGGAAGGTGGGCTACCGCCAAAACCTGGTTGGGGTTCTCCTGAGTCGAAATTTTTCTTAAATCTTCTTCGCTTACTTCAATAACCTCTATTTTGTCCCGTTGAATATTAAAATCCCATGATGCGGTTTTAAAGATGGCATCAACTTTGAACGAAGATGCAAGCAGTTCGCGGACCAGCTTATCGCCTTCAACCAAAAATTTGCCATACATTTGGCGATATTTCTTTTGATGCAGCGAGCGGACAAAACTGAGTTGTTGTTTGGATATCATGGGCTTAAAAATCAGGTTGGCATTATCATTTACCGGTTATGCAATCTGAAAAGCAAATATATCATCGGATGGTGTGTTTTGATAAAAAGTTAAAAACATCCGATGGTATGCGCCGGAATAATTAGAAAACCTGATTGCCTCCGGCATAAAGATAAAAACTGATGGTGAAGAATTTTGAGAGAACATTTATACTTTTTGCCGCCTTTATCTGCACTGTTTCCCTATTCTCCTCCTGCAAAATAGCCAAAAACCTGCCTGAAGGCCAAAGCCTTTTGGTAAAGAATAAATTCAACATTAAGGTTAAGGCCAAGGCCGTTGAAAAAGAAAAGCTAAACCTCGACCTTACAGCCATTGCCGTTCAAAAACCAAACAAGCGGGTATTCAATTTTGCCCCGGTACGGATGTGGTTTTACTACTCAGCTGCCCATAGCAAAAAACTAACCAAGTTTAAGCAGTGGGTAATGGATAAAGTAGGTGAGGCCCCGGTTATTTACGACTCAACCACGGTTAAGCAGAGCTGCGACTATATCAGGGAATATCTGTTTAATTACGGGTATTTTCATGCATCTGTCAGCGATACCGTAATAACCAAAAACAAAAAAACCACTGTTACATTCAACATTGAACCGCACGAGGTCTGGACTATCAGGGAAGTGGAGCTCCCCAAAGGACATACCAGTTGCGACTCCATCGTTAGAGCCAATTACAAAGGGTCTTTTCTGAAAAAAGGTGACCGGATAGATGTAACCAATTTAAAAAAGGAACGCGACCGGATAGAAAATGTTTGCCGCAACAGCGGCTATTTTTTGTTTAACAGGGAGTATGTAACTTTTGACTACGACAGTTTTACCGAGGATAAAAACGTAACAATAAGAATCATCCTCAATCACCCCAACGATGCAGCCGAGCATGTGCAGTTTTACCTCAACAACATTTACGTTATCAGCGATTACTCGGTAGATCTTGGAGATACTATTCACCGCGATACGGTTACGCTTGGCGACTATAAGTTTATCTGCGCCAGTAAGAAATTCAAAAATAAAATCTTAGCTGAATCTATCTTTTTCAGAAAAAATGAATTGTACTCCAAAGATGCCGAAGTACAAACCATTAACCACTTATCTCAACTGGGCGTTTTTAAATTTATCAGTGTTGATTATTCCAAGCCCAAAGACCGCGATGGTAATTACCTTGACTGCACCTTACAGCTTACCCCAGCCAAAAAACAATCCTGGGGCGCAGCGCCTGAAATTTACGTTAGCACTGAAGGCCTTTTCGGGGCATCGGGGACACTGTCCTACAAAAACAAAAACCTAACCAAGAGAGCCGATCAGTTATTGCTTGACGTTTCTAGCGGCATTCAAATCCGGTTTCCCACCAACAAGACTGAAAAGGTGCAAATTATGAGCATAACCGCTGCAGTAGGAGTAACGTATTACATGAACAAATTCCTGATTCCCTTCCGGGCCAAAATTTTCTCGGCAAAAGCCAACCCCAAAACCAGGTTCAGCGTTAATTACAACTTCGACAATCAGTTTGATTTTGATGCTACCGGTAAAAATGTAGTTTTCCTTTATCAGCTACACAACTTCAATGCTTCATTTGGTTACGAATGGAATAAGGGCAGAGAACAGCACCACCTGTTAAACCCAATTACAGTCGATTTCTTCCTTCTCCCAAAAGTGGGCAGCGACTTTATTGCCCGCTTGGATTCGAACCCACCTTTAAAAAGCAGTTTCCAGGAACAGGTTATTATAGGCCCTAACTACACTTTTACCTACAACAATTCTAAAACCAATACCGACAGAAAATATATGAAGCTGCGCATTGCCATGGAAACCGCTGGCAATGTAATTGATGGAATTTTTAAAGCAGCCTCAAACAATACTGAACACGATTCAGTATACCAGATTGCAGGCAAACCTTTTGCCCAATACTTTAAAATGGAGGTAGATTGGAGCAACTTTATAAGAATGAATAACCACAGCCAGTTTTGCATAAGAACCTATGCCGGGGTTGGGGTGCCTTACGGAAACAGCTTTACGCTTCCCTTTATAAAGCAGTTTTTTGTTGGGGGGCCTAATAGTTTAAGGGGCTTTCAGATCCGCGAAGTAGGCCCGGGAAGTTACGTTCCTGATACCACTGTATTTAATCCTGAAACCGGTAAAAAAACTGATGTAGGGTTCTTTAACCAAACCGGCGATATAAAGCTTGAAACCAATGCCGAAATCCGCTTTGATATTTACAAATGGCTGAAGGGTGCCGTGTTTGCTGATGCTGGGAACGTTTGGACCCTTAAAAAAGATGCCGTGCCTAATGGCCAGTTCAATTTCAATACTTTCTGGAGCCAGTTTGCCGTAGATGCAGGTGCCGGTTTAAGGCTTGATTTCAACTACTTTGTTATCCGTTTCGATTATGGTTTCCCGCTCAGAGACCCCCGCCGGGTTTATGGAGAAAGATGGCAGTTTCAGGATGCCGTTGCCTTTAAAAACGGCGTATTCCAGTTAGCCATTGGTTATCCTTTTTAGGATTTATGTTTAACGCCCTACCTACCGTTTATGTTTCCTGATCTTTCCTTCTGAAAAGATGTTTAAAAATGTAGTTTAACAAAAGATGAAGGGGCTGCCCACAATTTAACAGGTTCTGAAAAACCAAAAGTTAAACCTTTAAAATTGGCTTTAGTCCATAGCCCTTTTATAGAATAAAATCGCCATTTTCGGCAAATGAAATATTGTTTACTTCTCCCCTTTATTTTACTCTTCTGCTTAATTGCACAGGCCCAAACCAAAAACCGCGTTCTAAGTGTTCCTGTGCAGCAATATGGCCAAACCCTCCGCATGCCCTGGACCGGTGGCATGGACTCGCCTGAATTCTCAGAAGTAGACTTAAACAATGATGGTATAAAAGACCTTTTTGTATTTGATAAGGTTGGCAATAAAGTACTTACCTTTTTAAGCAACGGTGATGGAAGCGATACCATGTATACCTACGCGCCGGAATACGAAGCCCTGTTTCCATCCGGCCTTTCTCAGTGGGCCTTACTGATTGATTATAACCACGATGGCATACCTGATATTTTTACACACTCATCATTTGCCAATAGTGCAGGCATCCGGGTGTTTAAGGGAAGTATTCAAAATGGCTATTTGCATTATGACCTTGTTTGTCCCTTAATTAAATATACCGACCAGGGCTTTACCACCAGTATTTTTTCAAACCCGAACGACATACCGGTTATTACCGATGTAAACCGCGATGGTTATCTCGATATACTTTCTTATAACACTTTCGGCTCTACCATTGCTTACTTCCAAAACCAAACTGCACTTAACCCCGGCAATCCTGCATTTAGTGTTGATTCATTCAGATATTCCCTGGTAACCTCATGTTGGGGCAATGTTGCGCAGGACCTCCTCACCAATTCCATGTCGCTAAATCAAAGCTGCAAAGGTGGCCCTGACGGTGATTCGCTGCCGGGCGATACACGCCACTCAGGCAATAGCCTTTATAGCATTATGGACCCGGTTTACAAAGATGTAGACCTGCTAAACGGCAACCTTGGCTATAGTAACCTGCTTTTATTAAGAAATTGTGGCGATTCATCCTATGCAAATGTTTGCGAATGGGATTCCATTTATCCTACCTGCAATGTGCCCATGTTTATGGCAACTTACCCGGCAGCTTTTGGGGTAGATGTAAATTACGATGGCCTGCAGGATATATTAATGTCGCCTAACGTTTTCGGTACCTATGTTAATGGGGGAGGCACTGGCAGGAATACCAAGAATGTAATGTATTATAAAAATACCGGCGATACCAGTTGCTGGTACCAATATCAAACCGACTCATTTCTGGTGCATCATGCACTCGATTTCGGGTCCAATTCAAAAGCACTGTTTTATGATTTTAATGGCGATGGCTTAACGGATATAGTTATTGGTAGCCAGGGGTATTTTTTAAACGGGCCCGTGTATTCGTCAACTATGGGTATCTACCTGAACACCGGCACTACAACGCACCCCGTTTTTACCCAACAAACTTTAGATTACAACAATTTTAGCCAGTACAACCTGGTAGCTCTTTATCCCGCCTTTGGCGATTTAAATGGCGATGGCCATAACGATCTGCTGATGGGCGATGTTTATGGATATTTATATTATTTCCAAAATGCTGCCAGTACCGGCTCTTCTTTTCCGTCCATGACTTCAGTGCAATACGAAGGCATCCAGGTAGGAATAAATGCTGCACCTTTTATTTATGACTTTAATGGCGATTCACTAAATGATATTATAGTTGGCGACCAAACAGGCACCCTCACTTATTTCTGGAACTTCGGAACCAAAACCAATGCCATGTTTAGCCAGGATTCATCAGTCAGCAATTTTGGGGGTGTAAACGTTACAAAAAACGGCGCCAGCTTCGGTTATAGCCAGCCCTGCGTTTTAAGGGCTCCATCGGGCGAATTATTTTTGTATGTAGGTTCTGAAAGCGGTTACGTTTACAAATACCTGGTAGACTCCACCAAACTACGCGCAGGCTCATTTACGTTAATAGATTCCAACTTTATAGGTCAGGGCGTAGGTGCCATGTCTGCCATATCTGTTGCTGATATTAATAACGATGGTTATCTGGAATACCTGGTAGGCAACGCACGCGGCGGCCTGCTGATGTATTCCGATAGCGCCTGGGACCCGGGCACTGTGCTTGGTGTAAATGATTTACCCCTGAATGCAAACCGGCTAACTGTTTACCCCAATCCTGCAAAAGATTATGTGGTATGCGTAGCCGAAAAACAGGATTTTATTAATCCCAAAACTGAAGTTTATAATATATTAGGCGAAAAAATAAATACAACAACTACCTTTGCTAATAACAGGATAACAATAGCAACTTCTGCGTTAAATAATGGATTTTATATTGTGAGAATAACAGATGAAGGCAAAACA
>CAISWS010000296.1 GCA_903889265.1 uncultured Bacteroidota bacterium
AAAAAGCCAAAGAACATAAAATTGCCAAAGGCGGTGTAAAGTATGGCGGCTATTTCAGGTGTAACGAACCGGAGTATTTTAAAAGCCTGTTTCCGTTAAACATTACTGAGGCTGTTGGCCACCATATTGTTTCGCAGATATACGAAGGCCTGGTAGCTTTTAATCCTAAAGACCTTACGCTTGAACCGGCGCTGGCAGAAAGCTGGACCGTTAGCCCGGATGCAAAAATCTACACCTTTAAAATACGCAGGGGCGTTTATTTTCAGGACGATACCTGCTTTGCAGGTGGCAAAGGAAGATTGGTAACTGCAAAGGATTTTGTTTACTGTTTCGACCAGCTTTGCTCGCCGGATGTAAAGAACAGTGGATATAGTTTTTATACTTCGGTTATTGCAGGTGCAGCCGAACATTACAAGGAGGTAAAGAATCAGGATATGGTGATACTACCTATAGGGGTTACGGCACTGAACGATTCAACATTGCAAATACAACTGGCGCAACCGGCAGCTGATTTTTTAAACCGGTTAGCGCTGCCGTTTGCAACCTTATATCCTAAAGAGGCCGTTGATTTTTACAAAGGCGATATCCTTTACCACACCGTAGGCACCGGCCCTTACCGGTTAAAAGCGGTTAAACAGGATGACGCTGTAATATTGGCGCGGAACGATAAATATTGGGGCAAAGATGAATTTGGTAACCAGTTGCCTTATATGGATGGCATTAAGGTTTCGTTTATTAAAGAGGACAAAACCGAAATGCTTGAATTTCAGAAGGGCAACTTTGATATGAAGTACCGGCTGCCCTTTGATATGATTGACGATATTATAGACGACCACAAACAACTAAAAGGCGAGTACAAAAAATATATGCTGCAGGTAATGCCGGAGTTAACTACACAGTTCTACGGCTTTTTAGTGCAGGATAAAGTGTTTGGCGATAAGAACGTGCGCCTTGCCTTTAACTACGCCATTGACCGCGCAAAAATTGCCGACTATACCGCCAAAGGCGAAGGCATACCTTGCTTTAACGGCATTGTGCCTTTGGGCATGCCCGGTTACGACAACAGCCAGGTTAAAGGTTATACTTTTGATGTGGCCAAGGCTAAAGCTTATTTAGCTAAAGCCGGATACCCCGGTGGTAAAGGCTTTCCCAAAGTGACACTTGAAATTAACAGCGGTGGAGGAAGAAATGAGAAAGTTGCCGAAACAGTACAAAAAATGCTGATTGAAAACCTGGGCATTGATGTTGAAATTACACAGGTAATATGGGCACAGCACATCAACAACATTGAAACCGCTAAATCAAACTTCTGGCGTTTTGCATGGGTGGCTGATTATCCCGACCCGATTAATTTTTTGAACCTGCTTTATGGCAAAAATGTGCCTAAAACTTTTGAAGAATCAAGCTATAGCAACCCATTCAGGTATATAAATCCGAAGTACGACCTACTCTATGAAAAAGCACTGGCAACAGTTGATGCCACAGAGCGAAACAAACTTTACGTTCAGCTTGACCAGATGGTAGTGGATGATGCGCCATTTTTGCCTATTTACTACTCTGTAAACCGCCGGTTAATTCAGCCTTATGTAAGGAACCTGTATGCCAATGGTATGGAGTACAGGGATTTTAAGGAGGTTTGGTTGGATAAGTAGATTTACCGGTAGGGGAGATTTGACAACTTTTTTAAAGTTGTCAAATCTGTGCTCATACATGCGAAACCGCAGATTTCCAAAACACTACATTTTTACGTGTATTTACTTTTGACCGCGCTTTAGCAAGGTCATAGCTATCCTGTACCTTTAACCAAAACTCAGGAGTAGTATTGGCGAAAGATGCAGCAAGTTTAAATGCCATTACGGGGCTTACGCTTTGTTTGCCATTGATAATGGCAGAAAGTGTTTTGCGTGTGGTGCCAAGGCCTTTTGCTATATCTTCAATTGTCAGTGGCTTATTCGACTCTTCGCGCAGCGCCTCTATTGTTTCTTTAATTAATTCGCCCGGATGGGCGGGGTTGAACATTGCCATATTGCTTGTTTTTAATGGTAATCTAAATAGTCTACATCGGATGGGTTTTCGCCTTTAAACCTGAAAAAGATACGATAGTTGCCAGATACTTTTACAGACCAGTAACCCGCCATATCTCCTTTAAGCGGGTGCAGCCCATATCCCGGCACATCCATAATACGTGCTTCCGTTGCGGCATCAAGGCGGGTAAGTATCAGGCGAATTCTGGGTACGTGTGCTGCCCGTAATTTGGACGAGTCCCCCTTTTCATAAAAAGCCTTTAGCCCCTTGTGACGAAAACTTACAATCATGTGGTTACAAATATAACATGAAACGTGCCACGTTACAAATAAAATTGACACTCTTTTCAAAAGATGAAAAATCCTGCGTTTCTTTATATCCAATGAGTGTCAAGTTGATAAAAGCGAAACGAGATTATCGGAAGACGCTAAAACGCATGGAAACTCTTTGGGGTTCAAAAAGGGGCACCCCAGAAGGAGATGAACTGGATATACTTGCCACTTTACTACACAATTACGAGGAGGTAAATTTTCCGATTGATAGCGATTCGGATAAGCTTGATCAATTGGCCAAAGAAGTATTAAAAGATATCAAAGCAGGAAAGCTCAAAAAGACAGATTGTTGAGTAATACGCTTGCTTGAATTGCTCACTTCCATGCATCCGCAATCTAAACCCCCTGTTAAAAACTCCTTTCAAACAACATTCCTATATTTGGAACGTTTAAATTTATGTTGCTAAAAAGCAAGGGGTAATGTGTTTATGGCTGA
Source organism: uncultured Bacteroidota bacterium (assembly GCA_903889265.1). Classification (GTDB taxonomy): domain Bacteria; phylum Bacteroidota; class Bacteroidia; order Chitinophagales; family LD1; genus Bog-950. The sequence goes on from CAISWS010000296.1 coordinate 2,794, forward strand.
GCAGTCTTCGCAATATAATTCTCTGATACAGAAACTGGATGGTTTTACGCGCCGGTATTATACTAACCAGGTAATACGGGGTGCCATCTTTTCGGCCATTTATGTGCTGGCGTTTTTTCTCGCCATTAACTTAATGGAGTATTACTTCTACCTGTCTACCATTGCGCGCAAGGTTTTGTTTTATGGCTTTATTCTTTCTTCCATTGGTTTTATAGCGCGCTACTTTGTGCTACCCATGATGCACTATTATAAACTGGGCAAAGTAATTTCGTACGAACAAGCGGCGCAGATAATTGGCACACACTTTACTGAGGTTAAGGATAAGTTGCTGAACATTTTGCAGTTGCGCCATGAGGCTGGCTCTCAACCCAACGCAGCTTTGTTACTGGCGGCTATCGACCAAAAGGCCATAGAGCTTAAACCGGTTGATTTTTCCTTTGCGGTAGACCTTTCGAAAAACCGGAAGTATTTGCGTTTTTTACTGCCACCGGTGCTGTTGTTTTTGTTTATCATCATTGCTGCTCCGAATGTTATTAAAGAAAGCACCAGCAGGCTTTATCATAACAACGTGGTTTACGAAAAACAGGCGCCGTTTCAGTTTGTAATTCAGAATAAAGAATTAAAGGCATTGCAGTTTGATAATTATACCCTGGAGGTTAAAATTGATGGGGATGCTTTACCGAATGAGGTTTTTTTGGAGAGCGGCAAAAACACATATCAGCTAAAAAAGAAAGAGAAGAATTTATTTACGTACGAATTCAGCAATGTACGGCAGAGTACAGAATTTCAATTAAATGCCAACGGGTTTCATTCGAAAGAATATACTTTGAGTGTGGTGGCCAAGCCAATAGTTGCCGGATTTGAAATACGTTGCGAATATCCATCCTACACCGGGAAGCAAAACGAAACCGTAAAAAACTTAGGCGACCTGATAGTGCCCGCAGGAACCAAGCTAAGCTGGAAGTTTACTACCCAGAATGTTGAGGAACTGAAATTCTTTATTGGCGATTCATCGTATGCGGTTAAGCGTACCGGCGATGCAGAGTTTCAGTTTGCCAAAACCTTTTTGCAAAGTGCGGGATATAAACTTAAAGTAAGTAACGCCAATGTAAAAGATGCTGATTCGGTTACCTACTCTTTGAATGTAACGCCTGACCTTTACCCGGTTATTTCTGTAAACGAACAGCACGATACAGCATCGCAAAAGTATTTCTATTACACAGGTGAGGTATCGGATGATTATGGAGTGCGCAGGCTGACCTTCAATTATCAGATTGCCCGCGCTGATTCTGGGGCAGAGAATGTAAGCAAGAGTATGGATGTGCCTTTTACTGCGGGCCTTTCGTCGCGCTTTACTTTTTACTGGAATACGGCAGACTTTGCCATCAGGCCGGGAGATAAAATGAGTTACTATTTTGAGGTGTGGGATAACGACGGCATTCACGGCAGCAAAAGCACCCGCAGCAACACGATGAATTTGCAGATGCCTACGTTGAACGAGATGAATAAGGAAATCTCGAAAGACAATAAAGAGCTGAAGGATGATATGAAGGAAACGATGGTTAAGGCCGAAAAACTAAAGAACCAGCTGCATGATATGCAGGACAAACTTCAGGAGAAGAAAGACCTGAACTGGGACGACAAAAAGAACCTGGCCGAAAATATTGAAAAGCAAAAGGCGCTGCAAAAAGAACTGGAGCAGATGAAAAACAAAATGGACCAGAACTTTGAAAAGCAGAATGAACTAAACGAAGTAAAACCCGAAATTGCCGAAAAGGAAAAACGCCTGCAGGACCTGTTTGACCAGGTAATGAACAAGGAAATGAAAGACCTGTGCGACAAGTTGCAAAAAATGCTGGAAGACCTGCAAAAGAAAGATGCGCTGGAGAAGATGCAGGACATGGAGGCCAACAACGAAAAGCTGGAGAAAGAAATGGACCGCATGCTGGAGCTTTTCAAAAAGCTGGAGTTTGACCAGAAGCTTGAATTAACGGCTGATAAGCTTGATAAACTGGCAGAAAAAGAAAAAGAACTGGCGGAAAAGACTGAAAAGTCAGAAGACAAAAACGCAAAGGACGCCAAGGATGCAAAAGATAAAAAGGCCGACGCCGGAAAAGATGCAAAGGACCAGAAAGACGCGAAAGACGTGGCTAAAGATCAAAAAGCTGCGGACGATTTGAAGGAACAACAGGCCAAACTGAATGAAGATTTGAAAGATGCTAAAAAGGATGTGGCAGATTTGAAGAAGCTGAACGAAGAAACAAAGAGCGACCAGGATTTTAAGCCTACGGATAAGAACATGGAGAACGCTGAAAAGGAAAGCAGCGATGCCAAACAGAACATGGACTCGAAGCAAAACGACAAGGCATCTAAAAAGCAGAAACAAGCTTCGCAGGATATGAAGGAGGCCTCGCAAAGCCTTTCGGCGATGAAACAGAAAATGGAGGAGGAGCAGAATGAGGAAGATATGCAGGCCATTCGCCAGTTATTGAAAAACATTTTGCAGCTATCCTTTGATGAGGAAAAGCTGATGGCTGATTTTAACCAGACCAATATCAATGTGCCTAAATATGTTGATTTGATGAACGAGCAACAGCGCATACGCGAAAACTCGAAAATGGTAGAGGACAGTTTGTATGCTCTTGCAAAGCGCGAGGATAAGATAAGCTCGTTTGTTACCAAGGAAATAAATGATGTAAATAAATACCTGGCTAAAGCCATCAGCGATATGGAAGACCGGAACAAAATGAAGGCTGCCGGCAACCAACAATTTGTAATGACCGGTTACAATAACCTGGCCCTGATGCTGAGCGAAGTAATGCAACAGGCACAGCAGGAGATGAGCCAAAAAGAGAGTAAAGGCGACCCTAAAGATGGTAAGCCTAAAATGTGTATGAAGTGTAACAAGCCCGGTGAAGGGAAGCCAAGCCTTTCGAAAATGCAGAAGCAGCTAAAGGACAGAATAACCCAGGCGGGAGAAATGCTTAAAAAGCAAGGCCAGAGCAAGGGACAGGGGCAGGGCAGCCCGTCAAATGGAATGAGCAAAGAGTTTGCGGAAATGGCCCAGATGCAGGCTCAGATACGTCGCGAAATGGAAAAGCAGCAGCAACAGGAGGGCAAAGATGGCAGAAATCCAGGTGGCAATATGAGCCAGACCGCCAAACAAATGGAGGAAACCGAAAAGGAACTGGTAAACAAACAAATTACTGCCGAAATGCTGAACCGCCAGCAACAAATTATGGATAAGCTATTAGAGGCAGAAAACGCTGAAAGGCAAAAAGACCAGAAGCAGGAACGGGAATCGCACACCGGTAAGGATGTTAAACGCGAAGTCCCGCCAGCCATTGAGGCTTATTTAAAAGAAAAGCAAAGCGAGGTGGACCTGTATAAGACGGTTCCACCTAGCCTGAAACCGTATTATAAAACCTTGGCAGAGAAATATTTCAGGTCGCTTACAATACAACAATAATTGCCGGGAAACCGTTTAAGAACAAACTTGTTGGGTTAATAATGAGTGAAAGGTGAAAATAAAAGGCTTTATATATTTGTAAATTGACCGGGCTTTTCTTTATTTGTTGTTGACTTAGACAACACTTTGGATTGGTTTAGCAATATTTAGAAACTGGTATTTTTGGAATCGACCAATTAGTATATTTTCGCGTGCACAATTCAACGCGCGCTCATGCAATTAAATACAGACGTGAAGACAATAAAATTTTCATCCAAACCCGAAAACATAACCATCGTTGAAAAATTCATTGACGACCTTCGCGCTGAATTAAACATTGGTGATGATGTATATGGAAACATTCTTATCTCACTTACCGAGGCTGCCAACAACGCCATGCTGCATGGCAACGATGCTGACGAAAGCAAGACGGTGGAGATTTCATGGAGTGTAGACGAGCGCGGCAAAACCCTTTCATTTATTATAAAAGACCAGGGCCCCGGCTTTGACTACAACAACCTGCCCGACCCTACGGCTCCTGAAAACCTGGAAAGAACCAGCGGACGCGGCGTGTTTTTGATGATGCAACTGGCAGACATGGTGGTTTTCTCAGATAAAGGCGCTACGGTTGAAATGCAGTTCAGGATATAAAAAGAAGTATTATTAATATATAAGGAGACCCCATTCAACCAAAGATTGGGGTCTTTTTTTATTAAATTTGGTAGGAGACCAAACATTAAACTATGGAAGAACCGGTTAAAAAAAATGCGGCACTGTTAGAAGTTTTCAAGAGTACAGTTAAATTGTACATGCAACACGATACCTCTACCCTTGGCGCTGCGCTGTCGTACTACATGGTGTTTTCCATTGCACCGGTTATTATCATTATTATTTCAATAGTGGGTGCTATACTTGGGCCCCATGCCGTGCAGGGAGAAATTAAAGACCAGCTGCAGGATTTTTTGGGCAACAGTGGCGCAGTGCAGCTGGAAAATGTAATAAAAAGTGTTTACCACCCCGGCAAGAGCGTAGTTACAACCATTCTTGCCATTTTGTTGCTGGTGTTAGGCGCCACCAGTGTTTTTGGGCAGTTGCGCACATCGCTTAATATTATCTGGGAAGTAAAGCCGCACGCGAAACAACCGGTTATTAAGTTTTTATTGGACCGCATTTTTTCGTTTGGCATGATTGTTTGCGTGGCTTTTTTGTTGTTTGTTTCGCTGGTTTTTCACGCCGGACTGGTTGCCTTTACCGATTTTCTGAACTCGCATTTTTCGGGGCTATCGGTATGGATGATAAGGGCTCTTGATCATGCCTTATCGGTAGGTGGCGCCACCATTATGTTTGCCTTTGTATACAAGTTTTTATCAGATGCCCAGCTTAAATGGTCGTCTATATGGGAAGGAGCATTTTTTACGGCAGTATTATTTGTGGTAGGCAAACACTTTATAGCGCTGTACATTGGCCGAAGTAGCGTAACTACCACTTACGGTGCAGTTGGTAGCGGGGTAATGATATTGGCCTGGGTATATTATTCTTCTCAGCTCGTTTTTTTTGGTGCCGAGTTTACGCGCGCGCTTGCCATGCACAGGGGGTATTCGTTAGACCCTATTGGGATTGAATCACATGAAGAGGCTGTGATGACCGCAGAGGCCCATATAGTGGAAGGGAAATAATCTCCGGTACATGCCGGCCATTGCGGAGCACGTTGTGAATGAGCGGCCATCTCATATTATGCCATAAGATGCATAGTAATCCGCGGCCGGCCAGAGCCGCTACAGGTCTAAATGCGTTAAATCAAGCTTTTTCTTCTTTAAAATACCCGCCCGATAAGACGACAACGAAACCAATTATCGGGCTATTTATTACGTAAGTAAAATTCGTAAACTGGTTGGTTTAATTTCTTGTTTTTCAGATGAGATAAATGGTTAATCTCGCCGCTTTTTAGTTTTTCGATAAACTTTTTTAATTCTGTTTCATTGCCGCTGTAGTAATCGGGGTAGTCTTGTTCAAATTGGTGGAGTACTTGCATCGGGTTATAATCCTTTTTTAATTTTTCTATTTCTGCGCATAATTTGTCTACGGAGTTATCATATACAATAAAGTTCCGGCCCAGTTTGCCCTCACCTTTTTCGAATTTGTTTTTATGAAAATGACTTAGCGGCCACAAATTATGAGCTGTAAAAATGTAGCATCCGCAAAGCTGCAATTCAACTATTGGCAACCCAAATGCTTCGGGAAATGCTAAAAAATAACCGGCAAATCCCCGGCTTAACTTACGTATTTCTTCCATGCTGTAAACCCCCTTAAGCTGGGTATATTCTGAATTGGTTTTTTTCAGGGCCTCCATAATTACTTTACTTTCATCTTCATACCCCGGCCTTTCAAAGTCTACCAGAAAAACAATTCCTTTTTTATGCTCTGTATCAAGGATATTATCCCGCATGTCCAGTCCAATTACTGAGTAGTTATAATCGAGATCAGGCAAACCATGGTAAGTAGTGTCGGTTACAAGAAGGTTGTAATCAAATCGCTCCAAACCCGGAGCCTTCCCTTCGGGCTCAATTAAATATGAAGTGAATGGGCCCAGGCCAAATATTGTGTGCAGGTCATAATTTACTATCGGAACTTTCAGATATTTACGAAGCATTTCTATGCCGCGAAAGCGCTCATGCATATATGCCGCGGGAACATTAAGACATACCACTATACAATCGTATTCTTTTAACCGCTCAACAAGTTTTAAAAAGCTATTTGGTTGTTTGTTTTTAAAATAAGAAAACGCTTTTGCCCGCAGCTGGTCATTTATTGAAAAAGAAGTTTCTGGTTTAACGGAATCCAGTAAATCAAGGCCATTATAAAATATATCACATTCAACATTTATCCGGCTTAACATCTTTTGAAGACCTAAGGAAAGCGGTTTAATAAAACTGGGCCGGTCGTTGGCCAATATTGCTAACTTCATCTTTTGTTAATGAAAATGGGTATTAATTACGTAATTATTTTATGATAATGGCTTTAATAGGCTAAAAATAATGGCAAGTTGCTGAAACGCAAGGTAAGCTGCAAACTTAATGCCCTGATGTTTATAACTATATGTTGCGCCTTCGTTGAAAAGGAGAGTAGTATTAAATCACAATCTTATAACCCCTCAAAATATTCCACAATCTTCTTCTTCAGCAATTCATCCTGGTCCTTTAAAGCCAGTTTAGGAACTCCTTTAACGGGTTCATAAATTGGCCAGCCTTCGGCATCTTTGCCGAGGAGTTCGTAATGGCCATCAGAGGATAGTAGTTTGCAAAGGGCAACGTGCATCAGATCCTGCTTTTCTTCTTTCTCCCACTTTTCTTTTACTATGCCTACTTCGTTCATGCCAATGATAAATAGCATGGCATTGATATCGGGGCGCTCGCCGAATTGTTCTTTTACCTGGTTACGCACCTGGTACCAGCGGAGGGCCAGGCTTTTTTCATCTTCGTTTTTTTCGTTCAGTAAAGGCATAAAACGGAATATAATTTACCGCAAAGAGCGCGGAGAGCACAAAGGAATACAAATTAAAGGAGTTTTGCACGGAGCTACGGAGGTTATGGCAGCCAATACAAATGATTTATTCAATGGCCGCTTATTTTTTGTTTTTTGTTGAGCGTGAAAGTATCGGCATCTTTTAGGAATGGAAATGTTTTGCGCAATCCTTCCAGTTGTTGGTATTCCAGTTCAACAGTAAAAACATCCTCTTCCTGAATTTTGTGGTAGAGGACCTGCCCTAATGGGCCCAATACCATGGAGTCGCCCGAGTAGTAGTTGTCATTGCCATCATTACCTACCCGGTTTAGCCCGGCAACATAGGCCTGGTTTTCGATAGCACGGGCAATAAGTAAGTGCTTCCAGGCGTAAGCGCGCTTATCGGGCCAGTTGGCTACATATAGTAACAGGTCATAGTCGGGATTTCCGTCTTCATCCGGTAAATTCTTGCTCCATACCGGAAAGCGGAGGTCGTAACATATCAGCGGCCTTATTTTCCAACCTTTTAATTCAACGGTTAGTTTTTCATGGCCACTGGTGAAGGCTTCATCTTCGTGCGAGAGTGTAAAGAGGTGACGTTTATTGTAATGCTGAAATTTCCCATCGGGCTGCATCCAGATAAGGCGGTTAAAAAATTTGCCGTTTTCTTTTAGCATCAGGCTACCGGTTATAACGCAGTTTTTTTGTTTGGCAACGGTGCGCATCCATGCAATGGCTTTGCTTTCGCTTACTTCTTCAGCATATTTTTCGGGGTCCATGCTAAAACCGGTGCTGAAGGTTTCGGGTAGTATGATAAGATCCGTTGCTTCTGTTATGCCGGTTACTTTGTGGGTAAGCATATCAAGGTTGGCGGTAATATCTACCCAATGCAAGGTGGTTTGAATCAGGGTTATGCGGAGGTTTTGCATGATTGCGAATTTAACTCAAATTCCGATTGCTACCAGGCGCCGCCTTTGTTGAAGGAAATAAATTTCATTAAATCAGCGTATAAATAATTGAGATGAACGACTTAAAAATGCCCCTTAACGCAACTCAGTTAGAGATTTTGAAACTTTTTTCACAACCATTGAATGATGCTGAGCGGAAGGAGGTAAAAACCCTTTTGGTAAAGTATTTGTCTGACAAGCTTACCCGTAAGGTGGATGATATCACCCAGCAAAAAGGATATACCCAAAAGGATTTCGATAGCTGGTTGAACGAACCTAACCAATAATGTTTACTGTTTTAATTGACACCAATGTAATGATGGTGGCGCTTAGCCCTAAAAGCAATTTACATTGGTTATATCAGGCACTGGTTGCAGGGAAGATCGCAATCGTTGTTAGCAATGAGATAATATTGGAGTACGAAGCACAATTGCGATTTCGTTATGGCGACTCAGTTGTGGCAGAGTTTTTACCTATTCTAAGAGAAGCCCCAAATGTAATTGACTGCGAGCCTCATTTTAAATGCAATTTGCTAACCCAGGACCCGGATGATAATAAGGTTCGTAGTCGCTTACATTACAGGAAGTGCGGACTTTTTAATTACACATGACAAGCATTTTGATGTTTTAAGGCAGCTCACTTTCCCGAAAATTAATGTATCAGGGGCTTATGAGTTTAGAGGATTTTTGCAAAATCAATAGCACTACTTTATACGAAAATGAACCCTGCTAAATGCTGGTTCAAATTATCCCCCTCGCCTTTATCTCCAAATACTTATTAATTACCTGCACAGTTAAACCGGATGGAGGTGTCAGGATGGTGTAAATATTATACCGGTTCAACTCCTTTACAATCTGGCGTTTTTCGTAATCGAATTTTTCGGCTACCGTGCGGGTGTAAATGTCTTCCAGGGTTCTTGATTCCTGTTCAAGCAGGGCTTTTAATTCGGTGTTTACAAAAAACACTACCACCAGCACATGGTTTTTTGAAATGGCGCGCAGGTATTTGAGGTTGCGCTGCATAGATGCCAGCGACTCGAAATTGGTATACAGGATAAGCAGGCTGCGCTGGTTTATTTTGTTGCGTACGGTGGCATACAGCATTTCGTAATTAGATTCAAGGTAGAGGGTTTTTTGATGATAAAGTGCCTCCATGATGTGGTTAATCTGTGCAGCCCTTTTATCCGGCGGAAGCACCGTGCTCATTTTATCGGAAAAGGTAATCAGCCCGGCCTTGTCTTCTTTACGGATGGCAATATTTGAAAGTACCAGCGAGGCGTTGATGGCGTAGTCCATCAGGCTCAACCCTTCAAACGGCATTTTCATTAAACGGCCTTTGTCTATAATGGAATAAATGTGCTGACTTCTCTCGTCCTGAAACTGGTTAACCATCAGCTCGCCTTTGCGGGCGGTGGCTGGCCAGTTAACGGTGCGGTAATCGTCGCCCTGCACGTAGTTTTTTATTTGCTCAAACTCCATGGTGTGGCCAATTTTGAGTATGCGCTTAATGCCCAGGTCGCTGAGGTTGTGGTGTATGGCCATCAGCTCGTATTTGCGCATTTGCAAAAAGGATGGGTACACCTTTACCATCTTTCCCTGCTCAAATGTGTAGCGGCGCTCTGTTAAACCAATGGTGCCCCGTACATAAATATTCAGCCAGCCAAATATATACTCGCCCCGTTTAAGCGGTTTAAGCTGGTAAGTAATCACCCGGGTTTCGCCGCGCCGAACGGTTTCCTTCAATAAGAAATCACGCAGCTGAAATTGTTCGGGCACCTCGTCAATAATCTTTATTGAAACTTTGAACCGGTAATTGTTTTCGGTGTAAATAGTTACATCGTTCTTATCGCCGTTCGAGAATTTTTCGGGTAGCATTCTGTGTGCTGAAAATACATTACCAGGTAAGTAAAGCATCAGTATATCGGCCAGCACAGCAACCAGTAGGGTTAGCAAAAACAATTTACTTACAGGCAACAACACCGGCCAGCTAAACGACATTATAAAGCCCAGCACGGCCACGCCTGCGGCAATAAATAATCGGTTAGTAAGATATAGCGACCGGATGAACCTCATTACTTATCTCGGAATTTCAATGGCTTTGGTAAGTTGGTCAATAACTTCATTGGTGCTAAGGCCTTCCATTTCTTTTTCAGGCGTTAAAATAAGCCGGTGGCGCAGTACCGGTTTTACTACAAACAGTAAATCGTCAGGCGTTACAAAGCCACGGCCGCGAATGGCAGCTACCGCTTTGGCGGCGTTCATTAAATTGATAGAAGCCCGCGGGCTGCCACCAAAAACAATGTCTTTCGATTCGCGGGTACGATGCACCAGTTTGGCAATATACTCCAGCAGTTTTTCTTCAATGTGTACCTGCTTAACGGCTTTCTGGTAGTTGATTAACTCATCTGAGGTTATAACCGGGCTAATCAGATCCATATCGTTGGTGCTGCCCTTGTGATGATGGTGCTTCAGGATGTTTACCTCTTCTTCTACGTTAGGGTACTTCACCTCAATTTTATAAATAAACCTGTCCAGCTGCGCTTCAGGCAGACGATAGGTGCCTTCCTGCTCAATAGGGTTTTGGGTGGCAAACACGATAAACGGAGGAGGCATTTTGCGGGTCACCGAATCAATAGTTACCTGGCGCTCTTCCATTACCTCAAACAGGGCTGCCTGTGTTTTGGCCGGAGAGCGGTTTATTTCATCAACCAATATAATGTTTGAAAATATGGGCCCTTTTCGGAACTCAAACTCAGAGGTTTTGAAATTATAAACGTTGGTGCCCAATACATCCGAAGGCATCAGGTCGGGCGTAAACTGAAGGCGCGAAAAACCTGCTGAAATGGTTTTTGCCAACAGTTTTGCAGTCAGCGTTTTAGCCACGCCGGGAACACCCTCAATAAGCACATGCCCATCGGCAAGGATGGCGGTAATAAGCAGGTCAACCATCTGCTCCTGGCCTATGATAACCTGGCCAATCATGGCTTTTATTTTTTCAACGGCAGCGTTCAGTTCAACAAGTTGCGCTTCGGTTATGGGGTTTGCTGTTTCCATGTAGGATGTTTTTTATTGGCAGTTATTTTTAAAATATTCAATGGTGTGGTTAAGGTCAATCAGCTCAGTATCAGAAATACGCGTTTTGTTTGCAATGCCCGAAATTATATTTATTAAATGCTCAACCGCACTTTTGCTCATGCCTGATTTGTAACTCAGCTTGCGGGCAAAATCCTCATCCAAAACAGCAGTATCAACACCGTACCTGTTGCGGATAAATTCGAAAAAGTAAGTTATTTTTTTGTGCGCTATGTTTTTGTGGTTGCTCTGGTTATAATAAAGCGAGCCGATGGTTTGCGTAAACTCCAGTGATGTATTTTTATATGGCTCAACTACCGGTATCACCCGTTGGCGGCGTTTAATGTTGAACAAAATGTAAAGCAGCAAAAACGCCATAGCAGTATAATAAGCCCAACGTAGCGCTTCGGTACTTAAAATAAAGTTGAGGGGGCTTTTGGTCTGCCGGTTGGCTTTTTTGTATGATTCATCCCACACAACATCGCTTCCGTTAATGTAACTGAGGCATTTGGCCGCATACTCACTCCCCCTTGGGTTAAGCATATAATAATTGGTAAAGGCAAACGGATTGCTGTGAAAATAAATGTACCCTTTACCATACCGGAGTCTTATAAAGTTTGCACGGCCTGCGCCGTCAACCCCGAGTACCGCAACCTCCGGAAGGCTATCAACCCAGCTAGTAGCACGCAGCAGAAATGAGTCATCGCTCACTTTATAATAGGTGTAGTAAAAATCCCTTTTAAAATGATAGGCACTGTCGCAGTATAAATTATGGTTGGTAAAATTGGCCTGCGAATAATCTACTGAATCCTTGAAGTGGTTGTTGGTTATTGCTTCGGTAAAAAAAGCCCTTTTTTCTGCCAGCTTAAAAGTATCGGCAAAGCTATGCCTGATGTGGCCGGTGCATATAAAAAGATTGTTGCCCGCTGCAGCAAAAGCCAGCAGTTCGTTTTCCTCACGAGCCGTTGGTGCAAATTCCTTTTGCACAAAAATAAGCGAGGTGTTCTCGAAATGCCTGCGGTGCAAAAGGCTGTATATAGGCCGGGTGTTGATACTGATATCTTTTTTGCCGAAAATATCTGGCAGCGAATTGTAAAAAACCCAAGTACCGTAAGGTATTTTATCGGAGGATGAAAAGGTAGGGCTCCAGTCAATTTCGCGTGGACGGAAAACCCCAATCAGCACAATAACCAGTACGGATACGAAAGCGGTAATAAGAAATTTTTTGTCCTTTAACATCAGCCCTTCATGGTTTGAAGAAAACCGGTAAAGGCTTTCAGGTTTTCGTCAAATTCAGCTGCTGTTATATCGGCGTTGCCGTACCAAACGGACTCGAATAAACGGGTTAGATGGTAAAACTCTTTACGTTGGGCGGTATCCTTCAGCTCGTAGTAATATTCAAAATTGGTTTTGTTTTTTTGCCAGTTAATATGGCCGCTATCGCTAAGCTTTTTTAATGCTTTTAAATAATATAGCCGGGTCGCCAGGCGGTAATTTGTGTTTTTAAGGGCATCGTTTATCAGGGTGTCAAAATTAAGTTCATGTACGTTTTCAGTAAATGCCTGATGTGTAGCAATTGTACCGGAGCTTTTAAGCAAAACCCCCGAGATATTAATTTTAAAAAACTGCAGCACAATCATAACAGCCGCAAAAATGGCGATGGCGTAAAACAGGATATCTAATAAACTTACCGGGCCAGCATGTACCTTGTTGAGGCTGTCTAAAAACTCAGCCAGCAGAAAAGCAAGAAGTGCAAAAAAACCGCCTCGTTTAGCGGGCTCAGTTTCATAATCAAAGTCGTGGCTGGCCCGATAAGTGGAAAGGTGTTTTTGGTCAAATTGCCGGGGGCTGCAATGGGTAGTATCAACATAGTTTACCTGCATAGCACTAAGGGAGGCTGTGCTGCAAACAAACAGGAACAATAAAACTATAAGTATGCGGCTCATTAATATTCCCCCTCTTGCCTGCGCACTTCTCTTTCGTCCCGTACGCCTATCTGATTTATTTCAGCCTTTAAATGGTAACCGTCATATTTTTCGCTGAGGCTGAAATAATTGATGCCAATAAATACGTTCATAATGTTCGCCATTAAATACACAAAAACCGAACTGAGTGTGGACCCAATACCCACAATTGAACGGATAAAGACAGGCGAACTGAGAGATTCGGCACCTGAAGAAACTTTGTGAAAATTGAAGATAAAAGCGAAAACCGTAAAAATCATGATTAGAAAAAATGAAAACAAGTAGAAAATAATAAAAATAACGAACCAGGCTACAAAGGTCCTGAGCCAGTTACCGGAGGTAATTTTGAAAGCTTTGGTAAGCGAATCTGCAATGCCCAGCTTTTCGCGGAGGCGGATAAAAAAGATATTGGACAAAGGCACGAAAGCGTAAATCAGTAAAACAATGAAGAGAAACATTAAAAATCCGGCCAGGTAATTGCCCAATAGTTTTGCCGACGCGAAAATTGAAAATCCAAAAAGGCCTATAGCAAACCCTAAACCTACCATAACCAGCAAGGTGGTTGTAATTATACGCCAATCGTTTTTTAGCTTATTCAATACGTCGCTATTCGTAACCTCGTTGTTGTTTTCTTTTAAAAGCATAAACTCAGCAATGTAAAACTGCTGGGTTAAAGAAACGGCCATATAGATAATATAAGTAATAATAATGCCGGAGCCCATCCTCCGGAATATTGCATCCATGCCTTGCCCGGCGTAATAAGGGTCGCTGATTTTGGTTCCGAAGAGCGAAAAAGCTACCGCAACGGCAAGAGGCAAAACGGCATAAAATAAATATGCCCTGAAAAGAAGTTTAAAGTTTGAGCGAAAAAACAAAAAAGGGTCACCTATAGTTTGCCCGAGGTCGCGCACCTGGGGGAGTGTTATTTTTTCCATCCGTATTTGGCTTTTAATTGTAAAGGCAAAATAATATAATACCAGGTAATAAAACTGAAAGACAGAATGATTACTGCCAGGCTAAGCCCGGTGGGCATTTCCTGGTAATGGCGGGTTACAAAGCTTTCGAAAAAAGCGGCTGTAATAAAAACGGGCACCAGGCCCACCGTAATTTTTACGGCCCGCTTTGCTGCCCTGGTAAGTGATTCGCTACGGGTATAGGTGCCCGGGAATAAAATACTATTACCCATGGTTATACCGGCCCCACCGGCTATAACGATAGCAGAAAGCTCAAGCGCTCCATGCAAAAAAATACTTAACAGGGCTACCTGGGTTAAACCTTTTTGTGCAAACATGCTTACAAAGGCACCTACCATAACCCCATTGGTAAAAATAAAATAAACAGTGCCCACCGACAGGAATATGCCATAGATAAAAGCCAGAAAGGAAACGTAAATATTATTAATGGCGATGCCCAAAAACATACTGCCGGACTCCATACTTTTATAAACAGCCATAGGATCGCCGTGGCGGATATTTTTAAGCGACATATCGACATATGCATCGCCCATAATGATGCGCGGAAAGTTATGGTCGTAAGCGGAAGAAACAAGGCCAATGGCTACTGCTATCATGAAAAAGGAAAACGAATAAAACAGCTGGCGGTGGCTTTCAAAGATAGCCTGGGGGATTTCGCGGCTAAAAAACTGAAAAAAGCGCGACGCACGCTCTTTTTTATTACGATAGATGCCCGCATGAAATGAGCGTGAAAGCTGGTTGAGGTAAAGGGTGGTATTGCTATCAGGGTAAAAGGTAGATGCGTAGGCCAGATCATCTGTTACCGAGATGTAATCGTTAGCCAGCTCGTCGGCATGACCGGGACGACGGCTTTTAATGACAGCTTCATAATGCTTCCACTTACCGGCATTTTGTTTAACAAATGCAGCCTCCTTCATACTTTTGTCCCAATAAAAATTATGCAATAAATAAAGTTGAAATAAATGAATATTTATAAATTCGGCGCAGGAAAATTGCAACACTCCATTAATCGCCCCTTATGAGCCAGATAAATATAGTTACAGCACAAAACGTAGTCCTGAAAATAGAACTGGCCAATATAGGTGACCGTTTTCTGGCATCTATTATTGATTTTTTAATCAAGTTCGGGATTACAATGATTGCGGGTGCCATTGCGGGAGAGTTTAACGATACTTTTGTCAGTTTTTTGGTTGGCGTTTTAATGGTAATAACCTGGATTTTTTACTCGCTGGTGTTTGAACAGTTTATGGATGGGCAAACGCCGGGCAAGCGGAGCAGAAAAATAAAGGTTGCCCGGCTTGACGGTGCCCCGCTTACTTTTGGCAGCCTGCTGTTAAGGTGGACATTGCGGATAGCTGATTTTTACGCGGCATGTATTGGGTTATGGATGATTGTGGGTACTGAAAAACACCAGCGACTGGGCGACATGGCGGCGGGCACCATTTTGGTAAGCACGCGCCAACGGGTAACACTGGATGATACCTTTTATAATGAAACAGGTGCCGGCTATGTACCTACTTACCGGGAGGCTGAACGCCTTACAAGCCGGGAGGCAGAAATTATACAGGAGGTTTTTATGGAGTACCGGCAAAACGATAAATACGAATTGGTTACTTTGGCAGCCAATAAAGTAAAAGAGTTGCTGCAAGTACATACTTATAAAGACGATCTTACCTTTTTAAAAACCGTGCTAATGGATTATAACCATTTAGGTGCGCATGAAACCAGGCCTTCCGAAGGCGCAGGGGAGTTTTCAGTTTCAATTTAGGGAGTTTTAAATTGCGGGCTGCTTGCATCCCCCCCCAATATGACGGGATATAAATCAGCGTTAACCTTTGTTTCGGCATTTTGCAGCGCGTTTCTTTTAAGTGTTTCAACAGTGGCACAGGTTGTTCCTGCGCCCGGCGCTAAACTGAATTATACCCAGATTATGTTTGAGCATCCGCAGGTTACCGCGGCCAATGAGTATAAGCTGGAGATTATTGCTGATGGAGCAGAGCCTGCTTCTTTTATACAACCGCTGATTAGCAAAAGGGATTCATCCAATGCAGTTATTGTTGGCGGCCTTGAGTTTGGGAAAAAATATGTTTGGCGATATACCGGCCTGGTTAGTGGCAAAACTCCGGGCTGGAAAGGCCCTTACAGGTTTGAAATTTTAAGTGACCCATTGGTTGATAAAAGCAAGGTCCGGATAAGGGTAGTGGAAAATGATTTAAGCGAAAATACCAGCCACCTGGTTGCTTTGGATATGGCCCGGATTATAATTGACCGCAAGGGCAAACCTGTTTGGTTTTTACCGGACGACAGTAGCACCGGCGGGCAAAAACAAATGGGGATAGCCGTAAATGATATGAGGGTTACCGCCGGTGGCACTATAACCTTATTATACGGAACAAATGCTGAAGAAAGAGACCTTGCCGGCCATGTCTTATGGCAGGCCCCCGAAGTAGTTAAAGGCATAAGCAATGATGCTGCCAATGTGCTGCCTGCAGTAGGCTACACCCATTGCTTTAAAAAGCTAAGTAATGGCCATTATATGATTATTAGCGGGGCCATAAAAAAAGCTCCGGCCCCTGGTGTGGGTGGTAGTTCGAATACAGGAGGTGATACTTCTGGCACGGTGCTGGCCTACGAAATACTGAAGGAGTTTGACAAAGCTGGCAAACTGGTTTGGAGCTGGAGTTCGGAAAATTACTTTAATGCGGAAGAGTTGAGCGCAATGATGTCGGTGGGGGCAGATAAAGAGATGCTTAATCCTATCACCGGTGGGCACATGAACGCTTTTGATGTGGATGAAATTAATGGATTTGTGTACCTGGGCTTCAGGAACTTTAGCCGGGTAATTAAAATTGAAAAAAAATCGGGCAAAGTGCTGTGTGCCTGGGGCCCGGGCATGAGTTATAACGGGGTAAAAAACGGGGAAGATTTTTTTGTGAAACAACACGAAACCGCGCTATTAAAAGATGGCTCACTCGCCGTTTTCAATAATAATATTTTGTTTAACGGAAACGCCCGGCCAAAATCTGATTTGCGAATGAACAGGCCCAGCCCCGGTATACGCGGTAATTTAGCCAGTGACCCTTTGGGACAGATTGGGCCATCGGCGGTTGTAATTTTCAGTCAGCCCAACCAGTCAGCAAACAGCCATATTACCTGGAAATATGATTGCCGCCTGGATTCCATGCATAACAAAAGCCTGCGCGGCGGAAGTGTGAATGAATTAAAGAACGGTAACTTGCTGGTGAGCATGGGTGCCGTTAACCGGGTTTTTGAAATTACCCGCAGCAAGCAAATTGTGTGGAATGCAGTGATAGAAAAAAGGGTTAACAGCGATACCAACTGGATACCGCTGAGCCTGTATAAGGCTTATGATGTGTCATCGTTATACCCTTGTTATTTTAGTATTGCAACCAGTGCGGATACATTAAAAAAACCAGCCGGTGCGTTTAAATTGAGGATATTTAATGTTGGAACAGAGGAGGATAGTTACCGGATACAGATAACTTCGGAGGGAGGATATAAAAAGCAGGTTGAAACAAAGGGCTTACCCGGACAAACTTCCACGCTAATTGAAGTAGCTCCGGATATTCCAGCGGTTGCAGGTGACAAACTGGAAATTACGGTGCAGTCGGTTACCAACCCTGATTTTAAACGGGTTGCTGAAGTGGAGTATTTGAGGTAAAAAAGTTAGATTCAATTTAAACAGAACACTATTACACTACAACAAAAATATGGTAAGCTGGCCCTGGTAGCCGGGGCATCGGAAGGGATAGGCGCATCTTTTGCCACACATCTTGCTGCGGCCGGGATGGACCTGATTTTGGTGGCACGCCGGATGGGGCCTTTGGAGCAAATTGCGTCAGAACTGAAAGCCAAATACCAGGTTAACGTTACGTGTATCAGTTGCGATTTGGCAGAGGCAGGGGCACCTGCTCAACTACAAAAAGAAGTGGGGGATAAACAGATTGATATACTGGTTTATAATGCTGCGCTTTCGTACATCGGGCCTTTTGAAAAGAACAGTATTGAACATCACAACCAAATGGCCCAGGCTAATATGGTTACGCCAATGAACCTGGTGCAGATATTTGGCGCACCCATGCTAAAAAGAGGTAAGGGCGCTTTGATACTGATGGCCTCGCTTGCGGGGTTTCAGGGAAGCGGTTTTTTGGCTGGCTATGCTGCCACAAAAGCATTTAACCGGGTGTTGGGCGAAAGCCTTTGGTACGAATGGAAGAATAGGGGAGTAGATGTTATAGCCTGTTGCGCGGGCGCAACTTCAACGCCTAATTTTTTAAATACAAAACCGGAAAAGACAAGCTTTTTTGCACCAAGGGTACAAGGCCCTGATGAGGTGGTAAAGGAATGTTTTGAGCAATTGGGAAAACAGCCAAGTTTTGTAACAGGCACCGGTAATAAACTGGCTAGCTTTATAATGCAGCGCTTAATGCCAAGGCGCCTGGCGATAACTATTATGGGGGATACTACGCGGAAGATGTACCGGCTTTAACACAAAATGCATTTTTACCGCAAAGAGGTAAAGAGCGTAAAGAAATTCAGAATACAATTTTCGCACGGAGGAAATACAGAGGGAACAGCCGGGGAATACCGGGGCGAAATTAATAGATGCCGGGAATGATGCGGTAGGGCACGCGTTTTAAATACTCATTCCACAGGGGGCCGTATTTGAGGGCGCAGCGTTTATCATCATCAATCTGGCGGGGGAAAAGGAGGGCAACGTAATACAACGGGTATAGCCAGGGCCATAATAGAAGAGGGTGCCCTACGCATAACACAATGCCGGTGGCCATTACAATTTCGCCCAGGTAGTTAATGTGGCGGCTAAGGCCCCAAAAGCCGTTTACCAGTAATGTTTTGTTGCCATCGGTAATTGCTTCAGGTGCTATACCCAGAAATGTGCGCTTGGGGTCTTTTTTAAAAAAGTATTTCTGCAGGTTGGCTCCGCGCGATAAACTCCAGCCGGTAAAGAATATCAAGGCATAAAGAATCAGCAAAGGGGTTGGTGTATTGGCATCGGGCAATGCTGCGGTACTCCATTGAGGGATAGCATAGAAATAGGGATAAAATGCAATGCAGCCCCAGCCCAGTTTAAAGCCCACCCGTTCGGCAAAAAGGTCGTAGGTATACAGGTGAACTTCTTCGAAGGTGAGGTAATCAATCAGAAAAAAAGTGAGCAGCCCGGTGCTGAGTAAAATGCCTGTGGATGATTGCGTACCATATAAGAGGCAATGATGCATGGCAAAACTGAGTACGTTTAACTGAAGCATGATGGCGCCCACCAGGTACAGCCACATTTTGGCATCGATGCGCCCGCTCCATAACTGGGGGTTTTCGAGCCTGCCAAGGTAGAAGTCTGCAAAAAAGGAGCCTTTAACCGGGGTGTTGGGGAGTACCAAAACCAGCGAAAATATAAGGCCGAAAATAACAGCCCCTGCCAGCCCTTGCCAGCGGTAAGTGTATAGCCAGTCCCAAGGCAAAAAGCCAGCATGACAAATAAGTGCCCAGGTAAGCACCACTATAAAAAGCACTTGTATGCCGTTTAAGCGATACCGTAATTTTTCGGTGGAGTTGGTTTTGGTTGCGTAACCTGTAACCCATCGGCCGGGCACCAAAACGTTTAATAAAAAGATATAAGCGTAAATGATTACCGGTGCTAAAAAGCCTGCTATTTGTTCCATGAATGCTGCCTGTATAAAAAATGAATGTAGCAATAAGGCTTGTTTTGGCTGCGGCTGCGACAGTTAATTTTTGAACAGCGCTTGAGTGACAAACTAAGCGGGCGGGTTTTTGAACATAAGCCGGGCGAAGTTGTTTTTAGCGCTTACCGTTATAAATCGGGTCAAAAGATGAAAGCAATAATTCTGGTTGCAGGAGCAACGGGCGACTTAGGTGGAAGGATAGTTCATGCATTACTTGAAAGAGGGGCCGTGGTCCGGGCGCTGGTAAGGCCTGCCTCTGATAGTGAAAAAGTTGAAAAACTGGCCAAGGCCGGAGCGCAGATAGTGAAGGTGAACGAATGGAATGTTGCCGAACTGAGTGTAGCATGCCAGGGTGTGGCCTGTGTAGTTTCGGCCCTGCAGGGTTTGCATGATGTGATAGTAGGGGCGCAATCGGCTTTGGCAGATGCTGCTGTTGGCTCCGGCGTACCACGTTTTATACCATCTGATTTTGCCAGCGACCTTACCCAGGTTGCGCCCGGCGAAAACCGTAACTTTGACTTGCGCAGGGAGTTTCATAAATACCTGGATAAATGCCCTATTCAAACAACCTCTGTTTTAAATGGCGCGTTTGCTGAGCTGCTGCAATACAACATCCCATTTTTAAATTTTAAGGCAAAAACAGTTGCTTATTGGGGGAGTGTTTACCATAAAGTAGATTTTACCACCAAGGATAACACCGCTGCTTTTACGGCAGCAGCAGCTTTAGACCCAACAGCGCCCGGGATATTGCGCATTGCGGGCTTTCAGATAAGTGCCACCGAAATGGCTGCAATGGCCAGTGAAATACTACACACCACCTTTACAATAACCAATATGGGTAGCTGCGCTGATTTATCTGCCTTCAATAAACGCGAACGGGCAGCCCATCCGGAAGGAGAAAATGAGGTTTTTCCGGGCTGGCAAAGGAGTCAGTATACGCATAGCATGTTCAGTACGCGGCTTGAGCCACTTGATAATAGCAGATATCCCGGTATACATTGGACCGGCTTGCGTGAATTACTTACAGCGCGGTAGTTAAAATACTGCACCTGAAGAACTGAAGGATAAGTTGGACCGCCTGCCGGAAAGATGGCGCCTGGCCAAACCCATGCAACTTTTTTGCATACAAATGAAACGATTACGCATTTAAAACGTAAACACCTGCAACCGGAGTCTAATTCCGGCAAAATCAGCGGGTAATGAAAAACAGATTATTACATTTAGCAGTATCAGTAGCACTTCTATTGATTGCCGAAGTAGGGAGAGGTCAAAAAACCGAAATGCAGCCGACCAATTGTGCGTTGGTGGGGCTAAATAGAGGTGCCACAACCGTGCCTTCCGGTACAACGGGCACAGCCAACGGACAATGCAATGCGTTTATTGATAACAAAACCTTTCCATTGGCCGAAACAAAGCCGGTAACCGCAACCGTGGTTGAGCCGACAGCGACAGAAGGTGGAACCGCCAAAACGGTGGTTGATATTGCAATTGCCGGCAAAGGAGAAGAAACGATAAAGCTGGGCCTTACCCTGGCAGAGCCGGTATCTCCCGGCGCAACAGCCTTCAGTGCATCTCTGAACTATAATGGCGCTGCTTACACCCTGGTGAAAGGCGATGGGAGCAATGTTGAGATTACCGATTTTATATGGAGCCGCGACCGCAAAAGTTTTATGGTATCGCTGAATTTTAATTGCACCATGCACAGCGCGGTTTTTCCGGAAGATGGAAAAAGGACTGTGAACCTGAAAGGAAAATTGTTGCGCGTAAGGGTTATGGTTCCGGGGGCGACTTCGGCAAGTAATTGAGTTATCAAACATCTTCCGATAATACCAAAATACAGGCTTAGCACGGAGAAAATCCAGAGTAAACAGCCGGGTATTTCAAAATTTTTTGCACCATTTAGTGGTTTTCAGAAGAGGACTATTATAACAAATAAAACAGGAGCGCCGGTTTGGACCTTATATCCAAACCGGCGCTCCTGTTATTAAAATTTCATTAAGCAGGCTATCTTCTTCCACCGCCACCGTGTCCACCGCCTGAATGCCCTCCACCGCCGTGGCTTGGGGCGGCATGTCCGCGTTCGTCAAAACGTTGTCCGCCGGGTTGGCTCATGCTGTGTACGGCAGGCCTTGAATTAGGGTTGTGAAACTGTCCTCTTTCGTTAGCCATGCCTTGTTCGTGGCCCACTTGTTCCCTGGTCCTTTCCACGTGGTTGCTTTCGCGTATCGCGGCCTCTTCGTGCGCAGCAGGACGGTAATGAACGCCGTTAGGCCCGTTAAAACTGAACCTGACCCCTACGTTTTCATGAATACCTTCCCTGTTTACGTACGTATTGTGAATGCCCCCACCTACGTGCCATACGGCTGTGTTATACATAAAATGGCCACCTTCCCAACGGCCGCCGTAAAAGCCGGTGCCGTAATATCCGAAACCGTAATTAACGCCTCCATAGTAACCAATATGATCGCCCCAATATCCGTGGTGCCAGCCATAATAGCCAGAATACCAGCCCCAGTAACCCGGAGTCCATAGCAGGCCAATGCTTGGTGGCATTACCCAAACACCCGGTACCCAATAGTAGCCGGTAGTGCCCCAGGCCCAGTAACCAGGGGTCCAGATATAGCCATCGGCGGGGCAGGGAGGCTGAACATACTCAGGTAGGGCAGGCGGCGCAACCTGGGCTTTTACCGTAACGGTAGCTTCATCGCCGGTGTAGTAAGTATCGTCCTGACTGAAAGCAGCGGAAACCGCCATAGTGCAGATGGAAAATAAAATCAGTAGCTTTTTCATAGTGATATTTTTTGGTTATGACAGGCAGGTTAAACACAAGTTTAAGGCCTGGCTATTACAAAGTTCGCAAAATGCATGCCGAAAAGCCTTAAAAATTCATAATTGGTTCGGATACGGTTGCAAGGCAGGCAAAATGTTTGAGAACGAATTTACACTAACGGTAAGGGTTTTAATGCTACCGGTGCTAAAATGGAGCCCATTTTTAATTCATCAACAGAATGCGTTTTGAAGAGGTTACGTTGTTGTTTTCTACTGAAACAATGTAGTATCCGTTTGATGGGGCGTTCAGTGTAACAACGGTGGTTAGGTTATCAATTGAACCGGCATAAGTTAACTGGCCCAACAGGTTATATATTTTCACTTCGGCACCCGGGGTAATTTCTTCATTTAAAACAACGGTTACTGTTTTTGCATAAGCCCACACGTTGCGGGTTTCGGTGGTAATGCTGTTTATGCCGGTAGTGCCGCCTACGGTTATGGTAACCGAATCGCTACGAATGCAACCTGAATCGTTGGTGCAAATCATAACCACTGTAAAAACCCCTGCCTGGTAATATTCAAAAGTAGGGTTAGCTATACCAATAATTTGTGCCCCATCGCCAAAGTTCCATACATAGCTGGTGGTGTTGGTGGCGGAAGAATGAAATGCAATTTGCTGGTTAACGCCTGCTGTGGCTGATAATGACTGAATGCTGGCGACAATATAATCGCCGTTTACATGCAGTTGTTTTGAAGCTATATAAAATCCGTTGAAGGAAAGGGCAACTTTATAGTCACCTTCGGGCAGGTTATTAAAGTTGTAAGCGCCTGAAAGGTTGCTTAGAGTGGTGATAAATGAATCAGTGCTGGTATATAAATCAGAAGAGGTAAACAGGATAGTGCTATCGGCATTTATATTAAGGACGCCGTTGTTGTTGGTGCAGCCTGCCGGTACGACATTAAATATTACAGCACGCGAAACATGCAGAAAAAACCTTGCGTTAGTAAGGCCGGTATCAGATATCTGCACGTTATAAGAGTTGGTGCGCAGGTTGGTGAAAGTGTTAAGCTGGCGGTCTTCCAATTGTATAATTGTGGTAGAGTCGAAATTGCTTAGTGTGGAAGCGGTGAAGGTGAAATTGCCCGTGGTATCGCTTTTAATGCCCATGGCAATGGTTTCGCTGTTTGTAAGCGCGCTGTAACCATTGATAGCGCATTGCACATTGTCGGAGCTGAGGGAATATATTGTTGGTTCGCCGGGATTAGTGCCGAAAACTACCGGTGCGTCCTGACTGGCAGAGAATGCCGGGGTTATACCCAAATCGAAATAGATGGTGGTTTGGGCAACATATCCTCCGGGTGGTATTAAGGAAAGAGTTACAGTTTTTTTTGCCGATGTTGCAGACGCTGCGATGGCCAGGGAAATAAAAAGAAGGGTAGAGAAGATGGTTTTCATAATTGTGCATTTAAACATACCACAAAGGTGGGGCCTTTGACCTGCTAATGCGTTACACAACTTTGAGCATTAGTTGTAGTATTTACTGATAAGAGGAAGGGTGTGGATATTTGCGAAGGCCTTGTAACGCCTTGCTTTACCCCGGTAACCGCACCCGGTTGCCGGCTGTACGGGTATAATAAAGCCCGTTATATTTGCGACATTAAAGCACTGATTCAACCAGCGGACACAACCAATATACATTTGAACATGGATAACCTTGATTCAGTAATTTGTTTTTTATCGGGTTATGTAAAGCCGGGTGAAGAAGAAACGGCGGCTATCATGGGGCGGGTTCATTTTTCGTCGTTTGCCAAAAACGAAATTGTGCAGAAACAAGGTGAAATTTCGAGAAGTGTAGCGCTGATTGTAAAGGGGGCAGTACGCAGTTACTATACGGATGATAAAGGAAATGAACATACGGTTAATTTTATTTTTGAAAACCAACCGCTGGTGGCATTTGACAGCTTTGCCAATCAAACCCCATCGGGGACGGCTGCTATGACTTTAGAGCCTACAGAGGTTATATGGACAAGCCATGCCGAGTTTTTTGGCTTTATGGAGGCTTTTCCGAAATACGAGGCTGTGGTGAGGGGTATAATAGGCCAAAACCTCATTCTGGAGGGTGGCCATTCCAAACTATTGCGCATAAACCCGGCCAGGGACCGGTACGAGGCTTTGTGTAAAGCCCGGCCCGAACTGATAACCCGGGTGCCCCTAAAATATATTGCCTCGTACATAGGTATGACCCTTGAAACCCTGAGCCGGGTGCGCGCCGGTAAATTGTAATGGTTTTAATTATTTGACGCGCGTCAAATTAAAGCCGCGCTAAATGTGTTTGATTTGCTGCGTTGTTAGTTGAACAACTGCTTATCTTTAAATATTATGACTACCACTGAACTAAAAACGCCACCCCGCCTGCCACTGGGCCTTCTTCTGGAATCTATGAAGAAGATATTTACCACCTTAACACTGGCACCGCAAAAATATCCCGACATGCTTATTACAGGCATTCCCGGAGTAAGAAGGGTTTATATGGTTAACAACCCTGAAATAGCTCAGCATGTACTGCAAAAAAACTACCGCAACTATCCGAAAGCCAAGGGGTATGAGGTGCTGGCCTTGTTGCTGGGTAAAGGACTGGTTACAAACGAAGGCGAAAACTGGCACAAACAACGCACGCTGATACAGCCGGCGTTTCACCGTGAAACACTGCGGCGAATAAGTGCCATTACCGTAAGCGCCACCAACCAGTTACTTCAGCGCTGGAAAGAACAGGAAGGAAAGGAGATAAATTTTACCCGCGAAATGGCCGAGGTGACTATTGATATTGTTGCCAAATCGCTGTTTACCACTGACGTTACGCATAATCATATTCAAACCATCTGGAGAAATGTGAATTTTTTGAATGAATCGGCAGACTCAAAGCTTCGAAGCGCTGTACGTATTCCATGGGTTATTCCGACACCAAAGCACCAGAAGATGCGGAAATATATTGCGGAACTGGATGAGCTTGTATATAGCATTATCAACCGCCGGGAAACAGAAAAAAACCCGCCGCCTGACCTGCTGCAATTGTTGCTGGATGCGCGATATGAAGAAACCGGCAAAGGTATGACCGACCTGCAGATACGCGATGAGGTAATGACCATTTTTATGGCGGGACACGAAACTACTGTAAACGCGCTTTCGTGGACCTGGTACTTGCTAATGAAGAACAAACCAGAGGCAGAAAAACTAAAGGAAGAGTCTATAAAGTTTGCCGGCGGCCGTGATCCGGCTTTTGAAGACGTGCCCGCTATGGTTTACGGAAAAAATGTAATGAACGAAAGCATGCGTTTATACCCACCGGTACCGGTGGTAGGCCGGAGGTCGGCGCAGAACGATGAAGCGGGAGGTTACCTGATTAAAGCAGGAAGCGAAGTGGCGGTAAATATTGCAGGGTTGCACCATCATCCGGCCTATTGGCCCGAAGCTTTCGAATTTAAGCCGGCGCGTTTTGAACACTTTGATTTGAAAGGCGATAACCGCTTTATATTTATGCCCTTTGGCGGGGGGCCAAGAATTTGCATAGGCAACAACTTTGCCATGCTTGAAATGCAATTGATTAATGCTATGCTGGCTTCGCGGGTTGAAATGGAACTGGTTAGCACCGACGTTAAGCCCATAGCTTTGGTTACGCTAAAGCCCGAGAACGGAGTGGTAATGAAGATTGTGAAGGTAAAAGGTGCCTAAACAGGTACATACCAAATTGTTTTTTATTAACCGCGGAATTGACAATTCGGAAAAGGAGTATTATTTTAACGGTGTAAATTTATAGCGGCTTCCCGAATCAATGTTTTTGAAGTGAGATTCGGGCTATAAAGAAGTTAAACAAAAAATCAGTTTATATAAACATTCGTAAACCCCTCGTACTATGAAAAAAATAATTCTTATAGCCTGTTTAGTGGCTTTTGCAACCCAGGGAATGTTCGCCCAGGAAGCAGCAACCAAAGGTATTCCTATTGAAGGCTACTCTGCCAAGAGCCCTGCTGAACAAGCTAAGGATGCCGCAGATAAGCTGAACGCAACCGTTCAACTATCAGCCGAGCAATACAATAAGGTGTTGCTGCTAAACAAAGATTTTTATAGTCAACCGGTGGCGGGCCAGGGAAACTTACCTCCAGCAAAAAGGGCTAACGACCTGGAAGAAAAAATAAAGGCAGTACTTACCCCTGAACAGCAGCAAAAACTGATTGCCTCCAGGCCTAAATAAGTATTTGTTTAATGCACCACAATGCGGGCGGTGGTTACACCGTGGCAACTGTTACATGCACCATTGGTAGTAGCAGTGGGCATATACCTGCTTGACTGAGCTCCCACCACTACCGGATACAAACCAGCCGTGCCGTAGTTAATGGAGGCGGTAGTATAAAAATTACCACTGCCATCGCCGTTAATAGTTGCTACCAGTACCTGGTTGCCAAGACTATCAGGCTGGCTGTATAGCTGAACTACAGCGTTAGTATAGGTGGTGGCGCTATCAGTAGAGGAATATACTGTGCCGGCAGCATTAAACCAACCGGCCCCCTCGCCACCGGATACGTGACAGTTCATACAATTGCGGCTTGCGTTATGACTGTGGCCCCCGGCCTGGCTGATATTGGTGCGGTTGCCGCCCTCTTTACCACATGACTGAAATATAAGAATCACTGTAATTGAAAAAAGGAGGAACATAATCCGCGGAGTTCTCATGGTTTGCCGTTTTGGTTATTGCTTTAACGATTAAATAAAGGCAAATTGCATAGATACCTTGGTGAGGATGAGGGCGGTAAAATAAGACGAGTGGAAGTTGTAATAGGAGACTACGGTATGGTTGATGACAGCGCTATTAAAGATTTGACAACTTTTAAAAAGTTGTCAAATCTGTCCCCACCCTTTAGCATACATATCTTTAAACCCGTTAGCCCTGTTTTTTTGCCAGTGCTTTGAATGCTGAATCTCGATGGGCGTAAGTAACTGCACTACCAGGTTAACATCATCAGGCGGCAGGTCTTTGAAGAAGATTGAGCAGATAGATTCAAGTTTCATATAACAATTATACAGCACTTCAATTCCTGCAGGGCTAAGTTCAAGGCGTTTACTCCGTTTGTCGGTTTTATCGGCGTGCTCAAGCACCCAGCCTTTTTTCTTTAACCGGTCAATCATTAACAACCCTGAGGAAAGCTCGGTGAAACTGTCGTTTATTACTTCTGTCTTTTTGGGCAGTTTCATATTTTGAATGGTGTTGAGGTATTGGAACTCCAACATCTGGTCAATGCCGATTTCTTTCAGGTCATGTTCGGCGAAAATTAAAAACATGCTGGTTACTCTGCCCATTAGCTTTATCAGCATCTGGTCGCGGCCCGGGGGAATGTTTCCGCCCAAAAACCCTTCGCGGTTTTGCTTTTCGCGGGTGTTAATCAGGTGGTAGCGGCAAAAATCTTCAATGTTGGCGTTGGGGTGGTTTTGTTCAAATTCAGCCCATTGCTTTACTAATTCGGCGGTTTGGTTGATGGCCATAAATACATCAGTTATGATGTAAAAATAAAAAAATTACATCAAAATTTGGATACTAGTTTTATGCGCTCTTATTTTGCAGTATAATACACCGCCGGTTCCATGAAAAATATTTACGCTGTTTATTTTGTTCCGTTATTGTGCCTTTGCCCGGTAATTGGCTTTGCACAAAGCACAATTAAAGGCACAGTAAAAGACATTAAAGGGTTGCCTTTGTCGTACGCCAATGTTTACCTGCAGGGCTCGGGAGACGGAACTTCAACAGATTCGGTGGGTTACTTTGAATTTACAACTGCCCTGAAAGATTCTCAAACATTATTGGTATCGGATTTGGGATATGCGCCGTTTAGCTATGCCATGATTATAAAAGGAGGAGAGTATAAAGTAAATGCTACACTTAAAAGCTCGCAAAAAGTATTGAACGAAGTTGTGATAAATGCGGGCAGCATAGCCGCGAGTAATGACAATGCGGTCGCCATTTTAAAACCGCTGGATATAGTTACCATTGCCGGTGGGCAGGCCGATATAGCGGGGGCTATACAAACACTGCCCGGCGTGCAGCGCAACGGCGGCGACCAAACCGGACTGATGGTGCGCGGCGGTGATGTAACCGAGGCGCAGGTTATAGTGGATGGAACGGTTTCGCAGAATGCTTTTTTTAGTGCGGTGCCCGGTGTGGCGCAACGCAGCAGGTTTAGCCCCTTTGATTTTAAGGGTACTTCTTTTAGTAGCGGGGGCTATAGTGCCAGGTATGGGCAGGCTATGTCGTCCGTGCTGGA
>CAISWS010000297.1 GCA_903889265.1 uncultured Bacteroidota bacterium
CCCGGTTGGCGTCCCCGCCAACCGGGATTGGGACGACTCCATAAGCGTCTTTTATGCGACACCAGAGGTGTCGCATAACGTTTGGTATTGATATGCTATAAATATAGGATGCCTCTGGCATCAATACAAGTTTTGTCGCACCAGCAAATTGTAGCCCTATATTCTAAGCGGTCAACTCTTATGTCATCTTCAAAAAACCACTCAACCCGGTTCTTCATCGCAAAGCGATGACATATTTATAGCAAATATCGCAAGACCTATGGGTTCGATGCCGGAGGCATCGCATATTGTATTTATAAACGTTTAACACCAACGTTTAGCTACCATAGACATCAGAACTTACAAGGCCCCTTATAAAGGCTTCAAAATCTTTACAAAGAACTGTCTTCTTATAGTCAAACTCCTGATCAATGTGAACCACTTCCGGTTCGCCCTTATTGCCACATTTTGAATAGTCTAGCATTATCATGTCATGACCGGCGGAAGGGCAGTCGCAAATACATACGCCTATATTGGGGTAACCGCCTTCTTTAATCATAAACGGACTACCCAAGCTTCCGCATAAAGCATAGTCTTTATCGCGACCAATCCCATAGATTCCGGTAATTGCAATGTGATCGCTTGCCCATGATGTCCGTTCAGTTGTTGGGAAACAATTTTTAAAGGTAAGGCCACCATTGTGCATCTTCATCAACTCAACATATGAATCAGGTAATTTATAGCCTAATTCGTATTCAATTGATATTATTAGCTGGTCGGAAGGAAAGGGATTGACATATTCTTTAATAGAATAGTCGCAATCATCCCAAAATTCGGCAAAGTCAAAGTTTTTGAATACTCGCTGATTCATAACCTCTAAATTGAAAGGTCAGGTTATAAAGTCAACCTGTAAAGGATTGGGATAAATCAAAGCCCGAAGTAATTCTTACTTCAAATTCGGCTCCTTAGCCACAAAGAAGAAGATAAGGCCGATGGCAAGCAAAAACAGGCTGGCCATAAACTGGGGCATGTAGCCGGTTTGGTAGAGGCTCATGTGCAATTTTGGGTCGTTGTAGTTCAAATCGTATGAGGTGTTGTGCAATACGAATGTGAAATAAAGTGTGGCGAGGCCACCAACCAGCGTAAAAATCCCTGCAATTACTTTTGACATAAATTTTAACTTTTGCAGTGCGAATGTAAGGCAAAATGGCAAACCTCAAAACCCGAAAGGCAAAATATTTCAAAAATGCTTGTAACAGGGCGTTTAGGGTGTTATCTTCGCGCCGCGTTTTGGAGGGCTTTAATAATGAAGCCTCCCCGAACCTTTAAAAAATGATAGCAGTTTCTAATATTGAGCTCCACTTTAGTGGCCGGGTAATGTTTGGTGGTATTTCCTTTCTTATCAACGATAATGATAAAATAGGCCTTACCGGGCGCAATGGTGCCGGTAAATCAACCCTTTTAAAGGTTTTAAAGGGCCTGCAGCCTATTGACGGGGGCAATATTATGTATCCCAAAGGCACTATTATTGGTTACCTGCCTCAGGAACTGCACTCGCAATCTTCGCTTTCGGTAATGGACGAAACCAAAAAGGCTTTCGAACTTGTTACACAATACAACGATGAGAAAGAGAAGATAATGCACGAAATGGAAACCCGCACGGATTATGAGAGCGACGATTACATGGAGCTGATTAACCGTTTGGGCGAGGTTGAACACCAGATAGAACTGCACGGAGGTTATGGAATTGACGAGCAAACCGAGCGCGTATTAAAAGGCCTTGGTTTTGACCCCGCAGATTTTGAAAAGGAAATGAAAACCCTGAGCGGGGGCTGGCAAATGCGTGTTGAGCTGGCTAAAATACTTTTGGCTAAGCCCGACCTGGTATTACTGGATGAGCCTACCAACCACCTGGATATTGAATCTGTACTTTGGCTGGAAAAGTTTTTGAAGGAATATCCCGGAGCCATTATTATGGTTAGTCACGACAGAAGCTTCCTGGATAATATTACCACCCGCACCATTGAAGTTGTGAATGGTGATATTGACGATTACAACGCACCTTATACCAAGTATATTGAATTGCGCAAAGAGCGCCGCGAGCAGCAAATAAATGCCAAAAAGAACCAGGAGCGCGAAATAGCCCAGATTGAACGGAACATCGACCGTTTTCGCGCAAAAGCCAGTAAGGCCACCTTTGCCCAGTCGCTTATAAAGAAGCTGGACAAGATGGATATTATTGAGGTGGAAGAAGAGAACATGTCGGCTATGAACCTGCGTTTTCCGCATGCGCAGGCATCGGGTAAAACGGTGGTGGAGGCCAAGCACATCAGCAAAAGTTTTGGAGATAAGCATGTAATAACTGACCAGAGTTTTCAGATAGAACGAGGTGAAAAAATTGCCTTTGTAGGAAAAAACGGTATGGGTAAAACTACCCTTACCCGCATTTTGGTAGATGGGCTGGAACATGAAGGAACATTTACACTTGGCTACAATGTTACAGTGGGTTACTATGCCCAGCATGCGGCTGATTCGATGGATGTGAATGACACCGTATTGGAAGTGGTTGACCGCGTTGCTACTGGTGATATGCGCACCAAATTGCGCGATATGTTGGGCGCCTTTTTGTTTAAAGGCGATGATGTATTTAAAAAAGTAAAAGTATTGAGCGGTGGCGAGAAGGGCCGTTTAGCGCTGTGTAAAATGATATTAGAGCCCCGGAACTTTTTGGTACTGGATGAGCCTACGAACCACCTGGACATTATGTCGAAAGAGATATTGAAGAGTGCTTTGAACCAGTTTGAGGGTACTATCATTATCGTTTCGCACGACAGAGATTTCTTACACGGACTTACCAATAAAACTTACGAGTTTACCAAAGACGGCATTAAACAACACCTGGGCGACATCAATGAATTTTTGGAGAAGAAACAGGTAGAGGATATGCGTATGCTGGCTAAAAAGGATGAGGTTAAAAAACCAGAGCCTGCCAAAGCCAACAAACAGGAGGTGAAGAGTAATAACGACAGCAAGGAGAAAGAAAAGGAAATAAAAAAGCTGAAAGCCGACCTTGAAAAGTGCGAAAAGCGCATTGCAGAACTTGAAGGCCAGATAGCCGACCTTGACCAAAAACTACAGGACCCCAAACAGTTTCAGGAACTTACCACCAAGCCCGATTTTTATAAGGGTTATGACAACCTGAAAAAGGAACTGGACATGGAAATGACCAAGTGGGAGAAGTTATCGGAAGCGCTTTAAAGTGTTACTAGAATGGCAAATAAAGGTCACTGCCCTTGAAAGAGGGGCCTGGCTGCGAATACACCCGCCCTCCATTTCCTATTCTCCCCACCTCTTATAACTTCGTAGCCAGTAAACCGGCCCATGGCATCCCTGCTGCAATCCAATATCGAATACCTCAAAGGTGTAGGCCCCCCGCGTGGGGAGTTGCTGCGCAAGGAGCTTGATGTGCATACCTTCGGCGAGCTGCTTAAATACTACCCCTTCCGCTATGTAGACCGCTCCGTTATCCATAAAATAAAAGAGATAACCCCGCAAACCCAATACATACAGCTAAAAGGGCAGATAGCAGAGTTCAAACAACTGGGCGATAAAAAGCAAAAAAGACTCATAGCTACCTTTAGAGATGGCAGCGGCGAAATTGAACTGATATGGTTTCAAAGTGTAGATTTTATCCTTAAATCACTCAAGGTAAAAACAGATTATATCGTTTTCGGCAAGCCGCATATTTTCAATGGCTACTACAACATTCCCCATCCGGATATTGAACCATTCACCGATGAAATAAAGGCCAGCGGCAAAGGCCTGCAACCGGTTTACTCATCTTCGGAGAAAGCAAAAAAACGCAACCTCGATTCCAAAGGCATTGCCAAACTACTGCAAACATTATTCGCCCAGGTTAAACCAGCTGACCTGCCCGAATTTATGCCCAAAGAAATATTGCAAAAGTACCGCCTCATCTCGCGCTACGAAGCCATGGTAAATATCCATTTTCCCAAAAATGAACAGCTGCTGCACGAGGCCACCCGCAGGTTAAAATTTGAGGAACTATTTTTAATTCAGCTGCAAATGCTGAAGGTAAAGTCAAACCGCGGCGCAATCTCCAAAGGTTTTATTTTTGAAAAGATTGATAACAAGTTCGACCTCTTCTATAAAAAACATTTAAAGTTTGAGCTAACCGGTGCGCAAAAGCGCGTATTAAAAGAAATACGGAAAGATACCCTCACCGGACGGCAAATGAACCGGCTGCTACAGGGCGATGTGGGCAGCGGTAAAACTGTAGTTTCGTTGCTAACTATGCTAATGGCAATTGACAACGGCTTTCAGGCCTGCATGATGGCCCCTACCGAAATTTTAGCTAACCAGCATTACGAAAGTATTATGGAAGCCCTGCGTGGCACCAACGTTGAAGTGGCTATGTTAACCGGTAACGTAAAAGGTAAAGCCCGCCGGTTTATTCTTGAAAACTTAGCCGAAGGCAAAATTGATATACTGATAGGTACCCATGCCCTGATTGAAGATGGTGTAGTATTTAAAAACTTAGGGCTGGTAGTTATTGACGAGCAGCACCGTTTTGGCGTTGAGCAACGTGCCAAAATGTGGAACAAAAACGAAAAGCCACCGCACATACTGGTAATGACTGCCACCCCCATACCCCGTACCCTGGCCATGACCATTTACGGCGACCTGGATGTATCTGTTATAGATGAACTACCCCCTGGCCGAAAGCCCATCCGCACCCTGCACCGCACTGATGCCGACCGGTTGCGGGTATTCGGTTTTATGAAAGAAGAGATTCAAAAAGGCCGGCAGATATATATTGTTTACCCGTTAATTGAAGAAAGCGAAAAGCTGGATTTAAAACATTTGCAGGATGGGTATGAAAGTATCAGCCGCGCATTCCCTATGCCCAACTACCATGTAAGCATAGTACACGGCCGCATGCGCTCAGCCGATAAGGATTTTGAGATGCAGCGCTTTGTAAAAGGGGATACCAATATAATGGTGGCAACCACCGTAATTGAAGTAGGGGTAAACGTGCCCAATGCCTCCGTAATGATTATTGAAAATGCCGAGCGCTTTGGCCTTGCCCAGCTACACCAGTTGCGCGGCCGCGTGGGCCGGGGTGCAGAGCAATCCTTCTGTATTTTAATGACCGGTGCCAAACTCTCCAACGAAAGCAAGCAGCGCATTTCCGTAATGTGCCAAACCAATGATGGATTTATCATTGCCGAAGAAGACCTTAAACTACGCGGCCCCGGCGATATAGAAGGCACCCGCCAAAGCGGCACCATCAACCTGAGACTGGCAGATTTAGTGGCTGACGGCACTATACTGGAAGCCGCCCGCACAACAGCCTATGAGTTAATTGAAAACGACCCATCGTTAAGCAAACCAGAACACTATGCGTTGCTGAAATATGTTGAAGAAGGGTCAAAAGAAAATATCTGGGGGAAAATAAGTTGAGCGTTAATGTCCGGGGCCCATACTGTGGCTCACATTCGATTTAGTTGCCTTGGGCAAAGCCTTAGGGGCTTCAGGTTTATCCGATTTCTTGGCCTTCTTAGCATCCGGAAAACTATCAGCATAAGTAGGGCAGGCAATTTTATTATGATTGCACGAAGGTGTTATTACTAAAACCACCACCATAAACATAAGCGCCCTGAAAGTCCGTAGTATCATTGTTTCCATTTCTGACGTGGTAAAAATAGGTTTTTTAAATTCAAAAAAATGTATCGCGCGGAGGCACGGAGAAAAATACAGAGCAATGCAAAATGCCATTTAATACTGAAACGTAATCCCACGGCTGTTATCTCCAAGCGAAACACGGCTGATAAGGTCATCCACAAATGAAAGACCGCATTCTGCTTATCAGAAATGCGGTCTTTCATTTTAAATCTCTCTGGCTCTCCGTCCACTCCGGTTCGCCTGCTGGTAGTTTGGGTTTTTAAGCCGCAATGCCGTTTTGTTTCCTCAGAATCAGATCCTCATAAGTGTTGATCTTGTTCTTCAGTTTTTTGTAGTCTTCAAATACTACACTGTAGTTCAGCTTATCAAACATCTGCATGTTCTCATCTGTTACAGGTATTTCGTTGGCTACCAGAAACGGCAGGTCAACTTTCATTACATCGCAAAAACGTTTTAAGGTTTCTACTTTAATGTTGCCGCTTTTACGTTCAAGCCAGCTGTAAGCCTGTTGGGTAATGTGCATGTCGTTTGCTACTGTTACCTGTTTAAGACCGCGGTATTCGCGTATCTTTCTGATTCTCTCTGAAATTGTCATAATTGTTTAGGTTTAATGAATAATGATTGTTTTTTGGGTTATGAAAAAATATTTACCGCAAAGCACCTGTTTAAAGCGCTCTGTTATTTTGTTGCACAGTAGTAGCATCAGCTATTAAGCTGTAATTACCACTTCATCTTTTAAAGGCCTCTTCGCATCTGGTTGGCCGGCACATTGCCCTGCTTACCTGATTGCTGTTACGTTTCCTGTCTTCATTACATCATAGCCATTCTGGCATGTGCCTTCAAGCACATATACATACACTGCCGTTGAGGCTTGTTTACTGTTTACATTTCCATCCCAACCTTCGTTCAGGTCGTTGGTTTCAAACACCATTTGTCCCCATTGGTCAAATACCCTGAAATACTTCAGGCTGCTAAGCGCCACGGTTCGCACATAAAGTTTATCGTTCAATCCATCGCCATTAGGGGTGAAGGTGTTGGGCAAAAAGATGGTGCCCGGGTCGCAGCCTACAATATTTATCTGCACCGAGTCTTTAACTGTGCAACCGGTGCTGTTGGTCCCTTCCACATATACCGTTTGTGTTTGTTTGGGGTATAGTATAGTCCTTCTGCAATCGGCACAACTGAAAGAATCTTTTGCAAACCACTGGTAGTTTAACTCCTGGTGCGATGCTGCGTACAATGGCACTGCTGCATCTGGTGTGGTTGAAACTGTGGTTGAAACCTCAATATCCGGTATGGGTATTACATCCACATTAACGGTTTGGGTATCGGGGATGCAATGCCCGCTTCTTACCACAACCGTAAAGTCTTTCGACGTATTATCAAGGCTGGCCAGGGGGTCCGATGAATGGATGTTATTTAAATATTGCGGGTTATTCCATAAATAAGTTGCCCCCAGGTCTGATATAAAGACAGTGCTTACCGGCAGATTTACACTGCCATCGGTGCAAACTTTGGTATCTGCAGGTAGTGTTACAGAAACCTTTTTGCGTACTACAACCGGTACCTGAGTGGTTACCTTGCAGCCAAAGCTGTTAGCCGCTGTAACCGTATAGGTAACCGAATCCAGAGGTGTGCAAACCGGGCTGGCAACAGTTGAGTCACTGAGGTATAAACCTGGCGACCATACTATACTGCTGGCATTCCCTACATACAAAGTTTTAGCATCATCAGCACATAACCGAGCGCTTACCGTATTATTCAGCACCGGATAAGGAACAGCATTAACGTTCACCTCTATAGCAGATTGACAACCATATTGATTGGTAGCCACTACCTGGTAAATCATAGTATCCAATGGCGTTAAAGTAACCGATGCACAACTGGCACAACTCAATAAAGTATCGGGGTTCCAGCTAATCTGGCTGGCGCTGGTTGTTACTTTCAGGGTAACTTGCGTACCCGGACATACCGTAGTATCAGAACCCGTTAGTGCAGGTACAGGATGTGCAATAACGGAATCCAACGGATACGATACGGTGCACCCAATATGGTCGGTAAGCACAAATTGAGGGTGATAAATATTTGCCTGGCTGTAAACGTGGGTTATACTCAGTGTATCGTTAACCACGGTTCCATCCCCCATATCGCACCATATTGTTTTGGTGTTGGCGGATGGCACTGCACTTATATTCACTGCCAGCGGAACGCAACCGGTAACAGGGGTCAGCGTAAACGTGCCGGTAGGGCCCTGCACAGTTATCAGGTTTGGATATACTATGGTATCATAACATCCTTGTGGGGTAACCCCTATCAGCTTAACGGTATAAACTCCGGGATAGAAATAAATATGCGTTGGATTAATAGCAGTATCGGTAAACCCGTCACCGAAGTCCCATAGAAATTTATTGACCTTGATATCTGACAGATTGGTAAACAGGCAAACAAAAGGCGGGCAAGGAGAGAAGGTAGAGTTTACCTTAAAGTCAACGTGCACATAAGTAACATGCACACAATTGGTTTTTACAACGCTGGTATCGCAGCCACCCCGGCTAAAGGCGAATAAGGTAACCGTAAAATTTCCGGTGTCTGCGTACTGATGCGTTGGGCTTACTACATACGAGGTGTCACCATCACCAAACAGCCACATATATATATGGGCATTGGTTGAGGCATTCGCAAACGTGACCACTGAACCCAGGCAGACATTACTTGTTACTGAAAAATCAGCCACGGGCCTTGCGGTTTGTATCATGTTGGTTTCCGTACCGGTTATGGTGCAACCATTGGTATCGGTAATGGTTAATACCACTGTATAGTCTCCAGGCACGTTAAACATCGAGCTTGGGTTTTGCAGGTTTGATGTGTCGCCATTGCCAAAATCCCAGTGATACGTATCTCCGGTACCGGTTGGGGTGGTATTGGTAAACAATGCTTTTAACGGTTGACCGCAGGTAAATGTGCTGTCTGCAGTAAACGTAGCGTTTGGTATCGGAAAGCCTGTTTTAATAGTGATATAGTTAGGTTTGGTAACACTATCGGCGCATCCGGGGCTGGAAACCACAAATTTTACAGTATAAACTCCCGGGTTAGTATATGATTTTGATACGCTTGATGAGGTAGCAGTGGTGCCATCTCCAAAATCCCAAAACCAGCTGCTGCCCTGTATACTGGAAGAATTTATAAAAGTTACTGGCTGACCCGTGCAGGCCTTTGTTTTTGAAGCCGTAAAGTCTGCAATTAGGGGCCCAACACTTATTTCCTGGCTGGCTGAGCTGGTACATCCATTTGTATCTGTTACGGTTAAAGTAGCGTTTGCTGTTTCGCTCGGGTAAAGGTTGCCGGGGTTGGCACTGGTTGAGGTAGTATTATTATCCAGTTGCCAGAAATAAGTTAAACCACCACCAGTGCTTTGATTGCTGAAGTTAACCATTTGCTTAATCTGGCAGCTGGAAGTTGGCGAAGCAGTAAATGCGGCTACCGGTGGATTATATACATGTATAAAAGAGGCCTTGCTAAGATTAGCAGTACAACCATTTGAATCCTGCACAACTAATGTAATAGTGTAAGCCCCGGTTTGATTGTAACTATAAGTTACTCCCGGCACGCTGCTGGCAACCCCGTTACCAAAACCCCACGCATATTGCGTAATGGGCGCATTACCCGGGGTAACATTGCTTTCAAATAAAATTGTGTCGTTTAAGCAGGTTTTTACAGCGCTTACATTAAAGTTAACTACAGGCAGCCTGTAAACTGTAATGGTTGTTACTGCGGTGTCGTTGCGGGTACCGTTTGAAGTTATCAGGGTTACATCATAAACTCCTGACGAAATAAATTCTGCTGATGGGGTTGAGTCAACTGAAGTGTTTCCGTTTCCAAAATCCCATTTCCATGATATTGGATTGATATTGGATTGATCGGCAAAATTAACCAACAGCGGAGGGCAGCCTGCCGACTTATCAAACGTAATGTTCGTGGCGCTAAAAGCAGCCAGCGAAAAAACGGTTAAGATAAGTGCGAACAAAAACTTCATAACATCAAAGTATTTGTTTGTGTATACGCCCTTGTTGCTTTTACTGGTTCAATACGCCATCCCTATTTTACACCTGTGTAAGTGTGTAATACATTCAATGTTCATAAACCTACAAGTCAAACTTTGTGTTCGCACTTCTTTTATACAAATTGCCCTTTTACTAATATGTTAATCCGTCACATGGCCGGTATGGTTTGTTTGTATCGTGCAGTGTCATTTATGCCGTTTGCATTAAACCCGCGCCTTTACAAATACAACTTATACCGTGTAAATGCTATACAAAACCGTTGCTATTGTTTACAACCGCTGACCGTTATAAAGCTCATACAAAGCTATTTTGTATGTTTGCCTTCGCACATTTTTTTGTTCAGCTTGTTAATAGCAGTGTATGTCGCTTTTTGCCAGAAAATTAGTGGGTGGTTGGTTGTTGCTGGGTTGCCTCATGGTGTTCTTCCAGGTAATACTGGGTGGCGTTACGCGCCTTACTGAGTCAGGCTTATCTATTACCGAATGGAAACCCATAAAAGGTACCATTCCGCCCTTAAACGCGCAAGAGTGGGACCAGGAGTTTGCACATTACAAAGAGAAGATACAATACAAAATCATTAACGCTGGTATGACAGTGGATGAGTTTAAGTGGATTTTCTTTTGGGAATACGCACACCGTCTTTGGGCGCGGCTTATGTTCTTTGCCTTTGTTATACCGCTTATTTACTTTTTGTTTAAAGGCTATATCCCGTTAGCATTGGGCATGCACCTGGCGGCTCTTTTTGTGATGGCTGCGTTGCAGGGCGTTGTTGGCTGGATAATGGTAAGGGCCGGGCTAAGCGGCTTGTTTGTGCCTCCGTTAAGCCTTTCAACCCATCTTACACTGGCCCTTATATTATACGCCTACCTGGTTTGGCTTACACTTTATGTATACCGTGGCACAGGCAATTACACTAAAGCAAGCGCCGTAGTTAAAATATTGGCCTTTGCAATTTTGATTCTGCTGTTTACCCAAATATTTTTAGGTGGCATCCTTTCAGGTATGAAGGCCGGCCTCTCGTACCCTTCGTGGCCTGATATGAACGGGCAGTTCATTCCCCCTGCACTACTCAGCGAGCCCTCATCTACAGCCGGGCTCCTGAAATACATTCCGCAAGACCTTTGGGGCAAGGCTTTCATTCAGTTTTTTCACAGACTTACGGCCTACTCTTTAATCCTTCTTATTGCCATCTTCTGGTTCCGCTCAAAAGGTGTTGCAACGGATAAGGTTTTTAAAACCGGGTTAAACCTGTTTCCTTTTTTCGTTTTACTACAGGCCACCATTGGTATATTGACTGTACTAAACTGCATTGGCCACATACCGGTAAGCTGGGGTGTATTGCATCAGGCCGGGGCCATGTTTTTGATTGCTGAAACAGTTTTTGTTATTTTCCACCTTACAAGCAATACTGAAACTGCCCCATGAGCGAAAAGAAAAGCCAGTTCTTAACCTACTTTATAATAGCCGTAGCTGCCTGCGGCTATTTTGTTGATATATATGACCTCATTCTCTTCAACGTGGTAAAGAAAGAAAGCCTGGAAGCAATCATGAAAGGCTCCGCCGCCGATGTTATTAAAAGCACAGGAATCTTTCTTTTCAATGTGCAAATGACAGGCATGCTCATTGGCGGTATTCTCTGGGGAATATTAGGCGATAAGCGCGGAAGAATATCCGTTTTGTTCGGCTCCATCTTATTATACTCCATTGCTAACATTACCAACGCCTTTGTTACCTCCTTGCCTTTATATATGGTAGTTCGCTTTATTGCCGGCATGGGATTGGCTGGTGAATTAGGCGCAGGTATTACATTGGTTTCAGAAAGCATGAGCAAAGAAAACCGCGGCTACGGAACTATGATTATTGTTTCGTTTGGCGCTTTAGGCGCTGTTGCTGCGGCTATTGTAAGTGCACAGGGGCAGATAATAGCCGGTTGGCTGGGAGCAATATTTAATGTAACACTCGCTAACTGGCAGGTAGCTTACCTGGTGGGCGGATTGCTTGGCTTACTGCTTTTAATGCTCCGCGTGGGCACCATGGAGTCTGGTATGTTTAAGCACATTCAAAATGCAGATGTAAGCAAAGGCAATATTATTATGCTGTTCAACGACAAAACAAGATTTCTAAAATACCTCAAATGCATTTTGGTAGGCCTTCCCATCTGGTTCATCGTGGGCTTAATAGTTGCCAATTCCGAACCCATTTGGGGTAAAGAACTGGGCGTGCAGGGCAAGGTAGTTAACGGCACCGCTTTTATATACTCTTATCTCGGCCTCTGTGTGGGCGACCTTCTAAGCGGATTACTCAGCCAGCTATGGAAAAGCCGCAGAAAGGTAGTAATGCTTTACCTCGCTATTTGCACTTTAACTATCGCTTACTTCTTTTTCCTTTCAAACGGTATTTCGCTGCAAGGGTTTTACTGGCTTATTTTTCTGCTAGGCGCAGCCACTGGTTTTTGGGCATTGTTTGTTACCGTGGCCGCCGAACAGTTTGGCACCAATATCCGTTCAACAGTTACTAATACCACACCCAATTTTGTGCGGGGCTCAGTGCCGCTCATTACCGGCTTGTTTCAGTTTTTGGTATCGCTTGCCATCAGCAATATCCTAAGTGCCTTTATAGTAGGTGTTATTTGCCTGGGGCTCTCTTTATGGGCAATTACCACTATGCACGAAACCTTTGGCAAGGAGTTGGATTATGTAGAGCAGAATTAATCCCCAAATGCGCCCATAATTAAACTTTAGCCGGCTCCAGGGTTTCTACTTGCTTTTCTTTCAACCTTTTTTTCCAGGCCAGCCATAAAAACAAAACCCCCGCCGCCGTGCAAATAAAAACTGCCGGTAAAGAATTTTCAGGCCCAAAATCACCACCAGTCAGGTATACAGAGCCGGTAAATTTAGAAGTCAAGAAAGTTTTATCAATCGTATTACCCGAAAGTACTGCGCCAAATATAGCTGCCAGCGCAAAGTTCCATCCCAGGTGTACGCCAATCGGCAGCCATAAATTACGCGCAAACAGGTAACACGCCCCAAGCAAAATACCCGCTTCCAAAGCAATGGCTGTAGCAGAATAAATGGTGGCATTCTTATTCATCAAATGCAACGCCCCAAACAAAACTGCCGAAAAAGATAAAGCCACAACCGCTCCCCACTTTTCATTCATAATCCTGAAAACAACTCCCCTTATAAGAATTTCTTCGAATGCGCTTGAACTGATGGCAATCAATAATCCCGGCAGTAGATAATTAACCGGGTTCACCTTAACAACAGTATAACCACCCATCAAATACATTACCAGTATAACCGCTGCCTGCAAGCCCATACCAATAGCCACACCCAACAAACCATACACCGGCAAAGCCGATAATTTTAGTTCGGTTATTTTCCGCTTTTCGTAATATCTATACAGGCAGGCGTAAGTTAAAATTGCCACAACCGGAACCTCCAGGTTCAAAATTAACTTGCGCAAATCCTCACTGGCCTGCGCAAGTTTTAACAAGGCCGATGTTGCCCTGTTGGCAAGCGCAACCATGCCCACGCAAACAATAAACCCAATAATAATGCGCGTAACCGGGTAGTAAAATATTTGTTTTATAAGGGATGGCTTTGCAGTTACGTCTTCCATAGGGTAAGGATTTATCAGGTAAAGTAAGCGTTATTTTTGGGTAGCACTAACCCAGGCTAATGGCCGAATGCGCTGTAAGGTGCTTGAATATTTTAAATATTACATTATATTCATTGCCATTATCGTTAAAATCCGCTATGAAAATTCCTTCCCTCTTAATTTTAACGATTGTTTTACTTGCATCAGCGTGTAAAAAAGAACCCAACCCAGGTAGTACCGGACAGTTCAGTTTTTATCTGAATGGGGTTCAGAAAACCTTTACAGTTACCTCTGTTGACTGCGCACTAGCAATTTACGATACAGCAGGGGTGAAGGCAAAAATATTTGCTGTGGGAAATGAGAATCTGAATGGAATTGCACTTAATTACCCATTAGCGGAGCTTCAAATTTTTCAAACACTTCCACTTCCTTGTTCCGATTCTTTCAGCATTGGAACGTATAGGGATGGCAATCTTAATCAAGCGTGTAACAACTCCGTCGATCAAGCGGGATGTGTAGGTTTTGGATTTACTTATATAGATTCCGCCACGGCGGCAATAAATGGTAACGGACTTATTACAGACTACACCGATACATCGGGGCTGTTAAGTATTACTTCATTTTCGATAGCACCGAATCTGGCCAGTGGCACTTTTAGTTGCAGGCTAACCGATAACAATGGCAATTATTATGCTGTAACCAACGGAATATTCAACAACGTTCCTTTTAATATTCAGCGCTAATCCCTGCCTATAAAAACGGCGTCTTAACCACAGTAGCCTTAATAGGCGTATTCCTTATATCAACAAATATCTCTGAGCCAATACCAGCATGTTCTGTCTTTACATAAGCCAGTCCTATTGCCTTACCCAAAGTAGGTGATTGTGTGCCCGAAGTTACCTCGCCAATTTCGTTACCTGCTGCGTCTTTTATTTTAAAATGCTGGCGTGGTATTTTGCCCTTCTCGGTAATTTCAAAGCCTACCAGTTTCTTTTTTGGGCCATTGTCTTTAATGGCTTTGTGGTAGGCGCTTTGGGTAAAGTTTTTGGTAAACTTGGTTATCCAGCCCAAACCTGCTTCAATGGGAGAGGTGGTGTCGTCAATATCGTTACCATACAGGCAGAAGGCTTTTTCAAGCCGCAGTGTATCGCGCGCTGCTAAACCCACCGGTGCAATATCAAATTCCTTACCGGCTTCAAAAACCGCATCCCACAATTTTTTTGCATCGGCATTCATTGCGTACAACTCAAATCCACCGGCACCGGTATATCCGGTATTCGAAATAATTACGCCGTCAATACCAGCCACATTACCCATAGTAAAAGCATAATAGGGGATAGCAGATAAGTCTACTGACGTTAATTTCTGAATCGCTTTAATAGCATTAGGCCCCTGCACTGCCAGCAGGCTCATGTCATCACTCATGTTTACCATTTCAACACCAAACGTGTTGTGCGCCTTTATCCAGTTCCAGTCTTTTTCAATGTTCGATGCATTTACTACCAGGTAGTATTCCTCTTCTTTCCAGCGGTAAACCAACAAATCATCCACTATACCACCGGTATCATTCGGCAGGCATGAGTATTGCACTTTGCCGTCCGTTAGTTTCGAAGCATCATTGCTGGTAACCGATTGTATCAGGTCTAAAGCCTTAGGCCCCTTTAACCTGAACTCGCCCATATGGCTTACATCAAATACACCAACACTGTTACGCACAGCATTGTGCTCCTGCGTAATGCTGGTATAAACAATAGGCATATTATACTCGGCAAAT
The DNA here is from genome assembly GCA_903889265.1 of uncultured Bacteroidota bacterium. Taxonomy (GTDB): domain Bacteria; phylum Bacteroidota; class Bacteroidia; order Chitinophagales; family LD1; genus Bog-950. The sequence goes on from CAISWS010000297.1 coordinate 15,121, forward strand.
TCAGCCATTTTAGCTCCTAGCGCAATATGAATTGGGGTGAGTGCAGTTTCTTTCATGGTATTGTATCCGGCTTTGGTTTTAAACCGTAGGGCGAATGTAATTTAGAATTGGGAATTATAAAGAGTGGAGGAGAATGTATTTATGTTCTGATTATATGCACGGCCAGCCAGGCTCTGATCTCAGCAAACCTAATTTCGCCTTTCGAGATTGCGATTACAAAATCTTACTTATCGCTTTGACTTGCTTCTATGTCACAATCATTTGCCATCAAAAGCAGTCGTACCAAAACGTAACCGGTTCTTTTGTTTCCGTCAACAAAGGGATAGTTAATTAAAATACTTTCCAAAATCGCTGCTGCTTTATCAATAGGATCCGGATAAAGTTCAGTTTGCTCAAAAGTTGCAAAAGACCTGTGCAGAGCCGATTCTAACAAATTGGCATCTCTAACACCTTTACTTCCGCCAAATTTGTCAATAAGAATTGCATGTATCTTTTCTGCTTCCGAAATATCTGTCATGAGTCTATTGCGCCAACTTTTCCAGCAACTCTTTATATTCAGATAAAATGCGCTTCATATTTTTTGAAAGCATAATCTTGTCAACAGGATTAGCCTGCACTACCTTCAGGTAGTTCAGAACCTCCTGAAGCACGCTGTCGGGAACGTTATCAATGACTTGTTGTATCTCGTATTTTAATTCGCTGTGTGTCATAACTGTTACTTACAAGGGTAGAAAAAATAAATTTTGCGACCCCAACGAGGGCCATAACTATTTACCCCTTTCCCATTTTCTCATTACCCCTATATTCACCCCATGAAATTCCCAAAACCCATTGCAGTAAAAGAGTTAGCCGAACTAACCAAATCCGAAATTATTGGCAGTAACACCGCCGCCGTTACAGGCCTCAATGAAATACACAACGTTGAATCCGGCGACATCACCTTTGTTGACCACGAAAAGTATTACGACTTCACCCTCAAAAGCAATGCGTCTTTTATCATTATCAATAAAAAAATGGATGCGCCCGAGGGTAAAACATTGCTTTTTAATTCCAATCCCTTTTTAGCATACAACTTCCTCGCTGAAAAATTTAAACCCAGTGTTAAGTCCAACAAAAATGTGGATGAAACTGCGATAATTGGCGAGCGTAGTTTTGTCTATCCCAATGCTTTTATTGGTGCCCATGTTAAGCTGGGTAAAAACTGCATCATATATCCTAACGCCACTATTTACAATTACTGCGAACTGGGTGATAACGTAATCGTCCACGCCAACACTACCATTGGCTCCGATGCCTTTTATTATAAACGCCAGGCCACCGGTTACGATAAAATGCACAGCGCCGGCCGCGTAGTTATTGCTGACGATGTGGAAATTGGCGCCGGATGTACCATAGATGGCGGGGTTAGCAGCGATACCTTTATAGGCAAAGGCACCAAGCTGGACAGCCAGGTACATATTGGACACGATGTACGTATTGGCGAACATTGTATTATAGCAGCCCAGGTAGGCATTGCAGGCAACTCGCGCATAGGCAATTGGGTTACCCTGTATGGCAAAGTGGCAGTAAACAAAAACATCGAAATAGGCGATAAGGCAGTTGTAATGGCCACTACAGCGGTTCCAAAATCATTAGAAGGCGGCAAAACCTATATTGGCTATCCGGCGGTAGAGGCGAGAACTTTCGCCAAACAGGTTGCACTTATAAAAATGCTGCCTGATATCTGGGAGAAGGTCAAAAAACTATAAACGGCTCCGAAATCTTATTAAAAAACCTTTGCGGTTCTTTGCGTCATCACTTTGCGCTCTTTGCGTGAACCGGCTGGTGTGAGTTGACCACCCACAAGCACTATTTAACGCCATTTTAACCGAAAAGGCCAATAATTCCTGTGTTGGCAATCATTACGGATTCATGGCACAATATTCGCCCTCATTTTACGTCTTTAAATCAAATATTACTTATGACACTCTTAGATGTTGCAGGTCAGGGCTTATTCAGCAATTCAGCATCCTTTTTTCACGCTTTAGGCGAAGTAGCTAAACTGGCCGCCGGTAGTTTTCTTATCCTTTTAATGGCATTCACCTCATTCATCGGTGCTATTGTTTATGCTTTATACCGGGCTTATCAAACCTCATCGGTCTTAGGCGCGGCGCGTACATTTGTTCAGTTAGTTGCTTACGTTATCGGCATCAGCCTTGCACTCACTTTTGTAATGGTATCGGTTATGTTTTTTAGCCTGGCTGCGGTTAAGCTGGCGTTTATTGCAGTACTTATTGCTTTTACAGTGGCCTTTGTAGTACGTGAAACTTTTCTGTTTTTAATACTAAAAAGGTTTGGGAAATATCTGATGTATTTTACAGCTTTACAGTACATCAAAGACAACGTGTACAACAATGGCCAACAGCAAAACCAGGACCCAAACCAACAGTAAAAAAGCACCTGCAAAAAAGCAAAAACCGGTTAGTGAAAAATATGCCGGGCCAACAGATGGCAAAGTCCGTTGCAACTGGTGCCTCAGCGACCCTATCTATGTAAAATACCACGATGAAGAATGGGGCCAGCCTGTACACGACGATAAAGTGCTGTTCGAGTTCCTGGTGCTTGAAAGCTTTCAGGCGGGCCTTAGCTGGCTTACCATTTTAAAAAAGCGTGAAAACTTCCGTAAGGCCTTTGCCAACTTTGATGTAAAGAAGGTATCAAAATACGATGAGCAAAAGTACGAAGCCCTGATGCAGGACACAGGTATTATCCGCAACCAGCTTAAAATACGGGCAGCTATCAATAATGCAGCCCGCTTTCTCGAAATCCAGAAAGAGTTCGGCTCTTTCAGCAATTACGTTTGGAGCTTTGCTGAAAAAACAAAATCAGGTGAGTATAAGCCCATTATTAACAGCCGCAATTCTTTAGGCCAGGTGCCACCTAAAACGGCTATCAGCGATGCTATGAGCAAGGATATGGGCAAACGCGGTTTTAAATTCCGCGGCTCAACCATCTGCTATGCGTTTATGCAGGCTGTGGGCATAGTTAACGACCACCTGGACAGCTGCTGGAAAAAGAAAAACAAAGCCCACGCTTAGCTATACAAAGTACAGTTTGATTAAGTAGCATCTGCGTATGTAGCATATCAATATGTAAGGTTATAAGCGCGCCATTTCCGTAACCTTTACCCATCCTTTCCGTTTTGTAAAATACGTTGGGCAGGGTGTATCACCTTGTCAAAATTCAGTAGTATTTAAACCATTACCTATGAAAGGTCTTTTCTTTGCAATCCTATTATTTACATCAGTTTTTTCCGGCCATGTATTTGCACAAAGCGCCGAAGAAATTCTTTACACCAATGGCACCTACGATGGCCCCTATGTGGATGGGAAAAAAGAAGGACTGGGAAAAGCCCTTTACAAAGATGGTTCATCTTATGTAGGCGAGTGGAAAAACGACCGCCGCAATGGAGTGGGCCGTGCCGTATTTAAAGACCGCTCATCGTATTACGGCGACTGGAAAGATGACAAAAGGGAAGGCACTGGCACCTACGAATTTCCGAATGGTGATAAATACACCGGCCAGTTTGCCAACAACGAAATAAATGGCTATGGCACCTATAAATACGCCAATGGAAATAAGTACGTGGGCGAAATAAGCCGTGGCAATATAACCGGAAAAGGCACATTTTATTATGCCGGCGGAGACCGTTATGAAGGCCCGGTTGCAAATGGGATGAAGAACGGAAAAGGAAAATATTTTTTTGCCAACGGAAATATTTACGAGGGCAATTTTGTTTCTGACCGTAAAGAGGGATTTGGCAAATTGATTTTCTCTGACGGTGATGTCTATGCAGGTAATTTTCAAAATAACCACCGCACAGGCAAGGCTACCTTTACCTGGGCCAACGGCAATGTTTACGAAGGCGAATTTGCCAATGGCTTAATGAATGGCCAGGGCGTATTTACCTGGGCTAATGGCGATAAATACCTGGGCGTTTGGGACAATAACATCCGTGATGGCAAAGGCAAATTCATTTCCAAAAACGGTGAAGCCGTAGCTGAAGATTACGAGAACGGAGTAAAGCAGTAAATTACATTTTACCGCAAAGACGCTAAGAGCGCAAAGATTTAATTACAAAATAAACACACGAAAGAAGGAGGAAAGGCATAACCTTACTTGTGCTTTTGGGTAATAACTCTGTTGTATTCCTTTGCGCTCTTAGCGTCTTTGCATTAAAATCATTGTATTTCATTTTATCTTAGCCCGAAATAAAGCCGGGCGTGTTACTACCTTCCTACCAAAAAAAATTAATTGAAGCCGGTTGCGATGAAGCCGGCCGTGGCTGCCTGGCCGGGCCAGTGTTTGCCGCTGCTGTTATCCTGCCCAAAAATTTCAAAAATAAAACACTCAACGATTCAAAAAAGCTTTCAAAAAAGCAGCGCGATGAGTTAAGGATAGTAATAGAAAATGAAGCCCTTGATTTTGCGGTGATGAGTGTCGACAATAGAAAAATAGACCAGATAAA
>CAISWS010000298.1 GCA_903889265.1 uncultured Bacteroidota bacterium
CGCCTGCTTCCTTCATTTAAAAAACCTGATTTACAATATACACAAAGAGTAAAGGCGCTATCTTGAAATGAGAGAAAGGCCTCATGAACCTAAGCATAAAAACATACCTTAAAGTATCGGCACCTGGTTATGAAACATCCAGTACATACCCAAATCAGCTACAGCCTTAGCAAAAGATTCAAACTGAACCGGTTTTACTATATAGCTGTTAACACCTAATTTATAGCTGGCTATAATGTCCTGTTCTTCTTTTGAAGAAGTAAGAACAACAACGGGTATTGAACGGGTGCGCTCATCAGACTTAATAATCTTTAATACCTCAAGGCCATCTACCTTAGGCAACTTCAAGTCAAGCAATATAACCTTCAGGTCAGTGCCGATCGCCCTATCAGAATACTTTCCCCGAGCAAATATAAAATCAAGCGCTTCGGCACCGTCATCCACATGGTGCAGGTTATTTGCCAGGTTGTGCTTTTTAAGACTGCGGATTGTAAGTTGAGCCTCATGTGGGTTGTCTTCAACCAGCAAAACGTCAACAATTGGAATTGCCATGGTTTCAGGGGGTTTAATAAATTTAAAGATAATTCATTATTACTACAAACCAAAGTAATTGAGTTGAGACCATTAAAAACCCATTAATGCGTAATTATCTGCACTTTAGGTTGTCACATATAGCATAATTACATATCGGGTAAAATATTTTTTCTCAAAATACCAATAAATATTTTCAGATAATTTAATTTTAGATATTCTTAATCCCGCTTCTTTTCTTTTTGAGTCCTTACCTCTCAAAAAGTCCAATTTATGATAAAAATAAAAGATAATATTTTGTAATAATAATACCCCGGAATTCCGGGTAGCAGATTTATGTTGTCCCGGACGACAACCACACTACCATTAAACTTATAAATATTTGATTGCGTTTATTAAACAAGTATATGGCTGAAGCTCAATTTCTTTTACTAATTGGTCAAAACATCAGGAAGATAAGAAGCAAGAAAAACATCACCCAGTTTAAACTTGCAGCTTTATGTGATTTTGAAAAAGCCAGCATGTCCAGAATTGAATCGGGAAAGACCAATACTACGGTTCTCACCTTGTATAAAATAAGCAAAGCGCTTGATGTGCCCATGAGCGAATTTTTCAGCGAATAGCGTTTATACCGGCTGATTTTATTTTTCATCAGGGGGTTTCGGGACCACCTTAATTTCCTCAGGCTGAATGGATTCCAGGTTTAATTTGGCCGACACAATCCTGAAAGTAGTTCTTCTGTTTTTCTGATGTTCCTCCTCGCTGCAAGGCGCCCCCGTGGTACAATTGTTAAGCAACATAGTTTTACCGTAACCTTTGGCAACCAACCTGTCGTTTGGTATTCCTTTTTCAACCAGGTAATCAACTGCGCTTTGGGCACGTGCCTGCGATAGCTTGTTGTTATACTCATCACTACCCCGGCTATCGGTATGTGAACCCAGTTCAACTGTTAAATCCGGATTCTCTTTGAAAAATATCAGGATTGAGTCAAGTACCAACTTTGATTCGGGCCGTAAAGTCGCTTTGTCGTAATCGTAATAAATATTAGGTATTACAATCATTTTTTGCGGGAATACCTTTTCCAGCTCAATTTGCATGTGCAGGGTAATAACGGTACTATCCTGGTTACGTTTGCCCATTGTGCTGGTAAAGTCGCTTTTGGTAAAATAACCACCGCCCTTACCGGCGGTAACTTTATAATCGGTTTCAGCACTCAGGCGGAATACAAAATTACCGATGCTGTCGCTGGTGGTTGTGGCAATTACTTTATCTCCACCAACTTTTAAATCCACCCGGGCTTTGGGCAGGTTTTTTAAGCCAAGAATCTTACTATCCGGATCTTCCGGGTTCTCGTAATTCTTTTCTACAATTTTGCCTCTTAAAACAAAAAAATTAATCCACTTCTCTTCAAACCTGTAAATATCATCGCCACCTTTTCCACCTGCCCGGTTTGAGGTAAAATAACCCGAATACAATATGGTATCATTTGCATCCCTGGGTTTGTATTTGTCAATTCTATAGCCATAATCATCCGCTCCACTGTTAATAGGTGCCCTTAAATTGGTGGGCTCTTTATAGCCGGTTTTTGTTTTAATTGCCTTGAAAATATCCAAACCGCCCATCCCAGGCAGGCCGTTAGATGAGAAATATAAATTTCCACGCTCGTCAAGCCAGGGGAAACGTTCGCTTCCCGGGGTGTTGATGCTGCCTCCCAGGTTTTGCGGAGAGCCCCAGCCTGTATCTACCTTATTTACCACAAAAATATCGCTTGACCCGAAGCCTCCTGGAGCATCAGAAACCAGGAACAGTAATTTTCCATCGCGGGATAAATAGGGATCCAGGACATTTACTGTATCCGGGAAAATATCCACTTTAACCGGTTCATCCCAATGTTCGTTATTAAAAGCGCTGTAGTATAAATGGCAATATTGATTGCTTTTCTGCTGGTCTTCTTTGCAACGTATAAAATACATCTCCTTACCATCTTTGCTGAAAGTGGGTGAGCTTTCGTGGGCCAGGGTGTTTATGGGGGCACCAATATTTACCGGCGTTGTAAAATGGTCGTTCTTTTTTTCGGCAATAAAAACATCGGTAAACTTCTCCCCCGTCCAGCCATCACGGTTGGCCCCTGTTGCCTCGTCCCTGGATGAAGAAAATGCAAATTGCCCTTGTTTGTAGGGCACCAGTCCATACTCGTTTTGAGGCGTGTTCAATTCGTCAACTCCATGCACCTGTATTTTAGAGAAGGCTTTTTTCCAGTCCATGGCTTCTTTGCATTGGTATTCCTGTTTACGACCTTCAAACCCGGTATTTGCTGTACGCTGGTACTGTTCAAACACCTTCATCGCCTCCTCATATTTTTCCTGCTGCTTTAATACCAGCCCCAGGTTAAATAATGATTTCTCGCCCCCCTTCAAGTCAAGACTTTGTCGATACCATTTTTCGGCATTCGGAAGGTCATGAAACTGGCGGTAGGCTTCGGCAATTGAAAATGCTTTCTCTTCCTGCTTAACAGGGTCTTTCTCCTCATGGAACTCCTTTATCTGAAATTCAAGGCTCTGGTTATACAGTTTAAGGTCCATGGCGGTTTTCCCGTCGCGGACTTTAAATGGAAGCGGCTTACATGATGCAATGAAAACGGCACTGAATATGAAGAAATACCTGATTACTACTTTCAACCGGATAATTTTAAATAAAAGTAGAAAAGAAAATCATACGGTAAAGGGCCATATTACTTAACGTCCGTTAATTCTACATCAAAAATCAAAGTGGCCTTTGCCGGAATAACCGGTGGGTGTCCTTGTTCGCCATAGGCTAAAAAGTAAGGCAATATCAATTTTGCCTTACCTCCTACCTTTAATAAGGCGATACCTTCATCCCATCCCTTTATAACCTGTCCCACACCCAGTTTAAAGCTGATTGGCTCATTGCGCTTATGCGAGGAATCAAACACCTTGCCATCGGGCAAATAACCGGTGTAATGCACGGAAACTTTACGGTGTGGCTCTGCCTTTACGCCATTACCTTCGGCTTCGATAATATAATGCAGGCCGCTGTTGGTTGATTTGGCCTGTGGATAGCTTTTCTGAACAAAAATATTAAACTCAGCAATGGCCTTCATCTGAGCCTCTTCCTGTTTTTTTCTGAATGCTTCTGCCTTTTCCTGAAATAAGCTCATGTTGTTGTTTTTTAAATGCGGGGACGCTGATTATTTATGATGATTATGATTAAATACATTGGTTAAACAATACAAACACATGGCTTGGTTATTAGTTCCGAAACAGAAAAATAAAGTATTTCACAGCGTTAAAAGTTTGGTTTAAAAAATCCTAATTATCATAAATAATCAGCGTGCCCCATTTGCATTTCACTTACTAAGCGTCATGTACACTGTAGCAAACGATAATTTAAATTCCGTATTATTTACTTTGTTATTAATGTAATGGTAAATGCTTTTGTGGCCATCACTGGTTTTAAATTCCATAGTACCTGGTTCCGGGTATTCTATATTCGCAAAGTCTCCCTCGGACTCATAAAAAATACGATTGATTTTTTTAGAGCCATCAAAATAAGCCGTAATGGTTGAAACGCTGATATTGTCAGTAAAAGTGCGTTTGCCTTTATACCCATCAACCAGGTATTTTACACCATCCCATTTAATATTACACCAGCGTTTTAGTTCGCCGTTTTCAATTTCCTTAAACGTGGATGAAATCAACTTGCCCGCTTTATAGATCAGCTGATACTGGCTGTCGTTGGTTTTATTAAGCCATAAAAATTTTGCTTTTGACGAAGTTACCAGGTTATACAGGTCGGTACCGTCAGGTTGTTTGTCGTGTGTAATAACCATTTTGCCAACGGTGGTATTAAACACTATTATATCATAACTAAGGGTTTCCGGCCCCGAAAAACCATAAAGGGCGGAGAATAAAAACATTACACACAATCCGTATTTGTACATACCATCCGTTTTTACTTCATCAATTAACCCGCTCCATTTTTACAGTAGCAAACGACAGGTGAAACTCCATACTCTTCACTGTGCCGTTTTCAAAATGATAAACGTTTCGGTTGCCATCGCTGCTTTTAAACTCGCAAGTACCAGGTTCAGGGTGCTGAAGCTGGTTAAAATCGCCCTCAATTTCGTAAAAAATCTGTTTTACCTGCTCCATGTTTTGAAAATAAACACATACTATTGAATAAGTTGGGGCCTCGGTAAAATTCTTTTTACCATGTGTCCCCTCATCGGTATATTGCCTGCCATCCCATGTAATGTTATTCCAGCGTTTTACCTCGCCATTTTCAACTTCCTTAAATATTGAAGATACCAGCTTACCGTCTTTATAAACCTCCTCGTAATGAGCCACATTTTCCCTTGTTATCCATAATACCTTGGCCTTAGACCAAGTATCCAGCAAATACAACACCGAGCCATCGGCCCTTACCTCCCTGCTGGCCGTGAGGTTTCCAATTTTATTACCCCATAAGATGATATTGAAATGGGCAACATCCTTTGCTACGGATACCTCTGAAAACCCAAAACAGAACAGCAGCAGAACAAAGCAAAAACGCAATTTTATCATAGTTTCATGCAAAAAGTGTGGTATTCAGTTGAAATCCATCAACGAGAATAAACAGTTTTATGCTATATTGGTTAATAAATACACCAACTAACGCTAATTTCAATAAAATCGCATCAATTGGCACAAAGTATTTTAAAACTTTGCTGAAAGAAATATATTTGCGCCCTGTTTCGATGAAATAGAAATTAGGGAGAGGTAGCTCAGCTGGTTAGAGCGTCCCGATCATATCGGGAAGGCCGGGGATACAAGTTAGGAGTATAGTTTTTTTGAAATAGTTAAATACAAAAATGGCGAGGTAGCTCAGCTGGTTAGAGCGCAGCACTCATAATGCTGAGGTCGGGGATTCGAGCTCCCCCCTCGCTACTAGGCAACCAATTGGTTGCCTTTTTTTATGGAATTTTACGTTTACATACTTTACTCACCTTCCATTGATAAGTATTATGTTGGCCATTCCGACAATCCCTCAAGAAGATTAAATGAGCACAATAGCGGGCAAACCAGATATACCCAACGAGGTAAACCCTGGGAGCTAAAATATTCGGAGCAATTTCCGTCAAGGTCTGAAGCGGCGAAACGAGAGAGACAGATTAAAAACATGAAAAGCAGAAAATATATCGAACAGCTGATTAGGGCGTCACGGTCATAACCGGGAAGGTCGGGGATTCGAGCTCCCCCCGCTACAAAAAATGACCTGGTCGATAAAACGATACAGGTCATTTTTTTTCAATAGACTTCTTCGGATAATAGTCAAAAATAGCGATGTACACATTTGTTAGTCGATAAATGGGCAAGGAATAAGGATTTCGTATTCAGAACTTTAAGTTATGTTTTGGAAACAAATTCAGAATCTGCCTGCCAAAAGGTTTAAACGCCTTACAGGAGTTAAACGGGAGGTCTTTTTTCAA
>CAISWS010000299.1 GCA_903889265.1 uncultured Bacteroidota bacterium
CTCAAAGCCCAAAGCTCATGGCTCAAAGCTCAAAGCCCAAAGCTCAAAATGAACAAAAAAGATTTATTACACCTCATCATCAGAAAGAAATCCTTTCTCTGCGTCGGCCTTGATACCGACATTCAACTGATTCCCCAACACCTGCTTAAATATCCCGACCCGGTTTTCGAATTCAATAAGGCCATTATTGATGCTACTATAGATATTGCCATTGCATATAAACCAAACCTTGCGTTTTACGAAAGTATGGGCCTTAGCGGATGGGCAAGTTTAGAGAAAACCATGAAATACCTGAACCAGTATAAAGGCCAGGTATTTACAATTGCTGATGCCAAACGCGGCGATATTGGCAACACCTCAAAAATGTATGCCAAAGCATTTTTCGAACACCTGGATTTTGATTCCGTTACTGTAGCTCCATACATGGGCGAGGACTCGGTTAAACCGTTTTTAGAGTATAAAGATAAATGGGTGATTTTGCTTGGGCTAACCAGCAACAAAGGCAGTAACGATTTTCAGTTTCTTGAAACCGGCAACGGCAAGTTATACGAGCAGGTAATAACCAAAGCCCAGCAATGGGGCACCCCTGATCAACTAATGTTTGTGGTTGGCGCCACCCATCCTGAAGCATTTAAGCACATCCGCCACCTGGCGCCTGATTACTTTTACCTGGTGCCTGGCGTTGGCGCACAAGGCGGCGATATGCAAAAGATTTGCGAAAACGGCCTTAGCCCCGATTGTGGCCTCATCATAAATTCTGCCCGCAATATCATTTATGCTTCTAAAGGTGAAGATTTTGCCCAGGCAGCCCGCCAAAGCGCCCTTAAAACGGTAGAAGAGATGGCAAATTACCTTACGCAGTTTTCAAAAGAATAGAATTATTTTACATTTACGCCTTCATAAAAAAACAACCCAATGAATAAATTCTTCTTAGGCTTCCTTTTAATGCTTGCAACAGGCGGCAATTTGCTTTTTGCACAAGCCGGCAGCGATCCGTTTGATGTTCAGATGCGTTTTTATAAATCTGCCCTTAAAAATTACGATTTACAGGCTGCCACAGTGGCCCTATACACCATGCAGGCTTTAAAACCTGAACGTGCTGACCTGAATGACTCACTGGCCCTGTTATATTTTGCGGGAGAAAGATATGCCCAGGCTTACCTGGTAGGACAAGGCATTGTAAACGCCGACCCTAAAAGAAATGATATGCTGGAAATGGTTGCGGTATCAAAACAGAACCTGGGTATGATTAAAGAAAGCCTTGCCGATTACGAGAAACTATATGGTGCTGAGAAATCAGTTTATTTCCTTTACCAAATGGCTACCCTGCAATACCAGTTAAAGCGCTATGGCGAATGTGTTGCATCGCTTGACCAGATACTGGCAAACGCTGATGCCGACAAACAAAAAGTTAGCATCCGCGTACAAGGTGGCTCACAGGATGCGCCTATGAAGGCCGCCGCTTACAACGTAAAAGGTATTTGCGCTATGGAACTTAACCAGCCCGATGCCGCTAAAGAAAACTTCAACAAAGCCCTGCAGATTTTCCCTGATTTTGTGTTAGCCAAAGCCAACCTTGAAACCATGGAGAAAAAACAACACGGCGATAAAGCACCAGCAGGCACCACCGCCGGCAAACCAGCACCAGCACCGGTTAAACACTAATCTTTGAGCAACTAATACGAAAAGGCAAAATGCGAAAGTGTTCTGCCTTTTTTGTCCTTTTAACGCCGTGTCCCAGCCCTTTCCGTCCCCAAAAGTGGCTGACAAATAAAGCCTGGGTAAACTAATCTGTCCAAAGTATCCCCCACTCAGATTTCACCCTTTACCTCCAACACATCCGCATCATAAAGCCCCAGCCGCTCCAACACCACAACGGCAAACTTCTTTTGCAGTTGCGCTTTTAGCTCATTATCATAAACAATCACTTTGGTGTTGGGTTTTACATCGTCAATACTATACAGCATAGTAACATCAATTCCGGCATCATGTAAACTATATTGGTAACATTCAAGCACCGCAGACTGCCCGTAGCGGTCCATAATGTTGGTATCGGGCCTTTGGGGGAATAAAATATTGGTATGGTCAATACTTACTTTGTGCTGCACGGCATCCTGCATAATGTGGCAGCGGTTGTAAAAGCCATCTTCCCAAGCATCGCCTTTAGGGAAATACACTTTTTGCAGGATAGCTACATAAGGGCCGCTATAAAAAACAAGAAAACAAACCAGCGCAATGGCAGATGAAAACACCGGCGCATACCGGTTGCTCAACAAGCCTTTTATCCTTAAATAAATGAAATAGAAAAACGAAGCCGTAATAATAGCCAGATAAGGAAACAGGATTGCATCATAGTGCGGTATCTTGGTTTTAGACACCGAAATAACCAGCCAGAAACAAAGCGCCGATATGGAAGAGAACACCACCAGCCTCCTTATCCCGCGCCCGCAAAACGCAATACCTGCAAGTAATCCCAACGGTAAAAAAATCAGATACCAGGTAAACTGCCAGCTAACAATTTCGTGCAGGTAAAAACCAAAGGGCCCTTCATGCCCATCCAGCGTGTGCCCGAACCTGCCGCCCAGTTCATTTCTCCAAACATCATGCAAATAGCCCGGGCTCATCCACTCGCGCAAAAAATAATAGCCTGCACCAAACACTATAAAAAAAGCAATACCACCATATAAGTTCCGGTTGCTTAAAATGCTTACCAGCTTTTTTCTTAACACCACATAAATAAAAAGCGTCAGCAACATCACCAGGCAAAAAGTCCCTTTAGATAACAAGGCCAGGGTAAGAAAAACAAAGAACCACCACAAATATCTTGATTGGGCGTTTTCCGTTTCCGCTTCAACCGCAAAGAAAAAACTGAGCGATGATAAGGTTGAAAACAACACCAGCAGCGAGTCATACTCACCGGTGCGCGTAACGTGGTTTCTGATATAGCCCTGGCAGGTAATTAAAATGCAAACCGCCATAAAACCAAAAACGCCGCTACCGGTATACCTGCGCAGCATGGAAAAAAGACTGAGGCATAAAACAGCAGCAGCAATAGCCGAGGGCAGCCTTAATGCCAGCTCGTTAAACCCCGTTATTTTGCTGGTAAGCAATACACACCAAATCATAAGCGGCGGCCTGAATTCAATATTAGCCGAACCAAAAAAGTGCGTTACAATATAATTATGGTCAACAGCCATTTCGTGGGCAATTACGCCGGTTACTGATTCGTCCCACATCCTGATGGGCAAATTACCCAGGTGCAAAAAAACCGGAAAGTAAACCAGCACCGAAAGCGCAGCAAAAAGCAGGTAGTATTTATACCTTTCGATAGTTGCAGAAATATCTGACATCAAGAGCACGGTTAAGAAATGAAATAAAGATTTTTTTGTGGGGGAACCAAACGAGACCGTTTAACTACTACAATAAAACCCTGTTAATGGTTTGCTGAATAAATGCAATACACAGGTTAGCACAAAGAACCGCAGAGAAAAGCAAAAATACCCTGGCGGTTCTTTGCGCCTGCCTTTGCGGATTTTGTGTGAACCTGTATTTCTTTTCTAACCCCGCAAATTGTTGTTTATTTGAATAACCATACCCAAACCACGCACATTGAAAAAAATCATCCCTCTCCTCTGCATCGTATTGTTTGCAGCATCGTTCAGCAACGATACCAAAATAAGTGCCGATGAACTTAAAATTAACCAGGTGCAGATTATTGCCACGCACAACAGTTACCACCTGCGCACCGATAAAGCTATTCTGCGTTTTCTGAAATCCCTCTATAAATCGCACCTGTTGCCGCATGGACTTAACCCCGATGAAATTGATTACACCAAAGACCCCCTGACGGTGCAGTTAGGCCAGTATAACCTGCGCGGACTTGAACTGGATGTATGGCCCGACCCTGAGGGCGGAAGGTTTTACAAACGCAAAGGCAAAGCACTTGTGTGGAAACGCACTGCATCGGGTATTGAAGCGCTTAAAAAGCCGGGCTTTAAAATAATGCACATACCCGATTTTGATTTCAATACCACCAATTACACTTTTGTTGATGCATTGCAGGAAATAAAAAAATGGAGCGAAGCAAACCCGCATCACCTGCCCTTGTTTATTAATGTAGAAAGCGAAACCGAAACGCCGGGAGATAACCCGAAGATGCCCAAAGGGCTAAAGCTTACACATGCTGCCCCTTTTGACTCGCTGGCTTTGGATGCGCTGGACAACGAAGTAAAAAGTGTTTACGGCGAAAAGCTGAATGGCGTTATTACGCCAGATGATGTAAGAGGTAATTATGCCACCCTTGAACAAGCTGTGCTTGCCGGTAACTGGCCCACCATTGGCGCTTCGCGCGGAAAAGTAATTTTTATTATAGACCAGCACCGGAATGTGGGTGAACTTTACCGCACCGGCCACCCGTCGTTTAAAGGCCGCGCCATGTTTGTGTACGTAAAAGAAGGAACGCCCGAAGCTGCTTTTATCATTCACAACGGGCCCGATAAAGACCAGGAAAAAATAAAAGAAGATGTTAAGAAAGGCTACATAGTGCGCACCCGCAGCGATGGTGGCACCGGCGAAGCCCGCACCGGTTACTACGGCGATATGAATGCCGCCTTCAGCAGCGGCGCCCAAATCATCAGCACCGATTATTATAAACCCGATGCCCGCGCCGGCCAAAAGGGCTGGACCGATTACCACGTTATATTTCCGCAAGGCAGTATGGCCCGGGTAGATACCGTTGCACAACGGGGTATTGTGAAGCCGGTGGCGGTGAGGGAGTGATCACCCCACCACCCTCATCAAATACTTTAAACTACCGGTGTGTTCGGCTTCGTGGCAGTTGGCGTAGGTGAGGGCTTGCAGGTGGTTGCTTACCATAAAGCCGCCGCTGGCTTTAAAGGGTTCGTAGGTTTTGAAGATGTTGTTGGCCAGGTCTGTTTGTAGTTGGTTAAAGGTGCTTAGCAATGAATCTTTAACTTCCTGTATGTCGGGTGTGGATGCCCATTTTTTGGGGTCGCTGCCAATTTTAAAGTTGCTGTTGTAGTTATCTGAAATACCTAAAGGCAAACCGCTGCGGAAATATATCAGGCGCTGGCACGATACCACACAATGCCCAATCTGCCACAATATATTATTGCTGAAACCGGTGGGTATATGCAGCAGTTTTTCTTCGGGTAACTGCTCCATAATTTCTTTCAGCTTTAAGCGGTTGGTGTGTAGTATGGTTAATTCAAATTCGGTGTGTGTCATAGCTGGTGTGTTTATAAACAGAAGGCAGAAATGAAGGTATGCTCCACTCCTGCCCCATATTTCTTTTCAATAAAATTATTCCTTCTTCTTCAGCAGCTCGTCAATTTGTTTTTGTTGTTCTTCAACAATGCGTTTCAGTTCGTCAATCATTTTTTGTTGTTGCGCAAGGCGCTCGTCCGATTGCTGATTGTGCTGATCAAGCTCCTGAACTGATTTTACAATGGAAGGTACAAACTCAGAGTAACGCAGTCCCCAGATGCTGCCGTGCTTATCTACACCGCTAAAGTCGTAACCAATGTTTTTGGCTGCAGCATCTACCTGTTGAGCAAGGAAACCACTGAAGGCTATGTTTTCAATATCGTGTTTGCCTTCCCACTCCTTATCATTTTTAATACCGAGTAATTCATTTTCCTTTTCAAGGTCGTAATGATAAGTAACCGGTTTAAGCTGATTGATGAATGCGAGGCCCGGAATGTTGGCTTCAACATGGTTCTTTACGCGCTCGTCCGAGAAGGTGGTCCAGTGCACCTGTCCGCCAATGCTTACTACGCTGGTGTTACCAATTCTAACCTTGTTGCTGCTGTCAACCACAGTTCCGTAACCCAGTGCTGTAGCGTTGCTAAGTGCAGCGCCGGTAACATCGGCATTAGTACCTATTGCGGTGTTATTATTACCTCCCGCATTACTATAAAGCGCATTTTGCCCCAGCGCCACGTTACCGCTGCCGGTATTATTGTATAACGACCGCAAGCCAACCGCAGTGTTATTAGCACCGGTTGCGTTTACATACATGGATGAAAGGCCTACAGCAGTATTGCTGCTACCGGTAGTATTGGTGAATAACGATGAATCACCCACCGAAACCAGCGAGGTTCCTCCATTGGTATTGTATAGTGCAAAGTTACCGATACCCATTAATTCGTCGGTACCTGTGGTAGAGTATAGCGCCTGGCTACCTATTGCAATCAGCAAATTACCGGTAAGGTTACCATTGGCAGACTGATAACCCAGCGATGTGTTATAGCTGCCGTTGTTATTGTAAAGCGCACTTAAACCAACACCGGTATTAAACTGGCCTGAAGTGTTAGTTACAAGTGCACTACCCCCAACCGCCACGTTGTACTGGCCGTTAACGTTGGATGTAAGTGCCAAATTACCCACGGCAGTATTAGCAAAACCACCCTGGTTGCTAAATAAAGACTGATAGCCAATACCGGTGTTCAAACTACCGGTGTTAACCGAAAGCGCCTGGTAACCTACAGCAGTGTTGTTAGAGCCATTAGACCCTGTAACCGGTGCAGTTAATGCCTGCGAACCCACAGCAGTATTACTTACCCCACCGGTATTATTTTGCATAGCCAGGTAACCAAATGCGGTATTATCGGCCCCGGTATTAGTGCCAAGCGCCTGGTATCCGAAAGAGGTAACATCATTTAACCCACCCGGCTCAATACGGCCTGATGGAGAACCATTAACCTGTATGTTGAAAGGAACATTATCGGTGGTGCCTATAAAGTTAGTGCCGTCAACGGTGCCGGCGTTACCGGTAAGGCTCCAGGCCGAACCGCCACCGGCGGCGCTTTGCCATGTGGCATTACCAACGGCATCGCTTGTTAGTACATATCCCAGAGCAGGCGTGCCAGCTAATAATTTAACCGAACCTTCCACATCCAGGTTGGCAGCAGGGTTAGTTACGCCTATGCCCACGTTTACCTGGCTGGCACCGGTAGCGCCTAATACAATGGAATTGCTTGCGCTAACCTTTGCATTGTAGCCAATGGCAGTTGCATTACTCAGGGCGGCAGAGCTTACGTCGGCGGCATAACCCAAAGCTGTGTTGTTATTGCCGGTAGTATTAGTAATTAAAGAAGCATAACCTAATGATACATTGCCCGTACCAGTAGTATTGCCCGCTAAAGCCGAATCGCCAATGGCGGTGTTTGCACCTGCGGTATTGGCAAACAAGGCATAGCTGCCTATGGCAATATTATAACTTGCGGCAGTAATAGTATTTAAAGATTGATTACCCATGGCTACGTTGTGGGTACCGGTGATATTGTGCTGCAAAACATCAACACCAATAGCAGTATTCTGGCTACCGGTGGTTGTATTTTCCAACGCCCAGAAACCCAGGCCGGTATTGCCAATGGCAGTAGTATTTGCCTGCACTGCCCCATAACCAACGGCGGTATTATTTAAGCCGGTAGTATTGCTTTGCATAGCGGCATAACCAACGGCGGTATTGGCATAACCGGTGGTATTAGCCGTCATAGCTTTGCTGCCTACGGCTGTATTATCGTTACCGTTGCTGGTGGATGTTGGCTGATTATTTAACAGCGCCAGATAACCCACCGCAGTATTATCACTGGCCCAGGCTGTACCACTGTTGCTATAATTTTGTGAAGAAAGAGCCTGATATCCAAGGGCTGTGTTTTCGCCTGCAGTGGTGTTGTTCAGTGAAGTTTGGAAACCCAAAGCTGTATTGCCAGCGCCAAGGGTATTTAATTCCAATGAACCCCAGCCAACAGCAGTATTGTTGTTAACTGTAGATGTAAACAGGGCCTGGTAACCTATGGCTACGTTATTGGCTGATGTTGAATTGGTATACAATGCGTTATAACCAACGGCAACGTTTGATACCCCTGTTGTATTTGAGTACATGGCCTGAAAACCGTTTGCTGTATTATACTGGCCCGTAGTGTTACCGGCCAGGGCCTGGCCACCTATAGCTACGTTATACTGGCCGCTTGTATTACCTAAAAGTGTGTTCTGGCCCAAAGCGGTGTTCCAGGTACCGGTACTATTGGTTATCAAACTTTGGTACCCCACAGCTGTGTTGCTGTTAACCGTAGTGTTTTTTAAGGCGCCATACCCAATGCCTACGTTACCCACACCCACCAGGTTTTGCTGAAGTGCCCCGGAACCGATACCAACATTTTTAGAGCCGGTAGTGGTGGACGCCATTGCGTTATAACCAACCGAAACGTTGTTAGCACCGGTAGTTATAGCCGAAAGGCCCGAATAACCAAAAGCGGTGTTAGCAATGGAGTTACTGTAATCAAGATATCCCGATTGAATATTATTAACCCTGATTTGAAAAGCATTGGCATCGGTAGTGCCAAGGAAATTAGTACCAACTGTAGTACCCGTATTACCAGTTAAACCCCACGCATTTGCCGAGCCGCTTGGACCGGTAATACCCGTAGCGCCCTGTATACCGGTGGCACCTGCTGCCCCGGTTGCACCTATTGAACCTGTTGCTCCGGCAAGGCCTGTAACACCTTGCAAACCAGTTGACCCTGTGGCACCTATAGCGCCTGTTGTGCCCTGAACACCAGTTGCACCAACATCACCGGTTACTCCTTGAATGCCCTGAGCACCAGTTGCACCAGCGGCTCCTGTTATACCTTGAATTCCCTGTGCGCCTGTAGTGCCAACTGCCCCGGTTACTCCCTGAATGCCCTGAGCACCGGAAATGCCTTGAATTCCCTGTGCACCTGTTACACCAGCGGCTCCTGTTATACCTTGAATTCCCTGTGCGCCTGTTGTGCCAACTGCCCCGGTTACTCCCTGAATGCCCTGAGCACCGGAAATGCCTTGAATTCCCTGTGCACCTGTTGCACCAGCGGCTCCTGTTATACCTTGAATTCCCTGTGCGCCTGTTATACCTTGAATACCCTGAGTGCCGGTTATACCTTGAATACCCTGAGCACCGGTTATTCCCTGGATGCCCTGAGCACCGGTTGCCCCAACATCACCAGTTACTCCTTGAATGCCTTGTGAACCCGTGGCTCCGGCTGCACCAGTAACACCCTGTATCCCTTGTGCACCAGTTATACCCTGAACACCTTGGGCACCCGTGGCACCTACATCACCGGTTACTCCTTGAATACCTTGCGAACCCGTGGCACCAACAGCACCTGTCACACCTTGAATACCCTGTAAGCCAGTTATACCTTGAATACCCTGTGAGCCAGTGACACCTTGGATGCCTTGAGCACCGGTAATGCCTTGAATTCCCTGTGCGCCGGTTACCCCTTGAATGCCCTGAGCACCCGTTGCTCCAACATCACCCGTTACTCCCTGTATGCCTTGTGAACCGGTTACTCCTTGAATGCCTTGCGAACCAGTTATGCCTAGAGCACCAGTTACACCCTGGATGCCTTGTGCGCCGGTTACTCCTTGAATTCCCTGTGTACCGGTTATACCTTGAATACCCTGTGCACCAGTTATACCTTGAACACCTTGGGCACCCGTGGCACCTACATCACCGGTAACACCTTGAATACCTTGCGAACCCGTGGCTCCGGCTGCACCAGTAACACCCTGTATCCCTTGTGCACCAGTTATACCCTGAACACCTTGGGCACCTGTGGCACCTACATCACCGGTTACTCCTTGAATACCTTGCGAACCCGTGGCACCAACAGCACCTGTCACACCTTGAATACCCTGTAAGCCAGTTATACCTTGAATACCCTGAGC
>CAISWS010000300.1 GCA_903889265.1 uncultured Bacteroidota bacterium
GGACATCAATTCATCCCTTTCAGACTTTGTAAGATGGATAATGTACTTTGCCATGGTTTTTGTTTTGGCAAAGATAATGAAAAATTTTACGTCATATTACAGTTGACATGACACTAGTTTAATATTCCGCTTTCCTTAGTGCAGCTTAATGTTCTTAGCGCCTTAGTGGTAAATTTCTTTGGTTTATGCTTTTCTCAAAAACTGAATATTCCTCTTCAAGCCTTTAAACTTGGTCCGTTTAACTGCTGAGTGCTGAAATATGCGCTTAAAGGTTTCCTCACTCAACTCCTCCCAATCCTTTCGCGTCATATCCAAAAGTTCCTTTCGGGGCTCAAACTGCGGTTCGTTATGTTTAACTGCCCGGGCATTTATAGGGCAAACCTGCTGGCAAATATCGCAGCCAAACATCCAGTTCTCAAATTTGCCAGTATAGTCTGCCGGTAATATTTCATCCTTCAACTCTATAGTAAAATACGAAATACACCTATGCGCATCTACCTTGTAAGGCTCATAAATAGCATCCGTTGGACAGGCATCAATGCATTTGGTGCAGCTACCGCAATAATCCTTCACCGGCGAGTCATATTCCAGCTCAACATCTAAAATTATTTCAGCCAGAAAAAAATATGAACCCTGTCCCTTGGTAAGGATATTAGAGTTTTTCCCCAGCCAGCCCACACCACTTCGTTTAGCCCAGGCCTTTTCAAGCACCGGCGCCGAATCAACAAAACAACGACCACTTATTTCTCCAACTTCCGCCTTTATATATTCAAACAACAATTCAAGTTTTTCCCGCACCACCTCGTGGTAGTCTTTACCAAAAGCATACGTGGCCAGTTTAGGTGCTTCGGGGTCCTGCTGTTTAACATCGGTAAAGTAATTATAAGAAAGTGAAATAATGCTTCGCGCCCCATCCACCAGTTTACGGGGGTCAATGCGTTTGTCAAAATGGTTTTCCATGTACGCCATTTTGCCGTGCAGGCCCTGGTTCAACCATGCCTCCAGCACACGGGCCTCATCATCCAGACTTTCAGCCCGGGCAATACCGCAACTATCAAAGCCAATAGCCCTGGCTTTCTGCTTAATCTGAGCACTTAGCAACAGTTTATTCACAGCGTAAACTTCGCACAAAAAACAAAAAAACCTTAATTAATTTATCCAGGCAATTATTCCAACTTCTTAACGTTAGTTTCGTAAAACAACAGGAGCGGCTTCCTAAATCCATTATTATGAAAAAGATTTTCACTTCGTTCCTGGTTGCTACCCTCCTGTTAACCACCTTGCCTCATACCACTCTTGCAGCCCCCTCACCCACAGATAAACCAGGCACCGCCGAAATATCAACCGAAGGGCGTAACCTTAAAATACTTTCCTGGAATATTTATATGCTACCCCGAATGGTGGTCCGCAAAGGCAAACGCGAAAGGGCACATGCCATAGTAGAAGAACTAAAAAAAACTGATTTTGATATCATTGTTTTTGAAGAGGCATTTCTGCCAGCCGCCAGGAAGATTATTACTGAAGGCCTGGGCGGTATCTACCAGTTTCAATATGGCCCCGTTAATAACTCACCCAACATTAAAACAAATGGCGGTGTATGGATTCTCAGCAAAATAAAAATGAACGTGGTGCAAACCATTCAATTTAAAGAATGTGCCACCTGGGATTGCCTGGCCCGCAAAGGTGCCATGCTGCTTGAAGGAACCTGGAATGGCAAAACCTTTCAGTTAATGGGCACCCACCTGCAGGCTGATGAGTTTCAGGAGGTGCGCTACAAACAAATGGATGAAATTTATACCGAACTGCTGGCCCCCTATAGAAAAAACGGCATACCCCAAATAGTTTGCGGCGATATGAATACCGAAGCAGAAATTAAAGAACGCTACTGCACCATGCTCGATTGCTTCGGCGCCGAAAACGGCGAAATATCCGGCGTTGAAAAATGCACTTACGATGGAGTGAACAACGAAATAGCCCAAAGCTACGGCATGAAGGATAAAACCACCTACGACTACATATTAGTGCGCAACAACGGCGTAATTATACGCTCTATCAAACGCTTTGTAAGCATCCTTAAAAAAGGCAAAAAGCATTTATCAGACCACTACGGTATTGTTTGCGAGTTGAATTTTTAGCAACCCCTGTAATCGTAAAAACATGATGAACCCTTTTACATAAATTCACAACGCCTTTATATCGATTCCAACACCTTTGGCGTTAACTATTTATGTTCAAAAAAATCCTGCTCCTGTCTTTCCTCCTCCCTTTGCTGGCTTTCGATTCAGGCGAAAAATATCTGGATAAAATTGCTGTCTATCAAAAAGCCTCCTACTTTAAAGCGCAAGTGTACACCGAACATAACTGGAAAAGCTTTTACAAAATGACAACAGCCCAATCTATAATTGACCCTGATAATTACGACATACATCTCCTGAATGCTGCTGTGTATTTTGCCACCAATAAATTGCGCGAAAGCAAAGGGCTTAAAACCCTTCAGTTCTCTCCCCAGCTTCGCGATGCGTCCGTAGTACACACCAACCAAATGATTGAGAAAAACTTCTTCGACCACTTTAACAGTAAAACCCCAGCCCTGCGCTCGCCCGACCAACGCATAAAAATGTTCGGGGTAAACTCAACAGCCGAAGCTGAAAACGTAGACTACACCAACATATTAGTAAACGGGAAAACAACTTATACGCAGCTAGCCGATAAGATTGTAGACGACTGGTTTCACTCCCCACCTCACCGCAAAAACATGCTGGGTAAAGAATTCACGCATCTTGGATGCGCGGCAATGTTCGAAACAAAAGATAAACAGGGTGCCCGGTATATAAAGGCGACACAGGACTTTTCAGCTAACTATTAAATACTTCCTTAAATCCATCCTAAAGCGGCCAACACCGGTAAAACAAGCCCGGCAATAACAGCCTCACCAACTACCAAACCGGCAGCTACTGTTGTACGATATCTGTCAAAACTTTCTTTCCAAAGCTTTGACCATATGTAGGAAAAAATAGCACCTGCGCCCATCATCATAGATATAGACGGAGGAAGGATAAGCCCAAAACCCAACGCTGCTGCACTGGGAAGCCAGAAGAAAATAGCACGTCCTTTAACCCGTATTTCGCGCAGAATTTCAAAGCCAATTCCTAAAACAACAGCAACAACAGAAGCCGGCAGGGCCCCTCTGGGGAATGCGCCTATACCCTCATTTATAAGCACTGCAACGTTTGCCAGTTTTAGCCCGGTAGGTGCCGAAAGTGTCCCTGTTCCACCAATACCATATTTATGAACTAATAACGGAAACATCACAGCCACTGAAAGCGCGCCAATAATTACACCTATCAATTGGGCAATAGTCATGGCCCAGGGTGTGGAGCCTAAAATCCTCCCCGTTTTAAACGTCTGTATCGTCTGTTCAGCCTGCGAATTTCCGTCGCCTGCCATACCAGCCGCTATAAGGTTGCTTTTAATGTCATGCCTCCAGATCAACCCAAACAGAAGCTGCACCCCATTGGCCATCAGCGAAACAGGGCCGGTATTTGTTTCACCAAGCACCCATACCCCAGCCAAAATAAGCACCAGTTGAAAAGCTACCGCAACAATTGTTTTTACGGGCGATACGTCGAAGTTTACATATTGCACTATTGCAAGCAGTATAGCCAGCACTATGGTTCCCCCAATAGTTACGGATAAAGGTATATCCTTTTCATCCGAATGATTTGTTTCGCCGCTGGCAATACTGACGGGAGCAGGTTCCCGCTTCTTTAAAAAATTAATAAGCAAAGAGGTAATGGAGGCTGTAATCATAAACGCAGTAGCCGGCCACATAAACCAAAGCATGGCTGCCTTGTATTGACCCAGTTTGGCAACATCCATACCTCCATATTGAATTACTGCATCGCCACCCAGCCATAAAATAAGCGCCCCCAGGATATAGGAGATACCAACGTTAATGGGGTATAACAAACCCATACCAAATGAAAGCGAATCGAAACCGATACCAACCCGAAATCCTTTGTTGATAGTAAACTCTCCCAGCCACGACAGCCCATCCCGAAGCAGGGCTATTAATGCGCCAGCAAGGCCAAATACACCAAGCGCCCTCGTTCTGAGTAAAGACTCTTTTGATTCTGACGCTGTGCTTTCTTCACCCTGGTCAAGTGTTTCAATAACCACAGCCGAGGCAACCCCACTGGCAAATATCATCCTGGGATGATCCAAAAAGAATTTGCGGAACCGGGCAATAAACAAAACGCCAATTGACCCTGAACAGGCCAGCCAAACCAGAATTTGCCACCACTGCGGATTAAACCCCACATCCTTACCCCAATTGGAATAGAGATACGAAAAGGCCGCCATAATTACGCACATAAACGCAGTAGCAGCCGCCGAACCCGACATGGTTTGTATAATATTATTCTGCCACTTGTTTTGCCCCCGTGTTTTTCTGGCAGCAATGTTCAGGAATACTGCACCCAGAAAGGCAGAAACCATGGACATATCCGGACCCATGCCCAGTTTCAATACCACAAACGGATAAGACATGCCCAGTATTGCCGCAATAACAATGCCGCCGATGAGGGAGAGAGGAGTGAGTTCTTTCTTTTCCAAAGCTGTATTTTATTGGACTAATTAAAGCAAATTATTTTTATGAAATGTGAATCAGGTAAAAGTTCCAGCGCGGTGGCTGCCAATTCTCAAAGCGCTGCAGCCAGCCTGCCGCTTAATGCCGCTAAACCGCTCACCAGGCCGCCGATAATGCCGGTTACAAGCAATAACATCGAAACATGGCCGCCCATAGGTAACAGGGTTGCTACCTTATGTGCCAGCAAATCATTATTGGCGTGGGTAAGCACAAAGGCATAAGAAACCCATAATAAAAATATAGCCCAAAAGCCCGCCCCAAAAGCCGCCAAAGCACTTTGTTTAATAAAATAACCCGCAAAAAATGCTACCGGGGCTATGATATACCACGGCAAAAACGGCTGCAGAACAGACGATAAAAACAAAATAACAAAAACGGATACCACAAAATTTTTCATACTATTTATTTAAACATTGTAATTTATAAAACGCCCCCCTCATTCTACCTGAACACATAAACACCTGCGCACATGAACACCACTACGGCTTAAAGCTTGACGTGAATAACTTTTTAGTTCCCAGCTCATCTCCCTGTTTAATAAAGTTGGCTTCGTAATACTGGCCCTTTGCCCAGCTGTTTACCATGTTATCGTAGTAAGCGCTTCCCGGGTT
Source organism: uncultured Bacteroidota bacterium (assembly GCA_903889265.1). Taxonomy (GTDB): domain Bacteria; phylum Bacteroidota; class Bacteroidia; order Chitinophagales; family LD1; genus Bog-950. Next base: position 5,260 of record CAISWS010000300.1, read on the forward strand.
ACCCGATTCACCACCGGGGTAAACCACATAGGCTTTCATGGCTCCCTCATCCACAATCATCCTCCACGATGGGCCGTTGGTTGTGTTGGTAGCATTTATAATACCAATGTTACCGCCACTATAAACGTGCATAGAACTGAAAGGGTCCAGCATGGCAAGGTGCCCTATTTTGGTATCCTTGTAGCTACCCCAGTCGTGCGCCTTTAAATCATCCTTTTTATAATTATCGTCGTTATCGTAAGGTTCATTTACTTCAGTAAATTCTTTTTTGCGCAGGGTATCTTCAATACGCTTAAACGCCATTAAAACTATGTCCTCTCTGGTTTCCTTCTTGTTGGGTGTAGAAAGGTTATCGTAAAACACGGAAGTGCTGTCATGCTTCAAAAATTCAACAGTAACATAAAAATTGGGTTGCTTCATGGGCACATTCTTATCCATCATTTCATCCCATAATAATTTGCGCAGTTCATTCCACCAAATTTCAAAATAAACAGGGCTTACCTCACCGGCATTGTTGTAATAGTCCCACTTACTTAGCTCCTCAACCATTTTCTTCTCCTGCTCATTTAAATTTGACCGATTCAGCAACGATAGCAGCACCGGCAATGCTTCCGAAGCCAGCAGGTTGTAATTATCCGTCTGCATTTTCTTCATAAAATCGGCATCTATATCTTTGCCATCGGTAAGCAGCTTATTAATGCGGCGGTTGCGGTAATTCTCATACACACCCAGGCCCGGGTAATAATAAGGGTAAGTAGAATCCGTTGGATGCTGGTTAGCGGAGCTTACAAATCCGCGTTCCGGGTTTTTAACCGTTGGGTTATCAGCTGATGGGATGAATCCCTTCCACTCATCTTTATCCGAAGTTCCGTTGCTTATGAACTTGCCCTGCTCACTGGCCCTATCACGCAAAGGAAAGCGCCCCTGTTGTTTAATGGCAATATCTCCGCTGCGCGATGCAAAAACAAAGTTCTGCGCCGGGCAGGTGTAGTTTTTCAAAGCGTTGATATAATCATCATAATTTTTGCCACAGTTTAACTGGTAAAATGTTTTAAACTCATTACTTGGCAAATGCGCGGTCCAACGCATGGCCAGGTTCTTTTTACTACCTGCCGTACCGAAGTTCTGATCAAATACCACTATGCCAAAGCGGGTATAAACTACTGTATCCAGCACATCGGGTTTACCCCTCACTTTATAGCGTTCCACTTTTTTCTCTGCCTTAACCCATTGCCCGTTATATTCATACTCGTCTCTCGATGCATCTTTAAACTTGATTTTATACCAGTCGCGCACATCGCGGCCACCATTGGTTACACCCCATGATATCGAATCGTTAAACCCGATAATAACTGCAGGCGAACCGGGTAGTGTAGCCCCATACACATTCATGTTAGGCGAAACAAGTTGCATCTCGTACCAGATAGAAGGTAGCGAAAGTCTCAGGTGTGGGTCATTACATAGTATCGGTTTACCGCTTTTTGTTTTGGAACCACTCACCGCCCAGTTGTTAGAACCGGTTATTTCATCAGGCTTTGTCAACGCATTGGCAAATAGTTCGTTTCTGATAACCCCGGCATTACCTGCCTGCATTTTGGAATGGTCTGCTGAATCCTGAGGTGTAACATTCCACGGCGTGCCAACCGGTATAATAGGGTCTTCGGCGTCTATAAAGTCAGGATATAACTCCCTGAAATTCTGGTCGCCGTATTTGGTAATAAAATTGGTGTTCTCAATATCATACTCAAAAACCGAAAGCATATTGGCCATATTTTTAAGCAGCAGGGCTACCTTTAAGGGGGTCCATGCTTCTGGCTTGTAATTAAGCAGTTTATACTCAACCGGGTAATCTTTAGGCTTCAGCGTTTTAATATAGGCGTTAACCCCATCGCAATAGGCATCAATCAATTGTTTGCTGGCGGGGTCTTTGGCAATGTATTCCTGCGCGGTTTCTGCGCCATAGCCCAGGCCAATTCTACGTTGCATCCTATCTAAATCAATGGCTTTCTCTCCTACTATTTCACTTACCCGTCCCGCAGCATTGTGGGTTTGTATTTCCATTTGCCATAACCTGTACTTAGCGGTAATATATCCCTGCATAAAATAAAGGTCCTGGTCGTTTTTAGCAAAAACATGGGGTACCAGCCGCTCATCAAAATAAACTTTTACTTCATCTTTAAGTCCCGGCACATGGGCCTCGTCATCTTTCCATGTTTTGGTATTTTCTGCGTTCTGCCAAAAGCCCTGGTAAGGATTTAAAAACTTAGCAAAAGGCGGGGCCACTCCCAATTGGGAATTTAGCAGCACAATAAGCACAACCGTTACAAATGCCGAAAGGATAAATTTAAAGTAGTTCACGGGCAGTATTTTAAGCTGCGCTAATGTACAAGGATTTGTGATTTTAAGTGGCAAATGTTTTCCTCATCCTCATTCAATCCACTAAATACAATTATTATAAAAACAGGTATATAATCATGCCCGTTTTATTATTTTTCAAAAAAATTACCCGGGCCATTAAACCAACATAAAAAGCGTCAGTCATACCCACATTACTTAAAACCATAAAAAACCCATATGAAAAAATTCATGCTCGTACTGTCCCTTGCGGTTGCTATAGGCTCAGTAATAACCCTCAATTCTTGCAAAAAAGTGGATACAACAACTGCAGCTGATGACAGCGTCAGTGCAAAGGATAATAACAGCGTTTCCAATGCTGTTAATGCCACCTCGGATGATGCTGCTGCTACAGCCGGCCAGGTAAAGGTAATGTCAGGCAAAACCTATGGTTTTGGTAACAGTGCCTTTGGTTTATTGTGTGGTATTCAATCTTTTCAGTTTGATACACTTGGCACCAACAGGACCATTACTGTAACTTACGATGGAATTAATACTTGTAACGGTACAATACGTACCGGTACAATTACAATAACCGGTAATGGCACCCCATGGAATACTGCAGGGGCAGCCTTAACAATTACTTACAATGGCCTTAAAGTTTACGACCCGGTTACTCAGGAAAGCTATACACTTACCGGCACCCATACATTAACCAAAGAAACCAGTGGGCTTGAATGGGAAGTTGTTACAGGCTTAACTCCTAATGTTGTGGTAACCCGCAGAAACACCGGTAACCTGACTATTACATTTAGCGATGGCTCGCAAAGAAACTGGACCGTGGACAGAACCAGAAGCTGGAGCAACTCTCCTAACGGATTAACTCCTGCCGTAAGCATTTACTCCGAGGCTGCAAACAATATCGATGTTACCGGTACCAACAGATTTGGTTTAACTTTTACCAATGCTATTAACACAGCGGTTATGGCTAACAGCAACTGCGGATGGAGGCCTTACCAGGGCCAGATAACCCATTCCGTTGCCAACCGCACTGCCAATGTTGTTTATGGTACCGATAGCAATGGCACACCGGATGGCTCTGCTACTGCAACCGGGGCAAACTGCTCACAGGGATACTATATTACCTATACCAAAAACGGCTCAGTAAGGGGAGTGAAATTTGTTCCTTACTGGTAGTATGTTTTGCTTAAAAAATCCCGCTCCGGTTTTTCAGGGGCGGGATTTTTTTTGCCCATAAGTTGCAGCTTTATGCAAAATTTAAATAAAACAAAACAACAGGTTTGCGCGTTGTAAAAGAAAAACAGAATTATACCGGCACGGCCTTAACTAAACCGGAATTCAGCGTATAATTACATCAGAAAATGAAATCCGAAAAAAGCAGCTTTTGGCGCAACCTTGTTGTGGTATTTGGTTTATTATCGGTATTGTGGTTGGTTCAGTTTGCCCAATACTCCGGCATTTACGATTTTTCAGCTTACGGCAACTGGCCGCATCATATTGAAGGGTTAAAAGGCATCATCTTCTCTCCATTTATACATGGCAGTTTCGACCACCTTATTTCAAACACTCTGCCCATGATGGTGTTGTTAACAGTACTGCTGAATGCATATTCTGGTGTAGCAATACCGGTGCTTGTTTTTGTGCACCTTACCAGTGGTATACTGGTTTGGCTTTTTGCACCGCCCGATACCGTGCATATAGGCATCAGTGGCATTATTTACGGTATTGCCGTTTTTCTGGTGGCTTCCGGCCTGTTCCGTAAAGACAGGACTTCAATAACCATTGCCATTTTTGTTGGCCTTATTTACGGAAGTATGATATGGGGTTTTATTCCCCAACCGGGCATCTCCTGGCAATCGCACTTGTTCGGCGCCATCAGCGGGTTAATCATAGCATACATCCTGCGCAAAAATGACCTTCCTGAAACGATCGAAGAACCTGAACATATGGAGGAGGACAGGCATTTTTTCGATATGATTGAAAAATGAAATCCTTTCACTTCTCAGCAAGATGCCAATGATGACTACTCATTCTCAACAGCCGGTTCACGCAGAGAACCCAAAGGAATACAACGCAAAGAATTATAAAAATCTTTGCAGTTCTTTGCATCACTCTTTGCGCACTTTGCGTGAACCGGCTGTTGCCATTTGCAACAGGGTTAACAGGCATAATGCCCATCGGTATTTCTCAAATGATATTATTTTCACCAAAAATATGCTCCCATGCCCCAGGTAATTCTTTATATCATTATTGCATTTATAGTTTTTGAATTTGTGCTTTCAAAAGTACTTTCATCGCTTAATTTAAAAACCTGGGATAATCCCCTGCCCGCCGAAGTGAAAGACCTGTACGACCCCCAAAAGTATACCGAGGCCCGCAATTATGCTTTCGCAAATTTTAAGGTAGACGCCCTTTCCTCAACCTTATCGCTGATATTTACCATAGCCTTTCTACAGTTTAAAGGCTTTGCATGGCTCGATGGTATAGCCAGGGGAGTTTCATCTTCACCAATCATTGAGGCACTGGTGTTTTTTGGAATTATAGGCGCAGCAACCACGGTAATTTCGTTGCCGTTTGACCTTTACCAGACATTTGTAGTGGAAGAGAAATTCGGTTTCAACAAAGTAACCCCAGGCCTTTTTGTGGTTGATAAGCTAAAAGGGTTGCTGATGGGTATTGTTATAGGCGGTGCAATTATTTCCCTGCTTACTTTTCTGTTTGGCGTGCTGGGCAATATGTTTTGGCTGGCCGGTTGGATATTAATGGCCTGCATTGCAGTTTTTGTGGCCGCTTTTTATACCTCGGTTATACTACCCATCTTCAACAAACTTACCCCGCTTGAAGCCGGTGAATTGAGAACTTCTATTGAAAAATATGCAGGCAAAGTAAGTTTTCCATTAACCAATATTTTTATCCTGGATGGTTCCAAGCGCTCAACAAAAGCCAACGCATTTTTTAGCGGCCTGGGAAGCAAAAAGAATATAGTGCTGTATGATAACCTGGTAAATGACATGAATACTGATGAGATAACCGCAGTGCTGGCACATGAAGTAGGACATTATAAGAAGAAACACGTGCGGCAGTCTATTTTAATTTCCATCGTTCAAATGGGTATTATGTTCTTTCTTTTCGGCTGGCTGGCTGGTAACCCTTTTATGGCTGAGGTGCTGGGCGCAAAGCAAAACAGCTTCCATTTATCGCTGATAACCTTCTCTTTGTTATATGCCCCGGTATCTCTTATTACAGGATTATTGATGAACCTTTTCAGCCGCAAAAATGAATATGAGGCAGATGCTTACGCTAAAGAAACATACAGTGCCCAACCGCTTATAACCGCCCTTAAAAAGCTTTCAGTAAATCATTTAAGTAATCTGCAGCCTCATCCGGCTTTCGTTTTTTTTAACTATTCTCATCCTACTTTGTTACAGAGGATGCGCGCGATGAC
>CAISWS010000301.1 GCA_903889265.1 uncultured Bacteroidota bacterium
GCATGTCAAGCTTGGAGTTAAGGGTATATGAAATATTTAAAGCAAAGTTAGGCGAGAAAGAAGCCGAGACTGTTATTGAGTATTTTGAGGCAAAGGCTGAAGCTAAATACCTTGAAAAGAGAGATATGTTGGCCACCAAAGAAGATATAGCTAATAGTAAGGTTGATTTAATAAAATGGATGGTTGGTTTTTGGATAGCACAAATGGCTGCAATTGTAGGGCTTTATTTGAAGCATTAATATTTCTTTTGGTCTTCGATCGTTGAAGGTTGAGATGAATATTTGTATAGTTAGCTTTACACTTTATAGTTAGTTCTTGATAATCAGTATGTATAACAATTTCTGTTCGCATTCGTATTGATTATCAGTTATTTAATCAACCTGCCATCACAAAACTCCCAACAAATCAGCGTTCCCCGCATTCTCCTCAAAAATCCGTTTGCATTTTAAAAAACTCCGATTATCTTTGCACGCTCAAATAAAAAACAGACCGAAATGCAAGTTACATCTGAAGTAAAGAAGACAATATTTAAAACCTATGGTGGTTCTGAAAAAAACACTGGTTCTACCGCTGCGCAAATAGCGTTGTATACAGAGAGAATCAACCACATGAGTGGTCACCTGGAAACTAACAAGAAAGACCACAGCAACACCCGCTCGTTACTACGTTTAGTAGGCCGCAGAAGAAGGTTGTTGAACTACATGATGAAGAACGACCTTACTGCTTACCGTCAGCTTATTGAAAAGTTGGGTATCAGAAAGTAAACGATAATTTAAAGGGATGGCTAAGGCCATCCCTTTGTTTTTGGCCCCTTCCGTCCCCAAAGGGGATACTAAATCTGAAGGGGCAAACCGCTCAAAATAAAGCGGTTCTCCTATCAGGAGTAAAAGAGTTGCCTGACAACTCTGAAATTGATGACAACAGTTGAGTAGGTTCTGGGATGGGCTCAACTGAAATTGATAACTATCCCGTTCCGGGATGAGTTAAATCTTCCCACCTAAAATATTACTTAGTTGCTTGATAATTAAGTAATTATACATTGTAAATTAACTTTTAACTATAAACGATGAACGTAATTAAAAAAACCATTGACCTCGGAGGAGGCAGAATAGTGGAAATTGAAACGGGAAGATTAGCCAAACAGGCTGATGGCGCTGCCGTTATTAAGTATGGTAACACCATGTTACTTGCAACCGTGTGTGCAGATAAGAACGCCAAAGAAGGCGTTGACTTTATGCCACTAACGATTGAATACCGCGAAAATATGGCTTCAGTAGGCCGTATTCCGGGTAGCTTCTTTAAAAGAGAGGGACGCAGCACCGATGATGAAATATTGGTTGCCCGTTTAATTGACCGCGCTTTACGTCCGCTGTTCCCCGATGATTTCCATGCAAACGTGGTTGTTCAGGTAACCCTTATTTCGGGCGATTTGAACGAAATGCCTGATGCCCTGGCTTGTTTAGGTGCATCTGCAGCATTGGCAGTATCTGATATCCCTTTCAACGGCCCTATATCTGAAGTTCGTGTTGCTAAAATTGATGGTAAATTAATCATCAACCCTTCTATATCGCAAGTGAAGGATGGCGCTACTACTATTGACCTGATTGTTGCAGCTTCGGCTGAATCAATCATTATGGTTGAAGGCGAAATGGCTGAAGTGAGCGAAGCCGATATGGTTGAAGCCATCATCTTTGCCGATGAAATGATTAAGAAACAAGTAGCAGTATTAAAAGAACTTGAAGCTGAAGCAGGAAAGACCGTAAAAAGAACTTACACGCACGAAACCCATAACGAAGAGCTTCGCGCAAAACTGAATGCTTTCTGCTTTGACAGATGCAAAGAAGTTGCCGGAAAACAACTGGCCGACAAACATCAGCGCGGCGACCTTTTCGACGCTATTAAAGAAGAATTTTTAGCTACCGTTAGCGATGAAGATAAGAAGGCATACGCTTTCCAGTTAGGCCTTTACTGGCACGATGTTGAGAAGAACGCTGTGCGCGAAGTAATGCTTACTGAAAACAAGCGTCTGGATGGCCGTAAGATGGATGAAGTTCGTCCTATCTGGAGCGAAGCAGGTTACCTGCCTGGCCCACACGGTTCGGCATTGTTTACCCGTGGAGAGACTCAGTCTTTAACCACAGTTACCTTAGGTACTAAGTTAGATGCCCAGTTAATTGACGGCGCTATCTTCAACTACGACAAGAAATTCCTGTTACACTATAACTTCCCGCCATTCAGCACCGGCGAAGCGCGCACTCCGCGTGGAACCAGCCGTAGGGAAGTAGGCCATGGTAACTTAGCACATCGTGCTTTGGAGAAAATGGTTCCTGAAACTCCTTACGTTATCCGTATCGTATCTGATATCCTTGAATCGAACGGTTCATCATCTATGGCCACCGTTTGCGCAGGCACCCTGGCTATGATGGATGCAGGTTTGAAGATTAAGAAAGCTGTATCAGGTATTGCTATGGGCCTTATTACTAATGAGGAAACAGGCAAATACGTTATCCTTTCAGACATATTGGGAGACGAAGACCACTTAGGCGATATGGACTTTAAAGTATGTGGTACTGCCGATGGTATTACCGCCTGCCAGATGGACATAAAGATTAAAGGTCTTAGCCGCGAATTGCTTGCTGCAGCTTTGGAACAAGCTAAACGTGGCCGTTTGCACATACTGGGCGAAATGAACAAAACCCTTAGTGCACCGCGTGAAGATTACAAACCACATGCACCACGTGTTGAACAGATTATGATTGAGAAAGAATACATTGGTGCCATTATAGGACCCGGCGGCAAGGTTATTCAGGAAATGCAGAAAGAAACCGGCACTACCATCGTTATTGAAGAAGTTGGTAACCAGGGTAAAATCGAAATCTTCTCGCCAAACACAGAAGGTATTGATGCTGCAGTAAGAAGAATAAAAGGCATTGTAGCAGTACCTGAAATTGGTGATGTTTACGAAGCTACTGTTAAATCAATTATGCCTTACGGTGCGTTTGTAGAGTTTATGCCCGGCAAACAAGGTTTGCTGCATATCTCTGAAATAAGCAACAAGCGTTTGGAAACCATGGAAGGTGTTTTGAAAGAGAACGAAGTAATTAAGGTTAAGCTACTTGGTATAGATAACAAAACAGGTAAATTCAAGTTAAGCCGTAAAGCCTTGCTTGAAGCTGCTGAATAGTGTTGATTTATAGCTGATTATACATTTAAAATGACTGCCTATACAAGGCGGTCATTTTTAATTATGTGGCGTAAGTGTAACAATTATAGGTGTAAGTGCGTAAATGTTGGTGAATGATTCCAATTAAACTACACTTATGAGGCCCCTAAGAATTACCCACAACATTTCGCAGCGAGATAGTCAGGTAGATAAGTACATGAGTGAGATTTCGAAAAACGAACTTCTTACCTCTGAAGACGAAGCTACTTTAGCGCGGAAAATAAGGTTAGGCGACAGCGATGCGCTTGAAACCATGGTAAAAGCAAATTTGCGTTTTGTGGTTAGCGTTGCCAAACAATACCAAAATCAGGGTTTACCATTGAGCGACTTAATTAACGAGGGAAATTTAGGATTAATCCGCTCGGCTTACAAGTTTGACGAAACAAGAGGGTTTAAATTTATATCATACGCGGTGTGGTGGATACGCCAGGCCATTATGCAGGCCATTGTTGAGCAATCGCGTATTATCAGGCTACCAGTTAGCAAAGTGGGGGCTTACACTAAAATTACCAAGGCTTTCCACTCGTTTGAACAGGAATACCAGCGCGAGCCGGATGTGGAAGAACTGATGGAAATGCTGGGCATGACCAAAGACGAAATAGACGAATACTTCCGCGTAAATTCAAGCACCTTATCTATGGATTTTAAAGTTACAGGTGTGGATGAATCGTTAAGCGATATGATGAGCGATAAAACCGCCATCTCAGCCGAAGACCAACTGATGCACAAAACAGTTGAATCGCAACTAAACACGGCCCTTGCCGGACTTACTGAAAGAGAATCAGAAATCATTACTTCATACTTCGGCCTCAACGGTAAAATACCCATGACGCTGGAAGAAATAGGCGAGCGCTTCGACCTTACCCGCGAAAGAGTGCGCCAGATAAAAGAAAAATGCATCAGGCAACTGAAAGAAAGCACCAGCCCACATTTGCTGCAGGCCTTCATTCAATAAAGATTATTACACACTAACAAAGAGTTCCTTCAATCTCGGTTCCTGGAAAGTCTTCACTTAAATGTGAGGACTTTCTGTTTTCTTGACAATTTCGGTAGCTGCTTTCTGACCTTACAAAATGCAATGGAACGCTGATTTATTATCATTTTTATGATGAGGTTATGATCAATACAATTTTGGTTGGGAAGTGTATTCGCCTCTGGTTTCCACTTTTGTCTCATCCCGCGGTTTTGGGTGGGAAGGGGACGGAAGGGGCTGACACACCAGAAAAAATAACCAAAACCTAATATTAACGCCTGCCTAAAACCCATAGCTTTTCTTCCCATCTTTGCTTCGTGAAAACCTTCCAACAAACCATTTCGTCACTATCTGAACTACCTGAACTCTGTCGGGCTATCCTGCAGTTTTCAGAAGGCCAAAAAGTATTTGCCTTCCACGGTGAAATGGGGTCAGGCAAAACAACCATTATTAAACAAATGTGCGGCCTTTTAGGCTCTCAGGATAACTTCTCCAGCCCTAGTTACAGCATTGTAAATGAATATTTGATTGAAGGCAGCCGGGCAAAGATATATCATATAGACCTTTACCGCTTAAAGGATATAGAGGAA
>CAISWS010000302.1 GCA_903889265.1 uncultured Bacteroidota bacterium
AACAGGAAAGCGGTGTGGAATTACTTGGATAATTAACTACAATTTAAATACTTTAAAAGCCTCTGCAGCAATGCGGGGGCTTTTTTATTTTAAAAACACCGTCTTCAAAATCCACATCTTTAGTTACTTTTAAAATCTGATTGGCAAATAAAATTACGGATGGAAAATAAAGACATACGCTGGCAGCAACGTTTCAATAATTACTTAAAGGCGCTAAAGCAGCTTGAAAAGTTTATTGATAAAGGCGATGCTTTAAACGAGCTGGAAGAACAGGGCATGATTAAAGCTTTTGAATACACCTATGAACTTGCCTGGAATACTATAAAGGATTTTTATGAAGGGCAGGGGGAAGCTAATATTCAGGGTAGCCGCGATGCTATACAACTGGCATTTAAAAGAGGACTGATTAGCGACGGTGATGCCTGGATGGAAATGATAAAAGACCGTAATCGAACCAGCCACACTTACAATCAGGAAACAGCAGAAGAAATTGCGAATAATATTTTAAACTCTTATTACGCTGCCTATACAGACCTTAAAGAGGTTTTTGAAAAATTAAAATGATGAAGTTCGGCCTTAAAGAAACTACCATACAAAAAATACAGGATGTGCTGGCGCAGTTTCCGCAGGTGCATACCGCTGTATTGTATGGTTCAAGGGCCAAGGGAAATTACAGGAACGGTTCTGACATTGATTTAACTTTAAAGGGCGATAATATTAACCTGAATGTTATAAATAAAATTGAGTTGGCCTTAGATGAACTGTATCTGCCCTACACCTTCGATTTATCTGCCTTTAACCAAATTGATAACCCCGACCTGATAGGCCACGTTAACCGGATAGGGCAGGTTTTTTATGAGCGGGAACCAGGAAAAGAATAACCCTTTGAATCGCAATGCACCTAAAATGCGCGTCATTGCGGGGAGGCTTTGCGACGATGCTATCCCGAAGCAATGTGGTGTGCATGTAATAAAATGAGTGCCATAAGCTTCCATTCCCGGATGCTCAATTACTTCTATATTTTCTTTATCTCCGTTGTATGTCCGAGCTGTTATTACGAATTACTTCAGAGCCTGATAAATTTGGTGGTAAGCCATGTACACGCAACATGCGTATAAGGGTAGTTGATGTATTAGAATTACTTTGTAAGCTTCCCCCTTTGAAAACCCACTAAAAATATCGTAATTCTGTAATATAATTTACAGCGCAAAAAAGGCGTATTTTTAGTAGCTTTTTAGCCGCCTTTTAACCGGTGGTTTGCTTTTAAATTTTTATTTGTTTTTCTTTTTGTATTCCCCCTCATCCTTCATCCTCCGAAACATAATACCGGAACAGAAAGAACGTACTCAACGCATCGCCCAGGTGCCAGATGGCATGGCCTTGTAGCAGGGAATCGGGGTTGCATAATGAATCTCCGGTTTGTGATACATTCCAGATGGCGAATGAAACCAGCAGGGCGGCAAGGGCAAAATAAGCCCAGCGGTTTTGGTGGTTGCGCTTGCTTACGTAAATGTTTAGTATTTCAAACAGAATACCCACACTGATATAAAAGGCGAAAGCGGTGTTGCCGAAGAAACTGAAAATGATGGTGCAATGGGTAAAGTTGGCCCATATGCAGGTTGCAAGCGCGGTAAAAAAAATGAGCGTAAAGCCACACCACGGTAAGCGGTAAAACCTTTGAATGGCGTATGCAGTAATAAACGAAGCCACCAGGTACATACTCAGCATATCGAAAAAGCCGCCGATATGTGTTTTGGTAGCGTGCATGGCCATGGAGCCCGGCCCTAAAAAGATGATGAGGCAGGGATAAAAAACGGCGTAAAATTTATGACGTGTAAAGCTGTTATTTTTTTCAGCAAACCTGCCGGTGGATAAAAGCCATGCTATGGCGAGCCCTGAAATAATAAACCCCACATTGCTCCAGGTGTTTGCCGGCTCCTTAATTAAACCGGGCCGTGCAGCTTCGCAAAAGGGGATGCTTAAATTGGTGGTTGCGCCAAACCAGTGATTGTATAGTGCAACAAAAAATAAGCCTGTTACAAACGCCGCAAAGCAAAGGGCGATGGTAAAAATGTATGGTCTTTGGTTATTTGCCGGTAATGTCATGGGCTTAAAATAATATGGCGTTTTATTTAATCACCCCTATAATCCTCCACAAATTCCAAACATTCATAAAAAACGGATTGTATTTGTTTTTGCGGGCTTCTTCTTCTTCACGATGCCACAAGTGCAGGTTGCTGGCCATGTAGAGGTAGCCGAAATGATAGGAGGTATGCTCCCAGTGTGAGGTGGTCATGGCGCTGAGTGAGTACCGGTAGTATTGCTGGCGGTGGTTTACAATCAGCTGTGCCTGGTTGCGCACTTCAACTGCTTTGGCAAGTAAAGTATCGCCATTAAATTTTGTTTTTTGAATGGAAGCTTCGCGCCGGTTAAGGATGTATTGCAACGTGTAATACCGGTGCAACGCGCGCAGCCCGGTAATAGCTATGCCATCCTGCCACTCGGCCGAAATAGAATCAGGCACCGGTTTCATATAGCTTGCAATGGCCGACTCTTTATCTGCAAAAGCTTTTAGCTGCGGCAGTATGGTGTTGCGCACTTTTGTAATAACCGCTTCATCTGCTTTCCCTTCCAGAAATTTGTAACTCCATTGTGGCCTTGGCTCATACTCTTTAGAGAAAGCCTTGATGCCTATTTCGTCAGATAAATTCATGGAGGTCATCCATTGCATCAGGGTGCTGTCTTTTAAATATTGTTGTTGTAGGCTTAACGCTTTGGTCAGCAGGTCTGCCTCCATGGCGTTGCTCATTTGCGCGGCATACATGGTGGGTGTGCGGGTTTCGGGCTTACCGTTGTAGCTGAATTGCCAGCTCCAGCGGGCAATGCTCCAGTCAAACAACCAGTAGCCCCATTCCCAGCCGGAGCTGAACGTAATGTGACCAGTAACCCCGTATTTTACGCAAGTATCAATATCCGTTAACCGGGCCGATAAATAGGGCAGTAAATAAAGGGGCAGAGAGTTATCAAACGTAATCCAGTAAGCCGATTCGGGGAAATACCAGGTTTCGCGCTCTTTCATCTGGCTTAGCATAAACTCAAACATGTGGCGCTGGTTCTTGTTTTCGTATACCGGTGCGTTGAGTTCGGTCATATCATAAAACATAACGGTGTGCGCTAATACGCCCCGTTGTTTATCAAGCGCCAGCGATGCGGAGTCCCACACAAAATCTTTGTGTTTGTGGCCCATTTCGTTTTCGTTTTTTACCACGTGCTGCCGTCCGGTTAGTTTGGTGTGGCCGTGTTGCTGCAGCCAGGCCAGCACAAACTGGCGCATCTCTTCCTTCTTCTTTTTGTTGCCGGCGCTGAACTCGGTGGTTGAGAATTCAACATCTAAAAAGTCCCAATCGGCCTGCATTAACCATTGCAGGCTTTTTTCTACCTGTTTTTTCTCGTTTACAGGGCCTTTATACAGCTGATAACTCTTTTGCTGTATCATGTGCAGCGAAAGGTCTGCGCTGGCCAAAATGCCCCTGCTGTGGGCGTAATCAACAAAGGCTTTGGCGTGGGCGGGCCATAGTTTGTTATCTACGTCATTCAGCAAACAGAATTCGAAGTAGTTTTGCCCGTTGCGCACCAGCCAGTTTATATATTGCTTAACGTCTTCCAGTGCGTGGGGCACGGTTGGGTCTAACAACTGTTCGGTCAGCTCCAGCGGGTGTTGGGTGTGCAGGTGAAATCCTTTTTTATCGAACAGCGGATTGCCGCTGAAAGTAAGCGCCTGCTCACCGGGCCAGCCGTTAGCCCAATGCGGTATAATGCTTTGTTTGGGATGATAGAACCTGAAGCCCAGATGCTCCTGCAACAAACCATACAGGCCAAAACTAACGCCCTGGTACGATGTTGCACTTAGTTGGTAAGTAATGCTTTTGCCATTGGGTTTAATATCCCAGGTATAATTATGCTGAGGAAAATTGCGGTATGGAAAAGTTGCTTTTTGTGCAAAGCTGTTTAACCGGTTGGCTGAGTCGGGGTTTATTTCAGGCAGTATGAAAGTTATTTGCGCAGTGGCATCGTTTAGTTTAACGGTGCAGCCGCAGGCCTGGCCTAACAACTGCTGCACATCGGCAATGGTGATGGCGGTGATTGAATTATTGAGCACACCTTGCGGAGCAATAATACTTACCGTGGGTTGGGAGCAGAGCTTTATCGAAAGCAGGGTAATTAAAATTACGGGGATAATGTGTTTCACGGTATGAAAATAAAAAATCCAGGTTATGGGGTGCTTATCGCCAAACACAGGTTTTTATTTCAGGAAACCTGACTTATGGCATTTACCCGCTTCATTACCTCTGAAAAAATACGGTAAGAGTTTATCCGGGCACTGTGTTCGTAAACATGCGTGGTGGCCATTATTTCGTTGATACCGGTGGATTCTGTAAACTGTTGCAATTCGGTTTTTATTTTTTCTGCCGAACCTATAAACGAATAGGTAAGCATCTGGCGGGCAGCGGCTTCTTCCTGCACGGTCCATATATTATCCATGCTGTCTACCGGTGGTTGCAGTAGTTTTCTTTGGCCTGATACAATGCCTTTAAATAATTGCATTACAGAAGTAGCTAATTTATTTGCTTCGGCATCGCTACCGGCTGCAATTACGTTTACGCAGGCCATAACATAAGGCTGTGCCAGGTGTTTGGAGGGTTTAAAGTTTTGCCGGTATAACCTGATAGCCTGCATAAAATAAGCAGGTGCAAAATGGCTGGCAAAAGCATAAGGCAGGCCCATAACGGCTGCCAGCATAGCGCTATCGGGGCTTGAACCTAATATCCAGATAGGTATATCCAACCCCTCGCCCGGTATGGCCCGCACTTTACCGTTTTTATTTTCAGCCGAAAAAAGTGTTTGCAGGGTTTGCACATCCTGCGGAAAATTAAAAGCGGCGTTCATATTGGCACCGCGTATGGCTGAGGCGGTTGTTTGGTCGGTACCGGGTGCGCGGCCAAGGCCCAGGTCTATACGGCCGGGGTATATCGATTCCAAAGTGCCGAATTGTTCGGCAACAATTAACGGTGCATGGTTAGGCAACATAATGCCGCCCGAACCCACCCGGATAGTTTTGGTGCCTGCTGCAATATAACCTATCAGCACTGCGGTGGCTGAACTTGCCACGCTTACCATATTGTGGTGTTCTGCCAGCCAAAAACGGCGGTATCCCAGTTGCTCGGCATGTTGCGCCAAGTCAAGACTGTTTTTAAAACTATCGGCCGGGGTTTTGCCTTCAATAACCGTGGCCAGGTCTAATACAGAATAGGGTATGTTTTGTTTGTTTGATTGCATGGGTAAGCAGCATTTAAACGATTGCTGCCGGTAAGCTTAAACAGGAGCGGAGCGGCTTTTGTTTTGAGATACTTTGATAACTCAATTCAAAGTTACCTGCGCACTGCCAATCAGGTAACCACTTTGGTAAACCTCGGCTTTATAAACACCGGCGGTTTGTATGTTTTGGGTCCAGTAAACAAATACCTTTTTATTGGTTTGGTTCCAGTCAATATCTGCCTCGCGGGTATATTGCATAGATGAACCGTCTTTAGCCAGTTGTATTGAACCTGAGCCATAGTTGGGCAGATAGATGGTTTCGCCTTTGGGGTTGGTAATTTTTACATACAATGCCAGTGCACCTGCGCTCAGGTTTTTGTTCACCCCTGTTTCAAAACTCACCCTTAAACTTTCTGTGGCTTTAAAGTTCTTCACCACAGCCTCTTTACCATTATTTCTCTTTTTCACTCCCTCAATCTTTATATCTGCAGGCTGAAGCAAAGAGCCAAGTACAACCTTACCTGCCAGCTTTCTGTTTTGTTCGGCTAATTGTGCGGCAGCCTGCTTTACCGAATCTATATCACAAATAAGTATATCGTTTTCGGCGCTTAGCTGCTGGTTGGCGGTGGCAAGGGTATCAATTTGTTTTTGCAGGTTGGAAATTGAAGCCTGGTAAGCCGCCATCGTTGTGTTGGCCTGGGCAAGTTGTTCCACAGTTAATTTTTCGCTGTGCAATAAACTCCTGATTTGTTGCTGCTCGTCATCCAATAATTTTTGATTGGCGCTGATGGAACTATCCAGGTGAACTCCTTTGCTTTTATACACATCAATTTCGGCATTCCTCGCATTCAAAGTATCCGTAAGGCTTCGGAAGCTTGAATCCAATCCACTCCTTTCTTCCATTGATGCCAGGTGTTCTCTCTTTTCAGAAAACACAAAATAAAAAGTTACGGCAATAATCAGTAACAGGGCGATGATGATGGCCGCCATTGATTTTTTGCTGCGGCTGTCGTTTTCTTTGGTTTGCATTGGTTGGGTTTTTGAGAATAGATATACTGTTTGATGGAAAGCAATCTTCGTGCCGGTAGTTTTCCCCGTTTCGGGTAGCGGCCATTGTTGATTGAAATGATTTAGTTAAGATAGTTGAGGGAATAACCGGAGGCGAAAAAGTTGTTGTTATTAAACCTGGCATTTGCTTCTATACCTAAAATGATGCCCATGTCTTCATTATAATTTATGCTTCGCACACATTGGTGTATCAACGTTTTGATGGCAAGGCGTATGGAATGCATTTTAACCTCAGAAAAGCTATCGGGCAACAACATGTAATGTGCTATTATATTCAGCATAGACCGGCTTTCATCTTTTAAGTTTCTTACGGTATTCCAATCCAGCCCAAGTTCCTCAACGTAAGGTTCAACACTTTGGCAAAGCATTACCGATTGTTGCAGTAATTTCTGATTGTCCGTTTTTTTATAGAAGATACCCATAACAGATGTATTTAGTTTAGCTATACAAAGATGGTTTGTGATGCCCTTTGAACCTTTACAGAGTTTTGGGAAAAAGTTGCATAATTTACGGGTGGGGGGCGGACTGGCCTTCACTAATCTGTTTTTGCATGCGGCTGTTTAACCCTATCGCATGGGTACATATCCTGTATGTAAAACACACCGTCAAATATGTTATTCCAGTTTGCTTTTACATCCCAATGCTGCAAGCCTTGCATCCTGAACGGTGTATTGTAATTACAGGTTCTTAAATCCATAAATCCGTATTGTATGCCTTTAGCATGAACCCAGCTTTCAAAACATTCACCCCCGGGCGGGCTTATTTTGTAGGGCTTAGATGGCAGCCGTCCTGCGCTTCCGCTATAAGAGGTAAAACCTATTGAGTATACAGTGTCTCTCAATTTGCTGTAAATTTCGTTGCCGGTTGTTTGATTGTAGAAATATATTTTTCGTTTGCCAAAAGTAGTATTGCGCGATATATGAATGTTGTGCGCCCAAACAATTATTTTTTTTCCAGCGTATTTGTTGTGATAAAGCCAGTTTAGATTATCAGCCATCCGTATATCGCGTAACGGACTTTTTACAGCTCGTAGCCCGTAGCCCAACCATGCATTTTCTGCACCGGCTTTCAAATTAATAAGCTCCTGCGTCCAGAAAGCTCCCAAGTGGCTGGTAGCCGATAAGGTATCGAGCATGGAAAGGAAAAAACGCCGGTCGGCTTTACTGGCCAGGCTTTCAAATTCGCGGTTAATTACCTCGCTCAGCACCGCGTTGAAGTGATTTAAAACCGCCGTATGGCCGCTATAAACCGATTTTTGCAACACTGCCGAGTCAAACTGTGCTATGTAAGCAAGTTTTGAATAAGGCCCCGCGTGCCGGCAGTCCATCCCGGTTACTAATAAGGGCTGTGCATCATGTCTGCAGCTATTAATATAATTGTAAAGCGGTTGCACCTGCACACAGTGCGACCAAATGCCATAGGTATTATCGCCGATGGAGTCAATACCAAAAGTGGGGTCGTTTATTTTGTCGCCAACCTGGTTCAGTGCCCAAAAATCGCCTTCAAAACAAGTACATCAAAGCCCATTTTTTGGTGCAGGTATTTTATAATGCGTGTTTTGGCTAAAAAGCTGGGTGCATCGCCATGGTCCTGTTCGCCAAGCATTACTATACGGGCATTGCCTATGGCTTTGCCAATTTCGGCTAAGTCGGTATCGTTATCACTGGCAGGGTCAATAGTTGTTACGGTGTGTATGTTATGAAGGGTAAAATCTTTCATATCCTGCTGGGCGCGGGTAAATAACATGCAGGTTACAAGAAGGAGGGATAAAGTTAGTTTATGCATGGTTGAAAGAGAGCGTAGCGTTTATATAAAGGTATGTGTTAGAGATGTTTTTATTTTCTACTAAATTAATATATCTGAGCGAATCGGAGAGGCGTTGCTTATGGTATTTTGATTACTCCAAAGGGGCTCACGGTTCTATGATGTAGACTGCGTTTGCTACAAATAATTGCCTAATATTGGCATCATTAGCAAACCATATCAAACTA
>CAISWS010000303.1 GCA_903889265.1 uncultured Bacteroidota bacterium
AAGCAGTTTCGCAGCAATAGAAATCTCCCCGGCAAACAGTTCATCTGAAACCAAAATTATCGCGGTAGCCGATACTACAACCGCCCCGCCCCCGGTTAATGGGCGGTGCCTGGCTTCTCCCCTGCCCTCACCACCTTTTCCCCTTTCTGATTGGGCCGGTGGACCCCTGATTGGCGAACCTGTCAGTTTGCCCGATTACCTGATGCAGGCAATTCAAAAAGCAACGAAAAAGACATGGACCAAATGGAACAACACCGGTATCCATATTTATGGCTGGGTTGATGCAGGTGTTAACGGAAGTACTTCGAAGAATACCAATATTCCCATGACCTATGATTACATCCCCAACAGGCCGATGTTAAACCAGGTGGTATTGATGATAGAGCGCGACCCGGACATGGTGCAAACAAAAAAAATTGATTGGGGCTTTCTTTTGAACGGCATTTATGGTACCGATTACCGGTTTACTTCAGCGCAAGGCTATTTCAGCAATCAGTTGCTAAAATATAACCACATATACGGCGCGGACCCTACACAGATATATGTTGAACTATATGTACCACAAGTAGCGCAAGGCATGCTAATTAAAGCAGGCCGGTATATTTCCCCTACCGATATTGAAGCGCAGTGGGCGCCGCAAAACTATATGTATTCGCACTCCTTAACGTTTATGGCAGACCCTTATACATACACCGGCCTGCAGGTTTTTATCCGCCTCCACCAGCAATTTCAGTTTGTGGCAAGTGTGCATGCCGGCAGTGATATGGCCCCCTGGACCTCTTCGGCACAGCCAAATGGCTCACTCATGATGCGCTGGGTTTCAAAAGATAGCAAAGAGTCAGTTTTTGGTGGGTTGGCAGCCATAGGCAAAGGACAGTACAAAAACGGACATGATAACCTGCAGCAATTTGCCTTTGTGTGGGGGCATCAGTTTAGCCAGAGATTTCACATGATGACCGAAGCATATTATATGTGGCAGTTTAATGCCGCTAAAGGCGGTACTGCTATTTATAACCCGGTTATTTACGGACAGGGTGGTGGCGAGGGCCCTATTATTCCGGGCCGTTCAGAAGCTATAGGGATGGTTAATTACCTGCAGGCCTATCTTGGTCCCAAAGATTACTTGTCACTCCGTAACGATGCCCTAAACGATGTGCAGGGCCAGCGCACCGGTTACGCAACCTGGTATACCAGCCATACCCTTTCATGGAGTCACCATTTTACAGATTATATTCTTATCCGGCCCGAAGTAAGATATGAGCATGCCTGGAATCATACCGGTGTAACACCTTACGACAACGGCACAAAAAGCTGGCAGTTTGTAGCGGCAGTTGACCTTTGCATTAGCTTCTGATAGGTAAACTCTTCTATTAATTTTCAGGTTCTCATTTTGAGAAAACACTTCTCATTTTAAGCTCCTTTTAAGTCTCCGGGCGGTTTGTTTTGTACTATATACAATTTTATTAATTGATTATCAATCAATTAATAAGCCAGAATGTCCTCAAAACACTAACTGGTATCTGCTTTGGATTGTGGGGACCCATTACCTTAAAAACGGTGATTAACCAGAGAAACCCATGAAAACAATTTTTGCATCGATTTTTACAGTTTTAGTTTTAAATAGTTTTAGTCAAACAGATAAGTCAGCCAATCTTCCCATTGATTCATCACTAACCAACGGCCGTTGTTTGCCCTCTCCATTCCCGTCACCACCATTTCCGTTTTCAGATTGGGTAGGTGGACCGGTTATTGGCGAGCCTAATGGCGTGCAGGATTATTTACTACCTGCCATTCAAAAAGCTACAAAAAAGACGTGGAAAAAATGGAATGATGTGGGTATTCATATTTATGGCTGGATAGACGGAGGCGTAAACGGCAGTACTTCAAAACAAGCCAATACTCCGCAATCTTATGATTATATCCCTAACCGGCCCATACTTGACCAGGCCGTTCTTTACGTTGAACGCGACCCTGATATGGTTCAAACCAAAAAAGTGGATTGGGGTTTTGTAGCCAATGTAATTTACGGTACTGATTACCGGTACACCAGCGCTAAAGGCTATTTCAGCAACCAATTGCTTCAGCACAATAATGTCTATGGTTGGGACCCAACACAGGTTTACGGGCTTATTTATGTGCCACAGGTTGCGCAGGGTATGCTTATAAAAGTTGGCCGCTTTATTTCACCTTCGGATATAGAAGCACAATGGGCACCTCAAAACTACTTGTACTCGCACTCGCTGATGTTTACTGTTGACCCTTATACTTATACCGGCGTAAATATTACAATCAGGGTGCATCCTCAGTTTCAATTTGAGGTGGGAGTGCATGGCGGAAACGATATGGCACCTTGGAGTAATTCGGCGCAGCCTAATGGCTCGTTTATGATGAGGTGGGTTGCTAAGGATAATAAGGAATCAGTATATGGCGGCCTGGCCTCTATAGGCAGCGGACAGTTTAAAAATGCCCACGATGATTTACAGCAACTGGTATTTGTTTGGGGCCATAAGTTTAACGACCGTTTCCATATGATGACTGAAGCCTATTACATGTGGCAGTTTAATGCCGCGTTGGGAGGAACTGCAATCTTTGGCCCGGCTATTTACGGACAAGGAGGTGGTGAGGGTGAAATTATACCCGGCCGTTCTGAGGCAATTGGCATAGTAAACTACCTTCAGGCTTACCTGGGGCCTAAAGATTACCTATCGTTACGTAACGATGCTTTGAATGATGTGGAGGGACAACGCACCGGTTTTGCTACCTGGTACACCAGCCATACCTTAGGCTGGAGCCATCACTTCACCGATTTTGTGGTAATAAGGCCGGAAGTAAGGTATGACCATGCCTGGAATAATGATGGTGTAACTCCTTATGATAACGGCACCAAAAAAGGACAGTTTACCGCCGCCATGGACTTATGTATTAGCTTTTAATAAAGCCACAGAAACCATTTTAAATTGAAGAAAAGAAAATGCAGTTTATCACAAAGCACACAAAGCTCAATGCAAAGAACACCCAAAATATAATCTTTGCGCCCTTTGTGTTAAACTGTTTTGGGATTTAATTTTAAATATCTTTTGAGAAATGTGCTGGCAAGATGCTTTTATCAGCCTTTAAATATTTCTTGATTCCTTTGAATTGGTAAGGTGTAAATTTGTGCATCTTACCAATTTCATTAATGGCATTTTAATCAGAGAGATATGAGTGATCAGGACGAAAACGCGGAGAAATTTCTTGAACTGATACGCAAGGCCAAACGTGGTAAATTTAAAATTTACATTGGCATGAGCGCCGGTGTGGGTAAGAGTTTCAGGATGCTGCAGGAAGCCCACGCCCTACTTAAAAACGGGATTGATGTAAAAATTGGTTTTATTGAAACACACAACCGCGCTGAAACACACGCCTTGCTGGAAGGCTTACCTGTAATACCCCGCCGCACTTTATTTTACAAAGGCAAACAACTGGAAGAAATGGACGTGCGGGCTATTGTAAATGCCCACCCCGAGGTTGTGATTGTGGATGAACTGGCCCACAGCAATATTGACGGCAGCATAAACGAAAAGCGCTGGCAGGATGTGGCTGAAATTCTGAACGCCGGTATCAGCGTTATCAGCGCTCTTAATATTCAGCATATAGAAAGCCTGAACGAAGAAATTGAAAAAATAACCGGCATAGAGATTAAAGAAAGGGTGCCCGATTCAGTGTTGCGCATGGCAGACGAAGTGGTAAACATTGACCTTACTGTTGATGAACTTTTAGTGCGCCTTAAAGAGGGCAAGATTTACGATAAAGCGAAGGTTGAAACAGCACTTGGTAATTTTTTCAAATCGGATAAAATACTTCAACTGCGGGAACTGGCGTTGAGGGAGGTGGCATCGCAGGTGGAGCGTAAAATAGAGAATGAAGTTCCGCGCAGTATTGCGCTTAAACCTGAACGCTTTTTAGCCTGCATCAGCAGCAACCACGAAACGGCAAAAAGAATCATCCGCAAAACTGCCCGGCTTGCCTCTTATTATAACAGTTCGTGGATGGTGTTGTATGTGCAACTACCCAGCGAGGATGCCGAAAATATTCCCTTAGCCACACAAAGGCACCTGATTAATAATTTTAAGCTGGCCACCGAGTTAGGCGCCGAAGTAATTAATGTAAAAAGTACCAGTATAGCAGGCACCATTGTAAAAACTGCCGAGGAAAAAGGTATTACCACCATCTGCATTGGCAAACCGCATTTAAGGTTATGGAAAATAATAATGAGCACCGCCGTGTTTAACCAATTGCTTACTAAACTCTCTGCATCCGATATTGATATCGTAATTCTTTCATAACATGCTGATATGAAAATTAAAACCAAAATACGTCTCGGCCTTTTATTTCTGCTGGCTATTATTATTACCCTGGCCATAACCGGTAGCTATTATATTAACCGGTTGGCCGATATATCATCTGCCATCTCTAAAGACAATTATGAAAGCATTGAGTACACCAAAAACATGATTCAGGCTTTGGATGAAACTGAAAATAATTTGTGGATTACCAAGTTTGAACAAAACCTGCAGGCTCAGGAACATAACATAACCGAAGTGGGCGAACTGGATGCCACCCGCGAAACGCGCGAGGTATTTGAACTGTATAAATCGGGCAAGCGTGATGTGCAAACCGAGGCACTGCTACGCGCCAAAATTTTAAACGTGCAGGACCTCAACACGCAGGCAATTTTCCGTAAAAACCAGGCTGCCACAAAAACGGCTAAAGAGGTGTTTGCTTATATCAGCTTGTTAGGCACCTTGTGCTTTTTACTCAGTTTTACATTTGTAGTGAATTTCCCCAGCATGATAGCCAATCCTATAGCAGACCTTACCGCAGGGATACGCGAAATTGCCAACCGTAATTATTCATCGCGCCTTCATTTTAATGCTAATGATGAGTTTGGCGAACTGGCCCATGCCTTTAACGAAATGGCAAGCCGCCTTGATGAATATGAAAACAGCAACATCAGCAAACTGATGCTGGAGAAAAAGAGGATTGAAACCATTATCAATAACATGAAGGATGCCATTATTGGCTTTGATGAAAAGAACCGCATCCTGTTTGCAAACACCGTTGCAATACAGCTATTGGGTGTTAATGAAGCTGAACTGGTGGGCAAATATGCACCTGATGTAGCTTTACGTAACGACCTGTTGCGTAACCTGCTGGTAAAAGAAGAAAAAGAAAAACTGCTGAAGATTTACGCCGATGATAAGGAAAGCTACTTTACGAAAGAGTCGCTTGAAATATTTAATGTGGATGAGAAGATTGGCGAGGTAACGGTGCTGCGCAACATTACAAAATTCCAGGAACTGGACGTGGCTAAGACCAACTTTATAGCCACCATATCGCATGAGCTTAAAACGCCCATATCTTCTATTAAAATGAGTTTGAAGTTATTGAGCGATAGCCGCATTGGCCCGCTTAACCCTGAACAGAAAAAACTGGTAGAGGACATAAAAAGCGACAGCCAGCGCCTGCTTAAAATAACCTCTGAGTTACTGGATATGACGCAGGTAGAAACCGGTACTATCCAGTTCAATATCCAACCCATTGACCCGGTACAGATAATTGACCAGGCCACGGCTGCGGTGAGTTCTTTAATTGAAGAAAAAAAGATAGTGCTTGAAAAAAATATACCCGCCAATTTACCACTGGTAAAAGCGGATGCCGATAAAACTACCTGGGTGCTGCTTAACTTCCTTACTAATGCCATCAGGTATTCAAACAATGGCGCTAAGGTTTTAATATCGGTTGAACCTAAAGAAAACACGCTGGTGTTTTCTGTGCAAGACTTCGGACGCGGCATCGAGCAAAAATACCAGGCGCGCATTTTTGAAAAATTCTTTCAAATACCCGGCTCCATTCCCGGCGGCAGCGGTATTGGCCTTACTATCAGTAAAGAAATTATTGAAAAACAAGGTGGCAAGGTTAGCATGCAAAGCGAGTTAGGGCGAGGGAGTAAGTTTAGTTTTGAGTTGGGGGTGTGATTAAGCCTTAATCTGCGCAAAGGCCTCTTTGTCTGAACCAGGATTGAAAGTCCTGTTTTCGAGGGTATTTCAGGTTTCCTCCTATTTCCTCACATTACCTTGAAACCATTACTGCTATTATGTTTCAAGGTATCGTATAGACATGAAGAGGTCATGTGGATAAGTCATTTTACCTGTACCTCTACCTGTACCCTATCTTCGCAGGACTAATAATCCTGTATCATGGCAACCATATCATTTGTATTACGCACCCAGAAGAAGAAAAGCGATAACACCGTCCCTATTTATATCCGCTTACTCGAAGGAGAAAAGTGCCGGTTTATTTCCACCGGATGCTTTATTAAAGAAGAAGACTGGGATAATGAAGCACAGCGGGTTTGCACCAAAGGCAGTAATGATGATATTGTCATCAATGCGTTAATTAATAAAAA
>CAISWS010000304.1 GCA_903889265.1 uncultured Bacteroidota bacterium
TCCTGATAAGGATATCATTTATACGGTTTACAGAGGTGAGGAAGTGAGGTTTCAGGCTTTATAAAATCTCCGCCGCCTTAGCCACCACCGTTACATGGTTTTCACTCTTCAATCGCGTAATCAACCCTTCGGTTTTCGGTATTTCATACTCAAAAAAGTATTGCAACGCGTACTGTTTCGATTGTAGAAACTCCGCACTATAAACCTTAGTAGCTGAGGCTTTTAACTCCTCAACCTTAATACCTTGTTTAATCCATTGCCAGCCTATAGCCAGTATGCCAAATAGTTCAAGGAACAAAGTAGCATCCGACAAATAAACTTCAGGGCCCTGGCTTTGCGCAACCGTTATTAAGTGCATGGTAACTTCCTGCAGTTTCATAATTTTCTGCGCCAACACGTTGGCATAAACACGCAGCGAATCGTACTTCTGCGCAGCTTCAATATCCTGCATTATCTGCTGCATTAACAGGATGGTAGCCTTGCCGTTATTCATCATCATCTTGCGGCCAAGCAAATCCATCCCGTGTATGGCAGTGGTTCCTTCGTGCAAAGTATGTATCCGCGTTTCGCGGAAAAACAACTCAGCCATAAATTCTTTGGTATAACCGTAACCGCCAAAACACTGCAAGGCAGCACTGGTAGTTAATATACTCATCTCCGCAGGGTAAGATTTTACTATTGGCGTAAGCAATTCAAGAATCAGAAAATTATTTTCCTTCTCCTCTCCTTCCGCAGCATGGTAATTATCCAGCCGGGTAGTAGCCTCAAATACTAACGACAGGGAACCTTCCACCACTGCTTTCTGAAACAATAACATACGTTTTACATCGGCATGCTCAATTATCGGTATCTGCGGTTTTAAAGGATCTTTCTCCGTTATCTTTCTTCCCTGTGTCCTTACATTCGCATATTCCAGCGAGTTGTAATAACCCGCAGAAGCAATAGAAGTAGCATTACACCCTACCCCAATGCGCGCTTCGTTCATCATCTGAAACATATAGCTAAGCCCCTTGTGCGGCTCACCAACCAGCCAGGCGCGGCAATCGTTGGCCTCGCCCATCATCAAATGTGCAATTGGCGCACCATGGTAACCCATTTTATGAAACGCCCCTGCTGTATTAACATCATTAAAAGTTAGCCCGCCATTGCCATCAGGCCTGCTGCGTGGAACAATAAACAACGAAATACCCTTGGTGCCTGCCGGTGCACCTTCAATGCGCGCCAGCATCAAATGCACCACATTCTCGCAGGCATCGTGGTCGCCACAGCTTATAAATATCTTCTGTCCTTTAACCAGGTAGTAACCGTTATCCGTAGGAACAGCTGTGCTTACAATATCTGAAAGCGAACTACCCGCGCCCGGCTCTGTTAGTGCCATGGTTCCCTGCCACTTGCCTGCAAACATGTTAGGTATAAAAGTCTGCTGCAATTCCGGCGTCGCAAACGATTCAATCAAATGCGCTGCACCGGTTGTCAGAAACGGAAACGCCATTGTAGAGTAATTGGCAGCACCCATGATAAAGCCAGTGGCCTGCAAAACGGTAAAGGGGACACGCTGTCCACCAAACTCTTTAGGCGCAGCCATAGATATCCACCCATCTTCACCAAATGTCTTCATCAACTCCTTCATTTTGGGATGAACCTTAATCCGGCCATTCTCCAGGTAAGGGGGCTTATTATCCATCTCTACCAAAATAGGCCGCAAATGATTGGTTGAAAGGCTGTCGGCAGCCTCTATTATCATATCCAGGCTTTCTTCCGAATGCTCTTTAAAAATTTCGCGCTTGCATAACTCCACCACCGGAAAAACTTCATGCAATAAAAACTTCAGGTTATCTTTTGAATAGAATTTGTTAGACATTTTACTACAGCATTTGTATGATTACACAATCTTATTATTAGCAATAAACTTTGAATAAAGCCCCGGCGCTAAGCGTTTAATCAAAACACCAAATTTCTCCTTCGGCCCGGCAATAACTATCTCTTCTTTGTTGTTCTGAATGGCCTTTAAAATCTGCTCACTTACATACAATGGGTCAAGGCCGTTCGCTATCATGTTGTTGTCCTTATTGATGGGCGCACCCTCTTTGTTCAGCGAATTCTTAGCCACGTTGGTGCGTACAAAACCCGGACATACCAACAACACCTTTATACCATCGTTTGTAGTTTCAGCCCGCAGGGTATCAAAAAAACCCATCAAAGCATGTTTGCTGGCATTGTAAGCTGCCTGTTTAGGGGTTACTATTTTGCCAAGGATACTTGAAATAACCACAATGTTGCCTTTCTTCCGTTTCAGCATATCGGGCAGCACCGCTTTCGTTAAAGCCACCCCACCAAAAAAGTTGACGTTCATAATGGTTTTAATAACGTCCATGCTCAGGTCTTTAATTTTAGACCAATGGCTTAGCCCGGCGTTGTTTATCAGAATATCAACCTGACCAAAGCGGGCAATTACCTTTTGGGTAGCGGCTTCCATTAAATCATGTTGCGCAACATCCAGCGGCAATACATACACATCCGTATCGGGTAAGTTGCATGCTGCTTTTACACGCAGCAATTCTTCTTCACGGCGGGCTGATAAAACCAACTTTGTCTTTTGCTTGGCAAAAGTATAAGCCAATGCCTCACCAATGCCCGATGAAGCTCCGGTAATCCAAACCACCTTATTTTCGAAATATGCCATAGACATTAATTATGAACGTGAAAGTAATTATTGAAAAGACATTTTTACCGCTACGACACAAAGAGCGCAAAGATTAATACAAAAAGAGGAAAACCTATTTTATTTCCAGCGCCTCAATCAACTTCTCTGTATACACAAAAGCATCCTTAGGCCAGCGGGCAGTAACCAGATTTCGGTCAACACAAACATAAGGCTTATAGTCCCCCTCGCCATGTTGAAAATTATCGGGGTTGCTTAATGCACTCTTTACTTCATCTTCAACGTAGGCGGGATAAGTGCGATAGTATTTTCCCAACTTCCAGAAAGTGATATAATATGCAATACGCTCCAGCGATTTTATAAGGCCGGTTAGTTTGTAATTGTAAACCACGCTCTTTTTTGTTGCAGGGTCTATTGTTCTGGCAAGCACAACAGCACCGTGGCAAATGCTGCCAACCGGTTTATTTAACTGGAAGAATCCCAACACTTTTTGTTGCAATTCTTTACTCTCCAAATATTGCCTCATCCCTTTTGCATGCCCGCCCGGCAAATGCAACAAATCGTATTCGGCCGGGTTAATATCACTGTACTTTATTGGTTGCAAAAACTCAATGTCCTTTTCCATCTCACGATAAAAACCTATGGCTTCCTTGGTAGCGCCCAGTTGGCCAAATATTACCCCTTCAATCAACTTCGGGTCGCAATAAGCGCGGTTGCCACGCTCGGTAGCAAAAACAACTTCGTAGCCCTTCTGCTTAAAAAGTTTCCATGGCACTGCTACCTCTGTAACGTCAAAATCATGGTCGGGTAGTGGTATCAGAATTCGCTTCATTATTTGTTTTCAGTTTTATCCAATCCCCGGTGTTTCCTGATTTCAAAAATAAGGTTGTACAAGTCTTCAACCGCAACAGGCTTTTTCGAATCTTTCCTGATATCCCTACCCTCCTTTGTCCAAAGCGGAGGCATAAAACTATACGCACTTTCTCCTGATAAAGCTGCCAAATCCTTTTCCCATCCCTGCCACCTGAAGCCCTCGTAAAATTTATCTATTCTACCCGTAAAACAAAAATTCAGGAACTCTGAATAAGTGTAGTTCATCGCTTGCCAGGTGAGCGTATCGGGGGACAGGTAATACATCTTTCCAACATCAGTTCCCAGGCCGCCGCCATTGATAGCAAAAAAACCTCCCAGCACATCATCTGCAACCAGGTAAAAGGGTGTATGCTCGCCATACTCCCTGAAAGTTTTTCCATTATTCCAGTCAGGCATACTTCTGTTTAATCTCGGGCTGCCGGAGCCAAGCACCCTTATCCAGCCATTGTCAATCAATAAACCACCGGTTTCATACAAAATAGCCCCCATAGGCGAATGCGTGGTAACCTGCACAAAATATAAAGCATCAGTTGCCCTTACCGAATCGCGTTGCAATATTTCAACTTTGTTGGTAGCGTGTTTAATCCAATCCAACACCACAGGCCAGGCAGGCTCTGTAGTGTTAATTAATTCTTCAACGGGTCTTACTTTAGTTTGCGCAAAAGTGGCGCTATTAACAACCAGCAGTAAAGCGAACAATACGAGGTTACGACTCATCAAATATTTCCTGGTTGGCATCATTCCTCCTCTTCAAGTATTTCATCCAATCTGGCGGGTTCAACTTCACTTTTGCCGCTGCCTATATTCCATATCCTCTCAGCTCTGCTACCCACTAACCAAAACGAAAAGGCAAGGATAAAAAAGAACAAGGCCTTATGCATACCGTTCCAGAAATACTCAAAATAGCGGGTGTATAAATTGATAAGCAGAAAAGTAATACCAAAACCCCGGGTAATCGGGTCTTCGGTCATTATGCCAAAAAATATAGATACACAGGCTACCCCGCCAAATAGCAAACCCCAGCCAAACAACTCTGGCTGCTTAACCGCATACCAACGGTCAATATCGCCGTAATTGCCAAAAATAGAAAGTATCCAAAGCGCAATAAACAGGTAAAGCAAGCCCAGCCTTAAACTGGGTTTATAAAATTCTGCAAGTCTTGGAAAGTATTTAAAAGCGTAAGACACCGCCACAAGAATAATTCCGAAAAGCACAAAACGCAATGGGTAATTCATACCCAAATAGTAAGCACCCCAACCTGATACGTAACCGGTTTCAGTACCAAACCACGCACCTAACGATAATATGGCAAACACCCAAACCATACGCGAGGGAAACCAAAGCCCCATTAAACCATACATCAATGTGCCAATCAAAAAAAGCAGCGAGAAATGTCCACTGCCTGTATCTACAGCCCGGCCGAAATAGGCAATGGCCCCGGCCGTAAACATAACCCCCGTAAAAATAAACGCTTCATTTGTAAACACCCGTTCAGTATGTTTTATTCTACCCCTTAAACCCAGGTAATAAAAAACTCCGGCAATTGCCTGAAAGCCGATGCAAAGCGCAATATTGGATGAAGAAAAAAGTTGCTCAATAAAGTGAATAATGTAATCATCAGCCACCGCTGCCGCAACAGAAATAAGCCCGCAAACAATGGCTATCCAAAAGGAGTATTTAGCCAGTTTTTTCCAGTCGAAAGATTGAATAGTAAAACCATTACTCAGCCTTTCGGCCTCATCGGCAGTAATAGTACCCTCCTGCTGCCATTTGGCTATAGCTTTTTGAAGAAACTTTCCCTGCCTGTTACTTACTTTCATGTACCCTTTGCGCTTGCGGTAAAGCTAATTATTATTGATGAGTTTGGAAATACATGCCTCGCCCGGTAGTGTATCATTTTGAATTAGACTTCTTCGATAAATGCCAAACCTGAATTCGTATTCGCATTTCCCTTCTCTTTTTTTCAAAGAGTGGGGATGTCCGGAAGATAACTTGTCCCGATGTTTCAGAGGGGGGTGAGTTGGCTGATGGCAATTTTCCAAGGAACTCTATAAAAAATACATAGCGACATCGACACGAAGGCACAAAGTATTAATAATCAAAATATATTTCTTAGTATTCTGAGTGCCTGAGTGGCAAAAAAAATTTATCAGCGAAAGCACTAATTAACAAAAATCTATCATAAAATTCAATCTGAGGCTCTATGACTCTGCCCGGCTTCGCTGACTGTTAGAGGCCTGTATTAAAAAAAATGGCCTGGCTACAAGCCAGGCCAACGGGATAGTGGAATTGGTATTGAGTTTACTTGTAAACGGGTGTAGCTTTTTCAATCATCAGTCCATTAGCTGAAACGGTAAGTGCAGAATTGCCCTGGCCTGGTAATTGGTTAAACATATCTTTATAAGAGTTGCCAATGATAGTATAACCGCCGGTTGAAAAATCATAGAAAATATTGTTTAACAGGTTGATGTTGTTGCCCGAGCCTCCGTTTTTGTAATAAGCCTGTTTTACGGTTTCAGTTCCGTTGCTCAGTTTTACACGGTTAAAGTTAAGCACCTGGTTATCCGTTGTACCAGTTAAAGCAATGCCGTTTGCCTCATCTTTACCGCCTACCTCTACCGAGTTTCCATTCACCTGGCCAAGGTGAGTAGGCCTGGCCGCACAGTTATTCATTTCAACGCCGGTTGAACCGGTGGCCATGTTTACAACGTTGTTGTTAAGGATAAGGTCGTTGCTGATGTTATTGAGGCAAATACCTTTGTAATTGCTGAATTTTGAAAGACTGCTGATTACATTGTTATTAATGGCAGGTGCATTTTCGTTTGATAAAGCCAGGGCAGTTTCAAACTGGTTAGAGAACAAAGTGCCGCTGATTGAAGTTTTGTTATCATAGTTATCAGCGTTTACACCACCTTTAACTATACCCATGCTGCCATTGTTTATTTCGCAGTTTTCGAAAGAGATATCATATTTAGGTGCGTTTGAGGTAAAGTAGACTGTGGCGCTGTTGGCCCCGGTGCGGGCTACTTCAACCCCATCAAAGATGACACCGGTAAAGTGAACGCTGGTAGCTTTCCCGTCTACACGAACTGCGTTGCCATAAGTGGCCGCGCTGTGGTTGATAGAAATGTTTTCGAAAGAAACGTAGCTGGTGCCATTCATGGTTAAGGTAGCATCGGTAGTAGTAAATCCAATTACTGCATCCGTATTAACACCCGATTTGCTTTCAAAGGTTACCGTATTATAAACCGAAGCCCCGGGTATGGTTGACATCACAACTCTTTCATTGTAATTACCATTTTCTATTTTAAAAGTAACCGGTCCGCTTACGCCACCACACTGTATGGCATTAACAGCATCTGTTATTGAAGCAAAATCAGCACCTTCATTTTTACCGATAGTAAAGCTACCGGAAAGCGAAGGGCAATCAGCCGCAAAAGAATTAAGCGAAATGCTTATCAGGGCAGCTGCTATTATTTGATTTAACTTGTTCATTTTATAGACTTTTAATTCGGTTAAATACTGCCAACACAAACAATGTAACGGCAGAGACTGGCTTTTGTCAAGCTCGTTTTTTAAAAACGGGTATCTAATTTTACAAATCACTCTTAAATTATTGAATTTCAAGTAATTATATGAAATATAAATCGAACAATAAGGACTTTGTAGAGCACAAAAAACAGCGGCATCACGACTTTTAGTTTCGTAACCTGTAGTGCAAAAAAAGAGCCCCGCAAGCGGAGCTCCTCTTATTTAACCAAACAAAAACTATCAAATCTTTATTACCCCCTCAATGCATTTGCATCGTCTATAACTAAAGTAACGTGAGTTATGGATTAGCTATTCTCTAAAGTACACAATATCAAAGAGATAAGTAGAAAAGTGGATGACACTTTGCAAAGAAACCACTGAATTTGGGGTTACCACACACCAAAATCAGGTTATGCAGTATGTCATCCACACCTCAAA